>NZ_JBLIEK010000025.1:0-42393 GCF_047632995.1 Psychromonas sp.
TTGCTGCAATAGGCCTAAGACCAACAATGGTCAAACATGCAATCGCAAATGCCCCAGCAAATACAGTATTAGATATTACTTCCATTAAATATCCCTGTTGTGTTCTAAACATATGTTGAGTGAATATACATTACGAAGCAACGTATATTGTTATCGTTGTATTATAACAACTTCTTAAAGCAAAACTGCAACAATTTCCGCTTCTTTGATATTTCCCTAAATCTGTAGGCACTTTTAGTCAGAAACCGAAGTAAGGTAAAAGGTATTACGAGTAAAAATATCCCGATGAATTTAAACAAAAAGCAGTTCGCCAAGTGGTTGAAAAAGACTATTCCGTACCTGATATTTCTAAGCGTTTAGGTATATCCGATAAGTCTCATTATTATGTTGAGCTTGCCTCGTGTCTTATTGCTGAAGATAAACAGCGCATCGCTTAAGTAACGTCCAGACAGCCATTATGAGTGATAAGCACTATGTCCATCATTTTCGCTAGCTTTGGTATTACAGGTACATATTGGGACTTTCCTGAATGGGTAATGTTAAGTCTTTTTACTGTGTGTTTTGTCGGATATTCATATGCGTTATAACATGTTTGGCGACTTACTACGTTTAATAAAATAGAGCACTGTTAAAAATGGTTTAAAAATCTAACAAACCAACCGTAACTATTCGACAGCTGTTTTTACAGCTGTTAAAATCGGTTCAAACTAATCACATTCAAGATATTATGCGTAAAAACACTGGTTTCACGATGATCGAATTACTCATCGTTATCGTCATTTTGGGATTAATGGCATCATTGGTAGCACCGAAGTTTTTTGATCAATTAGGCACGGCAGAGCGTGGCATAGCATCAGCACAAATGCATGCATTTGAAACCGCACTTGATACTTACCGATTAGACATGGGTTCTTACCCCGCCAACTTAGAAGAACTGCGTAAAAGCGATAAACCCCGATGGGACGGACCTTATTTACCTAAAGCCGTACCCATGGATCCTTGGGGAAATACTTATATTTATTCTATTCCAGGGGAAAACAACTCCCCATACAAAGTAATGTCTTTCGGCGCAGACGGTCAAGCAGGCGGTACTGAAAATAATGCAGACATAGTGCACAAATAATGCAATTAAGTCAGTTATTACTCGAAAAATTCAATATATCGCCTGATGATTTAAAACGAGCTGAAAGTTATCAAAGTCGTTTCGGTGGTCGCCTTGATCAGGTGCTAGTTAATATGGGCAGCTTGCCTGACGACCAGGTGTCTGTGCTATACAGTAAATATCTCGATTTACCGTTGCTCGATGTTACTCATTGGCAAGACGTTGAACCAGTAGATATTGAAGCTAGTACATTAACTATGCTACTTGAACAACAATGGGTTCCGCTGGCTGTGAGTGGAAATTCATGGACCTTTACTTGTCGTTTTCCTCTAGATTTAACGGTTAATGAATGGCTGACCCAGCACAACATTACGGCTGAAATATTTATTGCTGACGAATCTGCTATTCAAATACTCAGTAGTAAATTTGAACAGCAAGATTCACTGGTAAACGAACAAGAATTTCTTGGCGATGAAGAAGAACGCTTAAGAGAATTAGCCACCGAAGCCCCCACCGTTAACTTACTCAACTCATTAATCTCACGAGCCTTAAGGCAAGGGGCTTCAGACATGCATCTGGAACCCTATAACGGTCGTTATCGCGCACGTTTTCGTGTTGACGGCGTGTTGCATGAAGCAGAAATGCTTTCCCCACGCATGCAACTGCCCTTAGTGACCCGGATAAAAATATTATCAGGCATGGACATCGCAGAAAAACGTCGTCCCCAAGACGGCAAAATAGAATTAAAAATTGCCAATCAAGAACTTGATATTCGTGTGTCAGCATTACCTCTGAATAATGGGGAATCAATGGTCATGCGTTTTCTACGTAAAGACAATGTGCAGTACAACATGTCAGTGCTGGGTTTATCTAGCGATATTGAAGCAATGATCCGTAAAGACATTAAAACCACTGCAGGTGTTGTTTTACTAACGGGACCTACGGGATCAGGTAAAACCACCACGCTCTACACTTTTCTTAATGCGCTTAATAACGACGACGTAAAAATAATTACTCTAGAGGACCCCGTTGAATACCAATTACCCGGTATTAACCAAGTGCAGGTTAACAGCGAAATTGGTTTTGGATTCTCTGCAGGTTTACGCAGTATTGTGCGCCAAGATCCCGATATAATCATGCTGGGTGAAATACGAGATAAAGAAACTGCACAAATTGCCTTACAATCAGCCTTAACAGGTCACTTAGTTTTTTCCACAGTACATACCAACGACGCAGCGAGTGCTTACACGCGTTTGTTAGACTTAGGGGTAGAAGAGTTTTTACTTAACGCTGCACTTGTTTCAATTGTTGCCCAGCGTTTGGCTCGCAAAATTTGTAGTGAATGTGCCCAGCCACACCCCAACGCAGATGAATTAATTGAAAAGTATCAGTTAAAAACATTAGCAGATAAATTCCAATTACCCCAAATCAATCTTATACAGGGCAAAGGTTGCGATCATTGCTCACATTCAGGTTACAAAGGACGTATGGCGGTTATTGAATATTTACGTTGTGATGATGATATTAAAGCGATGCCCAAAGATGCTGATTTTATTCCCAAGGCAAAAGAGCATAATGCCAACTTACAAAGACGAACGTTATTAGAAGATGGTTTTTATAAAGCGATTTGTGGCTTAACCACCATTGATGAAGTGATCAGAGTAGCAGGCTAATGGCATTATTTACCTACAAAGCTTACGATAAATCGGGTGCTAAACTAGACGGTCAGCTTGAAGCAAGTGACAAAACACGTGCAATATTAGACTTAAAGCAGCAAGGTTTATTACCAACCGAAGTCAAAGAATTTATTGAGGCCGGGAAAAGTGTATTTAGTTTTAGTCAAAAAATATCCTTATCAGATCTCGAGTTTTTAACGGCTGAATTAAGTTTGTTACTAGAGTCAGGTGTCCGTATTGACCGAGGGATAGATATCATCAAACGGACTAAAGCTAAACCCGCTTTAGCTAAGCTATTAACTGACATCAGTGCCAACTTAAAAAAGGGTGGGAGTCTTTCTGAAGCGTTTAAAGCCCACGATGATATTTTTGACCCACTGTATTGTAATTTAATTGAACTGGGTGAAGCGTCGGGAAACCTAAGTGAAATATTTGACGGTCTGGCAAAAGACTTAAAGTTTCGTCGACAATTACAACGAAAAATTATCAGCTCACTTGCTTATCCTACCGTCATATTCTTTGTTTGTATTTTGAGTGTCTTTTTTATTTTTAATTTTATTATTCCCAAAATGTCAGCAATGTTTAGCGAAGTTGACTCGTTACCTTGGTATACCAGCGCAATGCTTGCTACCAGTGAATGGATGCTCCAATACCAAGGATTATTATTTATCGGGATCATAGCCAGCATTTTTGGTTTAGTCGCCGCGAGTAAACAACCTGCCTTTATACAATGGTGGCAAACGTTCAGTTTAAAATTACCTATCATAAAAAAAGCCGTGATCACCGTGGAACGCATTCGCTTTAATAGTGGTCTTGCCATGATGATTAAAGCAGGGGTACAAATTGACCGAGCCATTGGTCTTTCCGCCGGTAATATCAAAAACCAAGTGTTGAAACGTGAATTAGACATAGCCAAAACGAAAGTAAAAAATGGGAGTTTGTTAACACCCGCCTTAAAACAAACGTCACTTTATCCTGACTTTTATATTTCATTGCTAGAAGTTGGGGAAGAGTCGGGCAACCTAGAACGTGTTTTTGACGAAATAGCTAACCGCTCACGTCAAGAATTTGAAAGCTGGACCGAACGTATGACCACATTATTAGAACCTTTGATGATCTTGTTTATGGGAGGTTTTGTTGGTGGTGTGGTAGTGGTTATGTTGATGAGTATGGTTTCCATTAACGAAATGGGAATTTAAGCTACCTTCATGAAAAATCTATCGTCGAAAGCCACGGGCTTCACCCTTATTGAACTCATGATCGTGATGTCGATTGTCGCTATTTTAATGGGGCTAGTAGGGCCATTAGCCATCAATAGTTTAGAGAAAGCCCAGGCCAAACAAGAAATGCTCACAGTAAAAAATTGGCTTCGCAAAGTGAGTTACCGCGCTTTTTCTACAGGGCAACACCATATTGTTAAATTCTCAGGCAAAAACATTACGCTTTTCATCAAAAATCAAGAAGATAACCTGATTGAAAATAAAAACTTAGAGTCGTTATTCTTTCAACCGCAACAGCTAGTGTATAATATCAAAGGTTTTGTTTCTCCTACTTTGCTCGAAGGAACCTATAGAGGAAAGCCTCTCACGGTGGATCTAAAGAAATGGGTGAATCATGAAGACGATATTAAGGGCAGTTCTCTCATTAAATAGTACCGTTATCTTTCGAAACATAGCCTAAACTATTGAGTGCTTACACGCAGAAAATCAAGCTAAAGTAAAAGTTGAAAATAAAATTAAAAAACGCTCCTTACAACAAAAAATAAATTATCAAGGCTTCACGCTGATCGAAGTATTGGTGGCTGCCGTCATCCTTTTTTCCTCTATAGCAACGGTATCTATGATTTATAGTGGCGCTTTTCTCAGTAGTGAAAAAGCCAATAAACATATAAAAATAGCGGCGGTATTACCCTCAGTGTTAGCCGCGGTTAAGTCTGAAATTCAACAACAAGGTAATGGTAACGAATTAGCCTTGAGTCAAACCAATAATGCGTGGGACGTTACCTATGAATGGCAGGCATCATTGTTAAAACATAAAGCAGCACAGCCAATATTTGATACCGACACAGGGAAAATGACTGACCCCCCTCAGAAATTTAAGCTTTGGATGGTTGAATTAACACTAGAATACAGTGGATTAACTAAAAATTATCACTTTAACGAATTAAGTTGGAATGATGATTAATTTACCTTTTAAAAATCAAAGAGCTAATCAAAAAAAACAACTATCGAAATATACTAGAGGCTTTACCCTAATAGAACTGATGATATCGATCACTATTTTGTCTTTATTACTTTTTACAGGGAGCTATAGTTATAGTTTAATGTCGGAACGTTGGAGTCAAGAATTAGGCCAATTTGCCAGCTCAGCTCATACAGCCAAAAACTTAGAAAATTTTCAACGCTTACTCGAAGGAGTTCATTCTTTTGTGGTGGTTGATGACAATAAAAAACCCTCTTTCTTTTTTATTGGTAGCCCAGACAGCCTGCTAGCGGTTAGTCGAAATGGCTTATTTAGCCATGGTTTCCCGGAAATATTTCGTTTAACAACCCGAAAAAAAGCTAACGACTTAGTGGATTTAGTTTATCAATCAACCTCAACAGAACAGTTATTATTGACAGGTACCCAGCAAGAAATTAATTTCACCCATGAACTGACTTTATTTATGGATTTAGACCAAGTGCAATTTCAATATTTTGGCTGGCAATCTCTTCCCTATAAGCGAAATGATGCTGATCTTGCTATCGTACAACAATGGTATAGTGACTATTCAGGCATTGATAAACAACTTATGCCTCAGCAAATAGAAGTGGTGTTAACGAAAGAAAATAAAAAATTAAGCTTTCCCATCCATCTTGAGCAAAGGCCTGAAAAATGGTTAGGTTATTATACCAAGGATATTCAATGAAGCAGCACCAAGGGATAGCGTTAATTCAAGTATTACTGATCACCGCTATTTTATCAGTATTTGCCTTGTATTTAACACAAACAGCTAAAGAGCAAGTCACCATTGCTCAATGGGGAGATGAAAAAGCATTAGCCCTAGTCGCCTTACATAGTGCAGAAGCAGAGCTGTTATTTACCTTATTAACTGAACAAAAAAAATATCCTATTGAAAATAGTTCTCAAGACAATGAAATTGTTAAAACATGGAATTTTCACAATCAAGCTTTTTCTATGCAGGATCAAGTAACTGTTAAAATGCAAGATCAGTCAGGTTTGATGTATGCCTACCAACCAGATAACAAACTACTGACAACAATGTTAACCACCATAGGTGCAACCACTGACGAAGCTAACAACCTAGTGGCCCGCTTGATAGATTGGCAAGATCTTGATAATATCCCTCGCCTCAATGGAAGTGAGTCGGCCGGTCAAAACATGCCTCCCCGAAATGCTAAAGTCGCTGACATACATGAGTTTTCTTTTATTGAGGGAATAACGTCTGAGCAATTAAACTTATTATTAGCAACCACATCATTATATAAACAAGCGAGTTTCAACCCCATGGTTGCGCCCGAAAGTATTTTAGCCGCATTGTTTGCTCAGTTAGCGCTAGGTAGTGACACACTGAACCAAGTGATTGAACTGCGGAAAAAAGGACAGTTATCAACCGAACTGTTTGAGCAGCTTACTGAGATATCAGAAAATAATGAACAAGAAATACTTTTTTATATAACCAATAATACTCACATAAAACTGACCAGTACCGTGGGCGAGTCGAGTGTTAGTAAAAGCATAATCTTAAATGTAAACCCTTACGCCACTAGAAATATTCATCCTATCAATCTTTATTCAAATCGTGGTTAATGCGAAGTGGGAAATCAGCAGTTGCAAACAAAAACAACCCTATTAAAACTTAAGGCGTTAAAAAAATTACTGGTAAAGTTTGGTGGTTATTTTGACGGCAATATGTATCGTTTCCTATTAGATGAAAAGGGGCAGTTGTCGTTATCCACTACCGCAGAAAAAGCGTCTTTAATAAATGACGAAGCTGATGTTACCTCAAATGGTTTTTCTCCGAGCATTATTATTGTTGCGCGCAAGCATTATCAAGAAAAAGTCAGCAGTTATCCCGTAGAGAATAAAAGAGAGTTAACTAAATTATTAACTTTACAATATAATGAACAAGAGAATGTTTATTATCACATTAACCCAACAGCTGAGGGTAAAAGTACTGTAAATAGTTGGCATTTTGAACATCAGGTGCCTAGTGCTTATATTATTATTCCTGAAACCGTTTTATTAACAGCGGATAGCGAAAATAACCAAATTGTTATTTTATCCCGAGAAAAGCGATTGTTTGCGGTACGCTCCAATGGATTAGTGCAATCGTCACAACAAACCGCGGTTATTAACGCGAGTCAACGATTTGCCGAATCGACAGGTTTGCCTTTTAATCATGCTAAAATAATTAAAGACAAAATCATTAAACCCGATGATTTTGTCTCACAATTGTTAATAGGCACACAGCAACTAGCGTTCACACGATTAATCGCATGTTTTCGACCGCTAAAAATTAAGCAGCCATCGCTGTTGGCTAAAAAAATAATGATCCCATTTTTTAGTTTGACAACTCTTTATATAGTGCTGTCGAGTAGTTATTTGTTATACCAAGATAATACGTTACAAAGTCAATTGGCCGCGCAAAAATCACAAGTGAGTGAGTCGCTTAATCAACAACAACTATTTGATAATAACATTGAGTATTATTTAGCCTTAACTGACTTTCTAAAAGAAAAACAGAGTCGAAGCCCTATTTGGCTAGTCTTAATGGATATTTTCCCACAAGCGCAGTTTACCAATATTCAATTACAAAAAAATCGTTACATATTAAGGGGGAAAACCGCAAAAGCTACTGACTTGCTGGAAACTATCAGTAATAATGTCAATGTTGTGGAAGCTAAATTTGACAGTCCAAGCCGCTCAACAAAAGACCATGATCTTTTTGTTATTAGTTTTTTATTAACCCCTGACTTGAGCTTCCCAGATACAAACACCAACAAAAAGCAATCCCAAGCCAACGAGTTATCTGTTATAAAAAAACAAAATAATACTCCGCAGGATAAAAAGTCATGAATGAATTAAAACAACATGCGCTTTTATTGTCTGTGGTTGCCCTGTTAGTGATTATAAAATTCATTTATTTACCTATTTCCGACTGGCAAAGTGCCTTATATATGGAAATACAACAGCAGCAAAAGAAATTATCCCAAGTGGGTGTCGTCTTAAGTGAAAACGATGAATTATTATCACAAAAGGTCAAATTAACGCAAGCCTTGACCGTCGCAGAACAAGTGTTCTTTCCTTATCAAGTCGAAGCTGATTTTCAACTGAAACAACAAATAATGCTGGAGAAAATACTAGAACAGCATAAACTGAAGTTAACGCGATTTGGCTGGGAAAACAGCCGCAATTTACCTGCTTTATCGGTAACACATTATCAACTACAAGTGTTTTTAAGTGGTAATACCCTTAATTTTATCAAATTGATGACGGCCTTAGAATTACAGTCACCTTATATTGAAGTAGGTGATTTTATCTTAAAGGTGCAACGGCAAAAAGCACAAGATTTAGGCCAAGTCAGTGGTAATTTAACCTTGCATTTATATGCTAATAATAAAATTGAACGGTAAAGAGGTTGGCAACAGTCAGTGATTTTAATACCAAAAAAAAACAGGCTTCATTATTTTTCCAGTAAATTAGGACTGATGGTAAGCATAATAACCCTACTATTTATCGTGAGCGATATCGGTGTTCGTTTTGCAGAAAAAGCGGGTAAAATAAATAAAACGACTCCCCAGTTTGTGATTGAACCTTTAGCAATGCCGCAAATAGCACAATCAACAATCAGTCAACTCCAAGATAGTTACCAAAAATATCAAACTCCAGAAAAACCAGCGGCTGAAATTAATAACAATGTAATCAGCGCTGAAGCACAAGCTAAGCAACAAGGCAGATTACAAAAATTTTATATTAATGATCATAGCTTGCAATTGAAATCAATCATTAAAAATGATGAAAAACAAGCCATCGCATTGATTTTAGTCACTAATGTTAAAAGTAATTCCACAAAACTAGAAAAATTTGAAAATAATCAGCCTGCGTATGGGTATAGATTAACAATTGCTAATAACACTCAAGTAAAGTTGACTCAATTGGCAATAGCGCCATTGCCAACGCAGCCACAAACGTTAAATCAAACCTTGCAGCAAGTCACTTTAACTATGTATAAATAAAAACATACCCAATTAATGTAGACCCCATAAATAAGTTTAGCTATTACGGCTAAGTGAGTATAAATAAAAGTGTGTCAATCCATGAAAAAAAAAGATGTAAGAAGTAAAGTAAATAATTTTAACCTGAGTTTATTTATCGTTATCACACTGAGTGCTTGTAGCAGTGCGCTAAAACCTAAAAATGCGGTTAATGATTCATATCTAAATAAGAGTGATAACAGCGCTGTAACCAGTAATGACACCCGAGATCAGAAGCAGCAAGCAGAGAGTCTGCTCGATAATAGTATGCAATACTTATCGGCTTATGAAGAAGAGCAAGAAAGTGATAAACCCACTACAGATCTTACCAAACAGTTTAGCACCAGTAAAATGGTTGCAATCACAACGGATGAATTACCGTTAGAAGACTACCTACATTATGTGTTTGGCGAATTATTAGCGGTTAATTATATTTTGGGTGACAAAGTTAAGTCAAACAGTCAAAAAATCACCTTGAATTTACAAGAAAAAATAAGTCAGCAAAAATTGTTTACCATCACTGAAACCTTGTTAGCAGAGCGGGGTTATATTATTCGTTTTAATGAAGGTATTTATTATATTCATGACAGCGAAAGCCAAGGCACTAAAGCTGATATGGTTTATGGCTATGGTAATAAGCTTGAAGATGTACCTAATAGTTCATTAGAAATAATGCAAATGATACCCTTTGATTATGGGGTACAAACCCAATTAACGCTTATTTTAAAAAGTTTAGCCAAGGTCAATGTTATTTCCGCAGCTAAGAAAAATGCCTTGTTAGTGCAAGGCAAACGACCAGAAATTATAAAAGCACTCGAATTTATTCAATTAATGGACCAACCCGCCTATCGAAATAGAGAAATAGGGTTATATAAAGCCACCTTTGTTTCGCTTATCGACCTTAAACTTAAGTTAGGTGAACTACTAGAACAAGAAGGGTTAACTGTTGCTGGCGAAAACCAAATTGACAAAGCCATTTCTATCATTTCATTAGATCGTACCGGCAGGTTAGTATTTTTTGTGCCTAATAAGAAAATATTACAACGGATAAATTTCTGGTTAACGCAAATAGATCAACCGTTAAGTGGTGACGTTTTACAGTATTTTCTTTATTCTCCCCAATTTTCACGCGCCACTGATTTAGGGGAGAGTTTAAAAAACTTAATTAGCGGAGGAACGGCTAATATATCTTCGTCAACGTCTGCTAATAGTCAAAATGATCAAAATAAACAAACAAATAAAAATAGTAGCAGTAAGAGTCTTAATGCCAGTAATGAAAATATGAAAATGGTAGTAGACCAACGGGCCAATGCGCTAATTTTTCATACCACGGGTGAGCACTATAGGCAATTGATGCCTTTGATAAAACAACTTGATGTGTTGCCCAAGCAAGTGTTACTTGAAGTGGTTATTGCGGAGGTGACTTTATCTGACAGTTTTCAAAGTGGTGTTGATTTTACCCTAACGAATCAAGGGGTGGCCTCTTCGCAAGGCGGTTTTAATTTAGGTAGTGGGGCTGCTGGACTAAGTTATGCCCTTACTGGCGCCCAAGGTAATTTAAATATTACGCTATTTCAGCAAAACGATCATGTTGAGGTGTTGTCTCGACCGTCATTATTAGTACGAGATGGGGTGTCAGCCACCATTACTGTGGGTAATGACATTCCCACCATAGGGGATACCATAGTAGATGATGGGGTAGTCACCTCGTCGGTAGTCTACCGAAAAACAGGGGTAGACTTAACGGTAAAGCCCACTATTAATGCGCGTGGTATTATTATTATGGAAATCAAACAAAAAATCAGTAATCAGCCTTCAGGCGGTGATGCCGTAGAAGGTGCGCCCATTATTTTTGAACGTAGCATCGAAACCGAAGTGATTGCGGGCAGTGGCCAGACAATTATTTTAGGTGGCCTTATCAGTGAAAATACTGATTTTTCAGATACTCAAGTGCCATTTTTTTCCAGTATCCCCCTGATAGGTCACTTATTTAATAGCAGAAATGACGCGACCGTAAAAACTGAATTAGTGGTGCTAGTGACACCTCGCATTATCGAGTCAACTGATGAGTGGGATGAAATAAAAGCCAAATTTTCAAATAAATTAACCGAGCTAAGCCTTAAATAGTCTCCCCCGACCATGATGAAATGACCGCGGGCATGTGGGTGATTTTCGGTGTTTGGGCGTAAGTGTTGGATCTAACTTTTGTGGGCATTTTCATTTGAATTTTTTTATATTTTTTATAGGGTTAGATGTGATCTTTAGGGTGCACTTTTACTTTTTATTTGCTTTTTAGGAAACAAGTTTGTTAGAGTCAAATGGCTAACCTGCAAGTTAAAGAGGGAAGCTGGCAAGTTAAAGAGGGAAGCTGGCAAGTTAAAGAAGAAGAAGAAGGAAGGTTTTTTTACTATTTTTGAATGAAAATCAACCAAGTGTTTGTTTGAATTTAAATAATTTAAAACTTAGTCTACTCAGTTACACATACAACGCTTGACAAGATAAATTCACTGGGTAGACTTATCCATGTTAAAAGTCGCTTTGGCGACGGCCTAAGTGTTATTATTTTAACTTAATACTAAATTTGAGTTGTACTACACAAATAGTGAGATAACTCTGTTTCATGAAACAAAGGAAATTAAAAAATGTTTAAAAAAAGTTTATTAACTTTAGCTCTAGCCGCAGCTGCAACAAATGTAATGGCTGCTTCAGTAATCATATCTGGTGGCGCTGGTACAATTGCTAACCCAGAAGCATATACAATGTCTTCGGAAGGTTCTGCAAATGATACTGCAGTGGATCCAGGTGGGGTTTCTTTTGACTTAGATACCGCCGAAGCTGCTAACTATGTTGGTCTTCAATCCGTAACTATTGATATTACTGGTGCTACTTTAACGCCTGCTACATCAGGCGTTATTGCTTTAACAGGTAATGCTTCGGATGATGTTTCTGCATATACAGTAACTTATCCTACAACGACTCAGGCTGTGTTTACCTTTACTACACCAGCGGGTGATAACAATGATGCTGGCGTTGATGGTTTAACATTAGCAGGTACTCCTCAGCTTGATATCACTGGTTTAGTTCTTGAATATGCTGCTAGTGCGGTAGGTTCTACTGTTTCTTATACTATTACTACACGTTCAGATGTTGGTGGCGCATTAATTGAAACTGCATCTGCAGTTATTTTAGAATCTGTAACACAATTTTCTACTGCTACCAGTAATTTTGGTTTAGTAGGCCTAATTGATGTGAACGATGGTCGTTTAAATTTTGTTGATGATTCATCTTCAGAAACTGCTACAGTGACTATTTCTAGTGCTTCTGCAGATCTTTTAAATGCAGTACCTGTAGCGACTCCTGTTGAAGTAACGTTGAATGGTCAATTTTCTTTCTTGGATACTGATGCTGATGGCGCTGTGGATGCTGGTTTTACATTGTCAGGTACTAATGCTACAGATTTAACCAGTACAGTTGTTACTGGTGTTGCTGCAGGTGCTCCTGCAAGTTTCACAGTCGCAACTGATGGTACTATTGTCTTGAAAGATCAAGCATATGATTATGTTGCTACTCTTGAATACAATACTGCTTCTGCAGGTGCTTCAACAAGTTCTTATAGCAGTGCGGCTAGTTTAGGTTCTTGGGCGTTAAATGGTTCAAGTTTTACTGTTCCTTATATGCCTTTCGGCCCAAATACTTTCCCAATTCTATCTGTAACTCATGAAGGTACAGTTGCCGGGGCGATTTTTGTTGAATACATGCTTGAAGGCAAAGCTACAGCAACTACACTTGATATGAACGGTTTAATGGTTCAACCAGGTATAACAGATCTTAGAGCTGTTGTGATGGACGCTATTGCGGCTGATGTTTTAGCTGACTCTGGTGATACTTTTGGTAAAGTTTCTGTAGATATTACGATTAACGCACCTGAAGACCAAATCTCAGCATTTGCTGGTTTCAAGGTTAAGCACCCAACTACTTTGTCTGAAAGCCGTGTTGCTATTGGTACATTCGGTGCAAATGGTGACTTGAAATTAACTGATAATTAATTTAGTAATTACCTATTAGTTAAAAAACGAGCTTCGGCTCGTTTTTTTTGTTTAAAAAATAATGATTCTTTTTGATAAACAAATAATTAAAGTACGCTAGGTGTGAAGCAATTTCTGTAGTTGGGCGCTAATGATGATTAATGTGCAGGTTTACTGGCTGTTACGCGAGTGTTATTTGTAAGCTTATATTTTAAGTCTTAATATAAAGTGTATTTTTTACAGCTTATGTAGTGTTGTCAAATAGTCAGAGTCATTGAAATATAACTAGTAGAGGTACTTAAACCATTAATCATGAAACTTGCATTTTTTGTTAGTCAATTCCCTATTCGCTCACAAACCTTTGTATTAAATCAAATAACGGGGTTAATTGATGCGGGTATTGATGTCAGCATTATCTCGCTAAGTGTAGGTGATAAAATGTTATTTACGCAAGGAGATCACCTTGCTTACCAGTTAGCTGATCGAACTCATTATTTAACCCCCCCTGCCCTTATGGCCCCTTTGGTTAAGTTTAAGCATAGGCTGATAAAGACCCTATTTGGGTTGGTCCATCCTAAAACAAGTAAAAGAACCGTTAAGGCTTTAACTACCAAGGCGTTGGGTAAACCAGCTCAAAGGTTATTGTTAGCGGCTATTGCGGCACAAACAAAAAATACCTATCAGTTTGATGTGATCTTGGCTCACTTTGGCGATAACGGTATTACCGCCAATAACCTACGCACGTTAAACGTACTACAAGGCAAACTAGTCACTGTGTTTCATGGTTACGAGCTGTCAGTGAAGCAAACCTTGTTGGCTAATAGAGCAAATTATCAGCGTTTATTTGCGCAAGGCGAATTAATGCTACCTATTAGTGAGATATGGCAAGAAAAATTAATCAAAATAGGCTGTTCAAGCGATAAAGTGCGGGTGCACCGTATGGGTGTCGATTTAACACACTTTCCTTATCAGCGTGCTCTTGACACCGTGCTTAGGTCAATTGAATTAACAAAAACACCGCCAGTATTGACGCTTTTTACCGTGGCGCGTTTCACCCAAAAGAAAGGCATAATATACGCGTTAGAGGCATTGGCTTTGGTGCTGGGTTTAACAAAAACAAAGGCTAAAACACAGCAATTCCCCCTAAATAGCCCACAAAAAGCTGATTCAGCTGAACAGCCCATCCTATGCCATTACCGTTTAGCGGGTTTTGGTGAAGAGTTAGGGGCGATTAAACAGGCTATTGATGACTTAGGCTTAAGCCCTTTTGTCACCTTATTAGGCCCATTAAATTCTGCACAGGTACAAGAAGAATTAATTCATGCCGATGTTTTTTTGCAACCTAGCATAACTGCAAATAATGGAGACATGGAAGGCATACCGGTATCCATTATGGAAGCGATGGCCGTAGGCACGGTCGTGTTATCAACTTACCACAGTGGTATACCTGAGTTGATAACCCACGGTGAACAGGGCTTGCTGGCACCAGAAAAATCAAGTCTTAGTTTAGCTGACAATATTCGTTTGCTTTATCACGATATTCCTTTACGTGAAAAGCTAACCGCCAACGCGCGTCAAAAAATTGCACAAGTAGGTGATGTTAAAACCCTTAACAAGCAACTCCTTGATATACTTAACGTGGTGCTTTCTCAGACAGATAAAAAGCACTGATGCTCGTCATGTAGATGACTCGTTATTTAAATAACAACACCCTGAAATATCTATTTAAAGGCTAAAGAGTGTCAACTTTGCTCAGAGAGTACATTAGGCTTAAATTCTGGGGGTTAAGCATGAGGAATAGTTATTTAGAACAGGGGCCAGCTAGATTCTCAGCCATAAAACTATTATGTTAGCACCTCATTTACTACTAAGCTTGGTCGTTTTTATATGATTTCTCATCCCGATAAATGTATATTTGTGCATATTCCCAAAGCGGCAGGTCAAAGCATTGAAGCAGTTTTTGTTCAGCGTATGGGATTAACTTGGTCTCAACGAGAAGCTTTACTTCTCAGGCCGAATAATCAACCTGAGTTGGGGCCACCAAGGCTAGCGCATTTATTGGCCAGAGAATATGTAGATAAGGGCTATATTACCCCGGGATTATTCGAGCAATATTTTAAATTTACCTTTGTCCGTAATCCTTGGTCACGGTTAGTTTCTGAGTACAACTACAGGCGTTCTTTAGGCGCAAAAAATTATCAAAAAAGCTTTCGGCATTTTGTGTTAACACATTTTCCAACGCCACAAGACGATGATCATTGTCAAGCCAAAGATTTTTACCGTCATGTTGTCCCACAAAGCCAATTTTTATATGATGAAAAGGGCAAGTGTTTAGTTGATTTTGTTGGTAAATTTGAGCATTTACAAGAGGATTTTAACACGGTTTGCCAGCAGTTAGCGATAAACACCATCACCTTGACACATAAAAATAAAACGCCACAAAAAAATCGTTTATTCGCTCTATTGCCGTTATTATTACAACCCAAGGTAGTTAAACACAAACATTACAGTGAGTATTATGACGATGATACTTATGCTTTGGTTGAACGCTTTTACCAAGAGGATATTGATAATTTTCATTATCAATTTGATCAAGCTTAAGTGGGTATTTACCGGCACTAAAGAGGAAATAAAGCCAGGTGTTTAAAAAGTTACTGAAAAGTATTAAATATTATTTTGCTATGTATAAAAGGTTTGCAGATGAAAATAATGTATTAATTTATCAAATGGGTAAGGTGGGTTCCACCTCGCTAGAGCATGCTATTGAGAATGCTATTCATATTCATACTTTATATTTAGATAACCACACTTGCAAACCCAGGCAGGCGGCTTTGTTTGGCTGCGGATTTCGCTATTATTATCATAAATTGAAACAAGCTTTTATTAACCATTTACGCCGAAAAGCCATTAAAAGTAGAGACGATATTAAGGTGGTGACTTTAGTCAGAAAACCAATGAAACGTAATATATCTATGTATTTTCATGATTTAGACGCTTATATTTTTAATAGTCAGAGTGATTTATTATCACTTTCTCCGGCGTTGATGACACGTCTTCCCAGTGAAAATTTATTAATCACTTTGTTTGAACAACAATTTGATCATCATTATCCCCTTACTTGGTTTGATAAAGAAATTAAACGTTTTTTGGGTATTGATGTGTATAAAGCCCATTTTGATAAAAATCGGGGTTATATGAATATTAAACACAAAAATATCCAAATACTGTGTATTGATGCAGAGCGTTTAACTGAACACTTGCCCATAGTTGAAGATTTTATAGGCAAAAAAATTATTTTATGCAATAAAAACAAAGCTGAAAATAAATGGTATGCCCCCTTGTATCAACAATTTAATACCACCTATCAACCGAGTGATAATCTAGTTAACTTATTGGAAAATAGTAAATTTAATGAATTCTTTTTTGTGGATAACAGGCAGTAATTAACATGGCTAATGATGATTGGTTGGCGCCTAAAAAGATTAAAATACCTGATTTTATTATTTGTGGGGCAATGAAGTCTGGCACCACGACGCTGCATGGCATGTTGAATCAACATCCTGATGTATTTATTCCTGAAAAAGAACTCCACTTTTTTGACCGTGATAATATTATTCAGCATCCTGATTTTAATCAGTTTTCGGGGGGGCAATGGTCTAGTCATCAACCAAAAGACTATTGGGCTTGGTATAACCAACAATTCTCTTTAGCAAACCCTCAACAGCTAGTAGGGGAAGACTCTACTACTTACTTGGCTTCGCCTTTGGCGGCTAAACGCATTGCTTTGCAACACAAAGCCATAAAACTGGTTATTATGTTAAGGCAACCTAGCAGAAGAGCCTTTTCACAATATTGGCATTTGGTACGGAGTAATCGTATGCCATATCGTTTTGAAGACTGCATTAAGCTCAATCCTCATAGTGTATTAAATCGCAGCTTATATACCCTGCAAATACAGCAATACTTAAAATATATTCCGAGGGAAAATATTCATTTCGTCATTTTTGAAGAGTTTATCGCTGATAAAGCGAAAGTCCTTAAAGGTGTTTGTGAACATATTGGTGTTGATGATAAAAAGCTACCCGCTACTGCTATTAACTTACATGAAAATGCGACCACTTATCCTAAATTTTATGCCTTACAATTATTAAAAAACAGTCTGTTTCCCCAAGCAGGCAATATCAACTATGATCAGCATTTTGAACACTCTCTAAGTCATAAAATAAAATTTCGTAATACTATTTATCGGCTTATTAATGGGGTACATCGAAAAATAAACCCTCTAGTAACAAAGAAGCCAAAAGAAATGGAGGTGGCGACTAAAGAGTTTTTAGATAAATATTTTATTAATGAATTAGAAGGGCTCAACGAGTTAATTGGTCGTGATGTACTGTCACTCTGGTTTGACTGATCCCATGTTAACCTCTGCTATTGCGCCACATCAGTTATTAAAAAAAAGTGCGTTTTTGTTAGTTGTAAAAGTATTGGCGTCATTGTTGGCGTTAATTTTTCATTATTTGCTAGCAAAACAACTTTCACCATCACAATTTGGTTTATTTTCTTTGGCAATGACCTGTTTAATGTTTAGTTCGGTATTTGCTAAACAAGGATTAGATCAAGTTATGCTGCGATTTATGGCAAAAAGCACTGTTGATGAAATGGGCAAACTCTATTGGATTATTGTAATCTATGCGTTGTTAAGTGCATGTGTGGTTGCCTTATTAATAGTGTTTGGTTTTACCTTTATGCGGGACTATAGCCCCCCCGATGAACAGTTGGCCTTATTAGTACCGTTGATTGCGGTGTTAACCATTATACAAACTTTCTTAGGCATCAACAGCAGCGCATTAAATGGTAAAGAGCACGCCATAAGTGCGCTCTTGTTTAGTGGTTTAATTACCTTTGTGGTGGCCATTTTTTTACTCTGGTATGCTCCCGTAAATTCAGCGTATCAAGCGCTAATGTATTTTACGTATGCAGCTGTAATCGCTGTGGTGTTGAGTTTTATTTTTGTGTCCGCTAAATTGTCGCCTGAAATATGGCAAATTAAAAATGGTGATCGCTACGACATTGGCAAAAATTTTTTCCAAATATTTACGGTGAGTCGTCAGGTACTAATCATATCGTTAGCGGCATTAGCAACACAGCAATTAAGTATTTTGATCTTAGCTAATTATGTTTCTTTGGCAGAATTAGCCGTTTTTAGTTTAGCGCTGAAATTGTCATTGTTAATGAGTTACCCTTTAATGGTGATTAATATGATAACAGCACCAAAGTATGCCAAGCTTTATCACAATAAAAAATATAATGAATTTAACCATCTGGCGAAAAGTTCCACTCAGTTACTATTTTTAATCGCTAGTTTAGGTGTCTTTTTACTGTATTTAACCTTGGATGACATTTTAAGTTATTTTGGTCCTGTGTACCTTGGATCCGCAGTGTTAGTGAAAATATTATTGATTGGGCAATGGTTTAATTTGGCCACCGGCTCTAGCGTCTCAATCTTGCTTATGTCGGGCCATGAAAAACTTCACCGCCGTAATACCTTGTATTTAACGAGCGTAAATATAATGGCCTTATTTATTTTTATTCCTGTTTATGGCCTTATGGCCGCAGCCATTATCACTATGGTGGCAATGGCGATCAAAAATTTGGTTTCGTTATATTTTGTGAACAAATTAATTTATTCAAAAACAGAATGCTTAGAATGCGTTAATAAATAAATTTTAAGAATAGCGGGTCTATGTGTACCTTATACAATATTTTGGAGAGAGTAGATGTGTGGAATTGCTGGAATTATTAACCTTAACGGGGGGGCAATTCAAGCTTCAACTTTGCAAACAATGTCTGCATTATTAGCTCATAGAGGCCCTGATGATTCTGGTATATACCTAGATGAAAATATGGGTTTTTTGCATACCCGTTTAAGCATTCAAGATTTATCTTTAGCGGCGCATCAACCTATGCAGGATGAATATTCAAAAAGTTGTTTGGTATTCAATGGCGAAATATATAACTTTAAACAATTAAAGGGAGAGTTAGAAACTCAAGGAGTGCACTTTACCTCAACGGGTGATACCGAAGTTTTACTTAAATGTTGTTTACACTATGGTGTTGAAAAAACCTTAACTAAGCTCAACGGCATGTTTAGTTTTCTTTTTTGGGACGGCGCTAAAAAAGAGTTATGGTTAGCCCGTGATCGAATGGGCATTAAACCGCTATATTATTGTAAGGTTGGCGATTTATTGTATTTTGCCTCTGAAATTAAGGCATTGTTGCCTTTTATTGGCAAAGTTGAGGTAAATAATATCGCTTTGTTAAATACGCTTTGTGGTGGGGCAACTTATGAGCCTAATACTTTATTTAAAGGAATACATGCTTTAAACCCCGGTCATTTTGCTGTTATCACACCTTCGAGTAAACAGTGTATTGCACAAGTTTATTTTTCTTGTTTATCTTGTGTTGACGAGTCACTTTATCGTAGTTATGAAAAAACATCGATGACTGAGATGACAAAAGAATTTAGTCGTTTAATGACTAATAGTGTCGATTTACATTCTATTTCAGATGCGCCAATTGCGTCATTATTAAGTGGCGGAATAGATTCATCGTTAATTTCTGCATTAGCACAAAAAAACACCCCTGATCTTGCGCTATACCATGCGGATGTTATAGGCAGTCGTAGTGAAAAAACACACGCCCTAGCGGTAGCAAAACATTTAAACTTACCTTTTGTGAGTGAAGCTATTGATAAAGTTGCGTATGCTGAAAACTTAGTGTCGACCACTTATTACCATGAATTTCCCTCTTCTTATCATGCTAACGATGTGCCTTTTCAACTAATAGCCAAACGGGCCAGTGAAGATGGCATCAAAGTATTATTAACTGGGGAAGGGGCTGATGAGCTGTTTTTAGGCTATGGCAAAATATCAAAAGATATTTTTGTTGATCGTTTAGCCTCTAGTTTAGAGAGAATGCCGGGGGTGAAACGCTTTAAAAGTAAATTTGATAACATATTTGCTGCCAATTTTGAAAGTACTGTATTGAAGAGTTTAGCAACCGGTGGTGATGTGAATGCTTTACGTCTTAAGGCTGAGCAGGCCTACGACTTTGTTCAAGATCCGGTGGAAAAAAATGCCTTGGTACAAAGCCAAGTATATTTGAAAGCACATCTTAATTCGTTATTACAACGAAATGATCGTATGGGCATGATGCATGGCTTAGAAAGTCGCATTCCTTTTCTTGAAAACGAACTGGTCAATTTTGCTTTAAATTTACCCGTGAAATTTAAACGTCCTCACTCATTATTTCAGCTATTAAAAAGTGATCGCCAGCGTAACAATAAACTGGTAGTGCGCAATGCGGCTTATGGGCGGGTACCTAAACATATTATTACCAGAAAAAAAGTAGGTTTTCCGGTATCGCCAAGCACTTATATTGATTTACCTGCTGAGTTTTTTAAAAATGGATTTTTGCAACAACAACTGGACTTGTCCTTGAATGAAATAGAGTCTATTTTAAGTGGCTTGCCAGCCAAACTGCGCTGGAATTTCTTTTCTACTGAGTTATTTGGACGAATTTTTTTCTTAGGTGAATCGCAACAACAATTGAATGCTAAAATTTATTCTTATTTAAAGTAACCTGTTTTATTTCACTTTACTTTATTTTTTTATGTTGATGCGCAAACCGTCAAGTTGGTTTTATTGTAGGGCGGCTGAACCTTGTCATTTTAAGTCGCATATTAAGAAAACCGCTACCGCCAATCAAACGTTTTGTTTAGGCCTGCAAAGAGCGCTTGATTGGGAATACGGTAGTACTGACTTAATTGCTGATAAACTTCCGCGGAAACATTACTCACTTTGTCGCCGACATTTTTAACGCTTAGATCACTGATGTTGTGATTTTCATCTACTTCTAAAAACTCAAAAACTTGTTTTAATGTTTGAGCCGTATCATTAAAAAAATCATCGCTGTTAATGAATAACAGTTGTTCCTCGCTAAAATAGTGTAAATAATTTTTAATCTGTTGCCAATATAACCCTCTGGCTTGATAAGAATGCACGCGATAGGCCCGTTCTTTATAATCTTTATTAGCAAGTGCATTTTTAAGGCGTTCACCTTCTTTTGCCAATGCAACTTCTATGGGCAAATTTTCCTGCCCCATTTTCTTACTATGAAAATAATGCGAAATGGCTCTGTCGACAGGGTCTCTTAGTAAGATGATTATCTTACAGTTTGGGTTACACCGATAGATTCGGCCTGCTGCCAACGGATTAAATAAGTAAAGTGGCGTGGCATCAACACAAATATCATTTTCTTTTAGGTTTCTTGTCAATGGAAAATGCGCTCGATACCAAATATCTCCCTTGGCATAGGTATCTAAATTTTCAATAATACTGCCGGTAAAATAGTGAAGTTCTTTACCAAACGTTGGTTTAACTTGGGGATGCTGGTTTAAATAATAATATAAGCTTGAGCTACCCGCTTTTTGTGCGCCAACTATTGCACAATTAGCTATTCCTCTAAAGCGAGCGGTACTATGGCGGAATAACCACTCGGACATAAATACAGGGAGGTGTTTACTTTGTGCGCGCGCGTTGAGTTGTAACCATTTAAATTCAGCTATTATTTTGTTATATCTGTTTATGCTTAGCATTTAATTGTCTCTACAAGTAAAGAGGAGCAAACATTCGTTTTGATCACTTGAGTCGAGTTGCAATGACATTACGAAGATATTTTATTTTGGGAAATCTATTATATAGCCAATAGTCTTCACTGCCATTAAAAAGTAAGTTGAGTAAATTTTTGTCATTTATTTTAATAATACTTTTGGTTAAATTATGTGGAGGCAAACGATCTTTCATGTTTACAGCTAAAGAAATCTCCATATATTCGCGATTATTCATGGGGGGTATTTGCTCTAATACCCCTTCTCGAAAAGTTAAGCCGCAAGAAGCCCAAATACCAAGACGGTGCTCCCAATAGAGTAAATCAAGAATTTCATACGGGAGATTAACGGGCAGGTTATTTAACCAGCGACTAAATCCTTCTTCAGCATAAGGATTGCCTTTAAAACCGGCATATTTTGCAATACGTTTTCCGGTAGGCTTTAATAGTTTTAGGCCATAAGGATAATAATAGCACCGAGCAATTTCTGAAACAGAGCCGGGTAAATGGGTGTTTTCTTTGATAGCCGCTGAAAATGCAAAAATGTTTGGCATTGAACGATCATAATACATGTCACCGACGTTTTTGGATAAAATATCGAGGCTATTCTGCTCTGGATTATTATCAATATTACGTTGGGTAAATTGATGATTTAAGTTATAACGTTTACTTAATTTTTCTGGGGTTTTTTGGTCGTATTCCGGCGTAAAATTTGAAATTGTAGTGAAAAAATTTATTTTATCTGAATCGTTAAGAGCGCACGAAAATAGCATTCGAGAGTCGTAACCGCCCGTTAGCGACATAGTGCAGTTATTTCTTAAGGTGAGTGCTTTTATTGACCCTTGTAATATTGTTGATAATTTTTTTGCTGCCACATTGACATCAGTAATACTTAATTTCGATTTTGGCCAATATCGACTAGTTTCACGCGTGTTGAGATCTAAATAATGATTCGGGATTAATTGTTTTACATTGGTATAAGGAATGATCCCCAACGGCCAACTTTTGGAGTTTCGATATCTTTTAAAATCATTAAAAACGTCCTCTTGTTTATGACATACCCCTATTGCTTCCAATAAAGCAGGCTGTGAGGCTATGTTAATGTTTTTATCTTTGTCATAACTAAAAAATACGGGTTTTAAACCTGCAGCATCATGATAAATGCGTTTACCGTCTTTTGAATTTACAATTAATACCCAACGGCCACCCATGCTATAAATGGATTTTTCAAAAGTGTCAAAATAAGCAGTATTCTCAAGTATCTTATCTAAGATATTTTTATTTGTATCCGTTGGTATATAAGGATTTATAATATGACCAAGGCAAACAATATGCGTATTTTTATTTTCAACTTTTGTGACTTCAAGTGCCGGATGACTATAGAGAACTGAATCGCTTTTAAGTGGGGATTTACACCATTGACTAAACAACAGAGGGAGTTCTTGTTTTTTAGTTATGAAAAATTGTTTTGCAAATTGATATTGAAAGGAATGCATTGGTTGGCAAACTAAGCTGAGATTTTACATTAAATTATCATACTTGAAGTCATTGCTTCAGGTATACCCTTTATGTTTATAAATTCATAAATTAATTTGAAGCAATATCACACAAAAGGCATCTACCTGAGAGGGTCTTTAAAATTATTTATAATGTTTGTAGCCTCGTAAAAACCCTTTAATTAAAGACATTCCATACCCTAAGTTTTTGTGAAGAATACTAAAGCGAAAAAACCAGCGACATAATAATAAAACGCCTAGAAAGTTAAACCTTGATGCTGTA
The DNA here is from genome assembly GCF_047632995.1 of Psychromonas sp. GTDB lineage: Bacteria > Pseudomonadota > Gammaproteobacteria > Enterobacterales > Psychromonadaceae > Psychromonas. The sequence continues at coordinate 23,507 of NZ_JBLIEK010000025.1, forward strand.
GCACCCTTAATTTCGAAGATTTTATCACTCGCTAATATTCGGTCGTCAAAAATACAAGTATGACGAATTAATACTTTATCTACGAAAGTAAATTTTGCACCTGAATCCCAGGCATCAATTAAAAAATTATTTTCTTCATTACATGGGTATACAGTACCCAACCCCATGTTTTCATTAAATAATAATTGTGTTTTTTTTACGTAATCTAAATTGGCAATAATTTCTATGGAACTAACTTGTAATAAATTTATTTTTCTAACTTTTTCTAACTTTTTATATTTCTTAAAAAGTTTATTTTTCCATTCAATACAACCAACTTTTACTCGATAAAACTCTGTAACACCGGTTTGAATAATATTTAATACATCATCTATATCTTTGTTTTCCAATGCTACATCATCATCTAAAAACCAAATGTAATTTGTGTTTGCATGTCTGATAGCAGTATTTCGGCTTCGGCTGAGTCCTATATTATCTAAATATACTAAGTCTATTTTTTTAGATTGTTGTTCAGGTTGTTTAGCCTCCCATTTTTGCACAATAACTAATATTTTTAAGTTTTCTCTAGCTGTTATTAATTCTAAATTATTTAATAACGAAGTTAAGGTATTGCCAAGACATGAAAATGCTAAGGTTAGCGATATATTTTTATTCACAAGCTTATCTCAAAATATTAATAACGGGTATTTGTAATGACTGCAAATATAAGTAATTTTTCAACTTATATTTTATTTGTGACAATAATCTGAGTATATTAACAATGGATCATTATATTACTCTTTTATAACTTTTGAATTTTTACATAAACTTTCAAGCAGAGTGCTGTAATACAATGTCGCTAACGGTAAGACCATTAGTATTAAAGGAAACCTATGCCTAACAGCGCCTCCAATATAAAATTCCCACATAGAAAATAGAGTGATAGAAAAAACAAACATTTTTATATACATAAGGCTTACGCGTAACTTAATCGATAATACGCCAAACAATACAAAGATAACAAAAATCAAATCGAGTACTAGTGTGAACATACTGAAAGGGTTTACTGAATGAAGAATAGGTAATGGTGATAATAAAAATTGTAGAGCTAATTGTGGCAAATCTAATAATATGTCTAAATAGGTTTCCCATTCAACGGCACCATAGGTCATGCCAGAGTCGCCGAAATTTTTTACGCCTGCGTTTCTAAGGTAGGCAAACCAAGAGACTCTAAATTTAAAGCCAACCAATTGAAATAAAAGTAAAGTTAAGGGAAATATAATAACACTATACATCAATAATTTTAAGACGTTTTTTTGTTTGGCAACCAGTATTAAAAATGGATAAAATATAATCATTTGAGGTCTAACAAAAATGGTAATTACGGCACCAATTATCATCCATGAAATTTGCCCTTTATTAATATAAAGAGCCAGACCATATAAAAAAATAGAGAATCCGAAAATTTGAAAAAATTCTCGCAAAGGAATTGTTATAAATAATAATGTTGAAGGATATAAAACAGCTAATATGATAAAAATCTCATATAATCCGGATTTTATTTTCTGGTGGACACAGTGAATGAGCCAACTTTTCCAAAGGAATATCATGGCTAATATAAAAATAAATTGTTGGAATAATAAGTAAACTTCAAGCTGGTATGCACTAAGAAACATGAAAGGTAGGCCAATTAAATAATATAATATAACCCCTTTCGATTGTGAGTCATGTACCCCATTTTCAACAATTTCAGCGAATAGATTGGTATCAGGATAATATGGGGTTAAACTAGTAAAGGCAGCAACCCAAATAAAAAGTCCTAAAAAAATAAACGCTAAACAAGATGTTAGTTGATCTTGTCTATTTTTCAGCATTACTCCAGAGAAAATCCAGATTAGGACTATAAAAAAAAGACCATATATACCGAATAGCAAGGTACCAAACCAGTCAAAATATTCAGAATATGGTTTCACTTAATCGGCCTGATAATGTATTTAATGATACTTTTTAGGCCTCTATATACTCCAGTGATAAGAATGTTAATGGGGACATATTTTGCGTTTTTAACTAATATGTTAAATGCTGAAGAGAAATTTCCTGTTTCAATGGCTATAGGGAAAAGCACTTTAATTAAATAGGAACTTTTAGCTTGTGCACTGAAATATTGCTCCATTTCAGTGAGCCAAAATTGACAAAATTCAAATGTAGCTCCTTTTTTAATTGTCGACTCTCCACCATATATCGCCCAATTTGACAAAGGTTTATTGATAAATTGAAATGTCATAGCTAAAGCTTCTGCACGTAAACAAAAATCATAGTCCTGATGGCGTCTATACCTTTCATCAAAACCTACTTTTAATGCGACTTCCCGTGAACAGGTTATGGTTGACGTTTGCAATAAACCATTATGAACAAATAAATAATCAGCGACTTTATTACTGCCTATTGGGTCTAAAGGGCTCAGAGTTCCTTTGGTTTTTTTGTCCGGATACTCATAACAAACCTGCCCGTAAAAAATGGTGCTGTTGGGGTGTTTGGATCGTTCTATTGATTCTTTAACAATTGCCAGTCTATTCAAAGGCCAAGTGTCATCAGAGTCGAGAAAACAAATGTATTGTCCTTCAGCTGCTTTTATTCCTGTATTGCGCGCTGCCGCTCCATTTTTATTTTCACCATGTTCAATTAAAGTGATTTTGTCATCTGAAATATGTTCAATAAGCTGTTTTAATTCTTCAATATCGTTCGAATAGTCATCAACAAGGATAATCTCGAAGTCGTTGTAACTTTGTTTTAAAACGCTCTCAAGTACAGCTTTTATTAAATTAGAGCGATTATAAACAGGGATTACCACGGAAAAATATGGGCATGACTGAATTGAATGCATAATTAAGCTCTATTAAACTGTCTAATCAGTATGATGAAAACACCTATAAAGCCACCGAGTATGGCGCCAGCAACACAAATCAAAGCTCTTTTCGGCGAATCTCGTTTTTCAGCGGCTACAGAGGGATCAATTACTTTAAACACATATTCTTCTGATACTTGGGCTAACATTATTTTTTTTTGTTCTTCTTCAAGTAAACTGAAAAACACTAGTTTCATATTCGAGTTATTAACGCTCTCAGCCTTATTCTCTAAATATTCAATGTTTTTTTGACTGGTATGTAAATCTTCTGCACGAATATATTGATTGTAGTCTTTTATCAATAGAGTCAACCATTTATTGGCAAGGTCAGCTGATATAAAAGTTATTTGTGCATGTATAAGGGTTGTTGCTTGATCAACTGCAACAGAAAATATGTTTTTAAACGCCTCCACTGCCTCTTGTTTCGATGGTTTAGCTTTTAAAGGAGGTTTTGTTTTTCGTAACCACTTCCCTGTTTTTTCGTCAAAGACATCTGGATTTATCAATAATTTACCACTTACCACGTCCCAACTTTCACTGGCAAAAAGAGGAACAAGTAATTGGTGTTTATCTATAAATTGTGAAATAAACTTTCTTGAGCTAAGTATTGCAAGATTAATAGCTTTTTGATTTTCGCCACTACCTCCTAGTGATAAACCAGCGAAACTCGCTAACTGTCCAATTTCAGATGCCGAGGATGAAAGTTTGTTTTCGCTTTCCTTAACATATTCAAGGGCGACTTCTGATTTATATAAATTAGGCGCTGTTATGGCTATAATTACAGACAGTATTGAGGCAATCACAGTACTAAGCAGAATGGTAAGTTTACCTTGCCAGCATAAAGTGAAAAATGCTTTCACTCCATAAACTCGAACAGCACTATTTGTCATATTGTCACATTCCCCACTTAGATAGAGTTATTTAATTAATTGATTTAGAGCGGATTTAAAATTACCTAAATTCATCAAAAGAAAAACTTTTAAGAAATTTGGCTTTTCTTTACTGATTGATAGCTTGAGCAATTTCATCGAATCTAGATGTTTCGTATTCATTAAGTTTTTATGCTTAGCAATAAAAATTTCATAACCTGCAATTACTTTGGCTGAGTTATTTGAAATACGTTCACTATTATGAGAATTATCACATACATAGAGTGGTGTACTTAATTTATAACAAGAACCGAACTTAGCTATTAAACGAACCCACATGTCATAGTCTTGAAAGGCAGGCAGCTTTTCATCAAACCCACCGAGCTCTAGTAATCGTTTTGTTTCAATAAAAACTTGATTACCAATTCTGTTGTAATGCAAAATGGCATTTAAATTGATCTCTCCAGAAGCCTCTTTCAAAAAAAACTTTTCTTTTTGATCATTTCTAAAATAACTGGAACACAAAAAAGAATACTTCTTATCATAATTTTTTATAAAAGCTTCTAAACGATTTGGTAGGAAATAATCATCATCATCTAACCCCGTAATAAACTCACCTTTTGCTTTATGGATAGCAATATTTCTTTGTACACAGGCTCCCTGAAGCTGAGTAGAAGAATAGAAAGAGAAGTTATCGTGCTTAGTTTGATAGTCATGCAGTAGTTCGTCGGTAGTATCCATAGAAGCATCATTACAAACAATCAATTCAAAATTTTGGTAAGACTGGCTATAGACTGAATCAATGGCTCTTTTTAGTAAATCACAACGATCTTTAGTGGTGATATATACCGTAATTAAGGGAGGTTGATTCATAGAGGGTCTATTTTATGAGCTTATTGATTTTTATATAAAAAAACTGATAAATTATGATATCAGTTTTTTATTGAATGTAACGAACTATACAATAAGCAGTCCATTAATAACTGGACAGAATTCTACCACAAGAGGTAAGCGCCTGAAAAGAAACTCTATAATTTATTTAATTCACTCAAAATAAATTATGCTAATTTACCTTTAGTATATTAAGTACTTTGCTCGCAAAACCTAACATAACTTAAGGTAAGTTGAGTAAACTAATCTAAAAGCTTTTTAAGCAAAAATCAGATGTTCTGAGCGTAATGCGTTTATTTTTAACGCTAGGCTTTAAATGACGTTTGTAAAGTCATTATTTAGATATTAAATTACAAGTTATCGTTGCAGTAGAGATAAGTGATATGATTTATAGTGTAATGATTTTACTGAATAATAAAGGGTATTGAGGTTAGTAAGTGATATATCAAGATCATGTTTTTTTAGTTAATTTTTTGAGTTCAGGTACTATTGTCGCTAAAATTTGTTTAAAACTAAATTTTCCATGTTTAGTTAAAAACAAAAAGTATTTAACTAAAACTATCCTGTATTTAAATGGTGTCATTCCCTTAAAAGCCAAGGCAACAAACGATATCACATTGTTATAATAGAGCTGCAAAAATAACAATTTAGTCTTAGACATTTTCCCTTCACTGATGTGTTCAAATACTTTAATAGCAGCGAGGGCATTTTTTTCTTGAATGGCAGTCGTCATGGTTGAGTTCGGCCTAACTCGGCGATGAAAAAGCACTTCATTTAACACGTAGAAACTCAATTTATTATCTAACGTTAAATTGACATAAAAGGCTAAATCTTCATAGATAATGCCTTCTATAAACCTTAAGTCTGCAACGGCTTCCTTCCTAAAAGAGTATAAACAAGGAGAGGGCGTGAACGTTTGCTCTAATAATGTCAAATCTATATATTTTGAAAGTTCAACTTCACAGTGATTCGCTGCTCTGGTATATGTAAAATTATTACTTGAAGACTCACCAAAAACATCTCCATCAAACATAACAATATCTACAGCGTGTTTTTGGTGTATTTCATTAAGTTTTTCAAGGGTGTTTGTAGCAAGCTTATCATCACTGTCGTAAAAATAGATATATTGGCCTTCTGCCAAAGAAAGGCCAATATTTCTCGCCGCACCTTGGCCTTGGTTTTTTGTTGTTGTTAACGAAAATCGAGCATCTTTTTCGGTGTACTCTTTGCAAATCACTTCACTATTATCTGAGGAGCCATCATTTATTAATAGCACTTCAAAACTCTTAAACGATTGGCTTGTTAAGCAATCTAAACAGTCCCGTAAATAGGCTTCAACATTATATATTGGAATAATAACTGAAAATACAGGGTTCATTATTTACAGCTCTTTAAAACAGACTTACTAAATTTCATGAGCATTTCGTCAAGCCCGTCGTATACGTTTTTATCGATTTCTCTGTGGGTTATGCTATTGATTACTGATGCGAATGTTGATTCTTCATTTAACTGACTTGGAGTTGTGTCATGATTTATAGATGTATCATGCTCATTAAATTTTAAGCCATCGCTAATCATTTTATTTTCATTGAATTTTGTATACATAGTCATTAATCCATAGGTCTTCAGAAATTCAACGGTGAATTGCTCGCCAAAAATTGGCTTTGTATTCCACCAATAAGCTTCAATTCCATTGTTCTTTAAAAAGCCCGCTACTTTGTTTAATTGCTTTGATAATTTGTTTTTTATTTTGTGTTTCAAGTGTTCAGACCTTCTATTTAAATTACATATTCAGTGCAAACGGATTAAATTTATACAGGTGTCATTCCTACTGTTAGGACTTTCATCACGTAAATGCTCTTCCAGTCCGCTTTTATCCGTTTAGTTTTTATTCCAACCTTGACGCTTTTTTCACTCTTTAACAAAAAAAGCGCTATTTTATTTATTAATGAAATATTTTCAGCGGCAAAACCACTCCTTAACCAATTTTGTTCTTCATTAAAGATAACATCTAATTGCCAGTGTAATTTATTCTCCACATGCCAGTGAGTTCGAATAGCATTTGCTATAAATTTGGCATACTTATCGTGAGCTACGGGAGCATAGCGTGACTTAGGCAAAAAGCCTAACTCAGCGTATTCTATATAAGTTATGACGGATCAGCTGGCTTGCAGATAATTCCAGGGCAGGTAACGTTCTGGGTTAGCTTTCACCTTGTCTTGCGCGTGCTGCAGCAACGTAAAATACTCAAAGACATTAATCCCGGCTTCACTGCCTGTGGCTATCATTGATGTGATCACATCCCCTATCGTCGCACCCAGTAATATTTTGTGAAACATAGCATTTTTTCGGTCTCGCACCACTATTTTCAACATCGCTTCGATAGCATTATTGTCGAGTTTGACGCCTTCTATTCTGCAGAAACAGCTGAGACCGTCATAATGTTTGTTAAAGTAGCGTATGGCTTTACCCAGTCCGCTGTTTTCTTCAACCGAGTCCTCGCGCAAATGGCTTTCCCCCCATTGCTTGACTTCAAACATTATCGGTAACGAGTGCTGTTGGTGATAAGCCAGGCGTTGTGTCGGGTTGAGTTGTTCCTCTGCAAGCATATGGTCATTCGTCCAAATTTCACCATAGCGCTCCAGAATGTGCTCAACCTCGTCGGGGAAATGGCTTATCACGTCCACAAACTGTCGCCTTGCATGGCTGTTGCATAACGATAGAATGGCCTCTCTTTCGGTGGGCCGATTACTGGCTAAGGCATCGCTCATGATAATGGGCTTAGCACCCGCAAGCGCTCGTTTATGTAAAATGCTGTCGATGAATTCGCCAGCATGACCAATGTTGGTTTCGAACAATACGATAGACTGTGCCGCCGTGGTGGTGGCGATGACGCCTGAGGTATATACCCCTGTGCGTCGTTAGGTTTTATCGCTGTTGCGGACTTTTTTCTCTATCGGCTTGGCATCGAGTATGCGGTGGGTGGTGTCATCCAGATAATAATGCTGTGCATCCGCCGCCAGCGTATGCAGGTGTAGGTAAACGGGGTAAATCGCATCACACACTCGTTCAACCTGGTCAAACACGGTGGAGGCGGTAAGGTTGACGCCCAGTAGTTTTTGAATACTGCTCTGACGGTAAAAAGGCAATCCGGCGAAGTACTTGTAAATCGCCATTAACGCGCGGGCAGAGTAGCCATATTTCTGGGTGGCTGAGCCATCGGCCAGTACCGTCTCGGGTAAGTCAGCGGTAAAATAGGCACCACAGGTATTGCAACGGTAACGCTCCATGACGTGTTGCTCGGGTGTGAAAGGACTGTGCCCGGTGATACGTAAGAAACTGCCAGGGTCGGTTTTATAGACTTTACCGGTTACACATTCCGGACAATCATCGCCTTTATTCAAATCGTTTAAGGGGTGAATGACCACCTTCGCTTTGGCCAGCGTAAAGCCCTCATCGTTATGCCGTTTAGATCGGCGACTTTGCGTCGGCTTTTTCGGATTTTTAATCACATCCCTTTGTTTTTCAGATGGCTTCTCAATACCCAGCAATTTGCGTAACTTATGGACGGTTACGTCATGGCTAGCCAGACGGTCCTGCATACTGGCCAGCGTCACTAACGCATCCAGCAACAGCTGGCAATCTTCCCCACTCAAGGCTAATTGATTGTCTCTCGCTTCACTGACACGCGCAATCAATGCATCTAAGGCCTAACCATCTATGTCAGTAAACGCTTTGCTCACGGGTAACTTCTCAGTGGGTATAGGATAATTTGGCGGGCAGTATGATCTCATGCCCACGAATATCAAGCTGTCATTCCGCACATAATTTAGAAATAAAATACCGGGTGTTTATTGAACAATATGTTCACTCATTGATCACTTGAACCCAATTCTTCAAAAATAAATTGACGGCGATCCCCATTCTTGATCTATTCCAAATGTCTTGGAAATTAGTAGCCTTAATCTGATCAGGAAAAACTTTAAACCCCACGGCTTGACATTTTTTATCCTGTTTATTGAAAATAACATTTTCTAAAAAACGACTATTTTCCTTATTCCTTAATTTTAGCAATGGCAAAGAATAATTATCGTAACCATGATTATTAAACGTAATATAATTAGGAGTAAATAACTCAGAAAAGGATTTAATGTTCGGATGAGCTTTTAGCGCTGAAATTAATAAAGATGAGCCGCATCGTTGGTGACCAAATATTACATATTTTTTAAACTTTTCAGAGCTGCCTTCTCTAGGGGTTAAACCAGATAATGCTTTCCCATTTGGGACTTTAACAAATGGATAAATTAGTTTTGTTTTGATTGCATTAGTATTCATATCTGTTAATTGCTCTCCAATGATTTGGATAAATATTCTAACGAGTCACAACGCAATTCTTCCAAAATACTGTTTACGTGATTATAATTAATTTTTTTATTAAAAATCCCAGAAGATTTTATATATTCAGAATCTTTACAAATTCTATCTTCTAAACTAACCAAACCTAATAAACTTTCTAATCTAGACATCCCTCTATTATCATTTGGGTAATACAAAAAAGGTTTTTCAAACAGTAATGCAAAACAGACACAATGAAACGAGTCAGTGACAACTAATTTACTTTTTTTTATTTTATTTAACCAATCCGCCACTGAGTTATAAAAAAACAACCCGCTTTCTTCTTTCATATAAATGTTTTCAGCGGCACAATTTAAGTGTTGGCCTAATTCAGCCATATCAGCGATAAAAGCATCATTAATATCTAATTTATAGTAAACAACATTTGCATCAGCAGTTTGAGCGGCGTCTTTTTCAATTATAGTTTCGAAGTAACTTCTGCCAATGAGTAAAGTAGGATCTAAAACATGACAAGCGGTTACACCGAATGTATCCTTGCAAATATCAACACCTTTTGACTCTCTGACTGAAATAGCGCTAAATTGAGTTATTTCAGACTTTATTTTTTGGGTTAGTTTTGGCTTGTTGTTATCAAACCAAACGTCGACTCCAAAACTGGCGGCATAAGAAATTCGTTTGGTTTTATTTGCCACAAAAGCTAAAAAATAAACAAGTGCATTCTTACTGGTATATTGTGGGCGCCAAACTTGGTCACTACCAACGACCACAGCTTGGTATGCATTTCCAAGTACTTTTAACTCAGTAATATTTGTATAAACTGCAGCCGTACGTGTTATCCATTTTTGTCGAAAGAGCTCAAATACTGCAGGGTTTTCTACCTTAGCCCTAACACTAATTGTGGGTTTTACAATAAGCTTTTTTATTGATTTTTTAACTGAATTAAGAGTCTGACTTACCCCTTTCGATTTAGGAATGAAATTAATGTGTTCCGCTTCGTAACCTAACTGGCTAATTTGATATTCAAGTGCTGCTGCCTGTAACACAGCACCATAATTATGGGTTGAATATTGAAAATTTAGTATTCCAACTTTTTTCTTACTATTGGGCACTCTTTACTACTCCCCTATAAAAATCTACCAAACTTCTCGTTGCCATCGATAAACTGTATTTAATACTTTTTTCTAAATAGGTTCAATATATTAGCAATACATTTTTTTATATTAAACTTAATAGCTTTCAGCAAGCCTAAATTTATCAAATCATATTTCAATAAAATGGGCAGCATGAGTATCCTAAAAATAATTATTGAATTGTATTTTTTAGCAATAATAAAGTTATGGGTACTTTTTTCTGATAAATAACTACGATATAAATACAAGTTTTCTCTTTCTTTATTAACCTCTTGTGCTGATAAATTTAATCGCTTAGTTGGGGTCCATGTACGTGAGTTCTTGACTCTTACAGGCAGACCATCGCGCCTATGTCGATAATTACCAGCCTGTGTATTGTAAAAATCGTCAATAGTTACTTTATCTAAAGTAACTTCTTCGCTAAAATCCTTAATATATTGATCAAAGACTTTACTTCTTGATATCACAATATTGGTTCCTAGATAATCACTCGTATACTGACTCAACCAAGCGTCACCAAAAGTTACATCTGCTAGTTCCCCAGCTAAATCATCACAGAAATCACAGGATTTATGTTTAAAAAAGCCATGTCCCCAATTAGCTCCTAATAACGACTGGTTTTTTTTCACGATGTTTTTTTGAGTTATTTTTGATTGAACGGATATGAAATAATCGCTTGCTTTATAATTTGGTTTTTTAACTCTAAAATCAATTGCCTGCAAATTCTTGGGGGAAATACCTAGTTGCCAAGCCAAACTCTCAGCAAAATATTTAGACTTCATATGTCCGCATAACAAAGCAACTACATATTTTATATTCGTTAAATCATACTCTTTCTGTAATAGTCGTATAGATTTAACAATGCAAGGAATGCCTATAAATAAGAGTCTATCTTTTGTAGTAACAATATATTCAGTCAAATGTGAGTATGTTACTGGGTAGTATCTAGATTTTTTGTTTGCTTTATCTTTTAGTTCAGTAATGGCTTTGGATACTTTGTATTCAAAAATATTATCTGTTTGACCTACATGAATAATACTATCGATTTCATCATTTTCTAAAAGCTTTTCTGCAAACCAAGTAGTTAGCCCTCCGGAACTAGAGTTAAGTCTATCTTCTTTTAAATTTCTATAACCTGCATATAGATTATCGTAAAACCCAATTTTGTCATCGTGCTTTTTATCCTTAAATAAATGAGAACCAAGCTCATCTTCATTTTTTGCGGCACTCGAAAATGGGCAAAGTTTATTAACACTATTAATTTGGTCTTCACTTAAATCATTTGCAACTTTAGCTTGATAAAAACCATTTTCTCTAACGTCTATATTTACAGGCACGTCGGGTACCGCAGCACATGCTCCGCAACCTACACAAAAGTTATTTTCAATTACTTTTTTAAATGTCATATTTTACAACTTTGTTCTAGAATTAATTCGATAATACATTTTCAATATTTTAAACAAGCGATTAATAACTTGTCCTATTATCTTTCGACTAATATCGCGCCCATCTTCTATCATAAGTTCTTTTTGTATTACATTTTTGATTTTTTCATTTTCAGCGCGGTCAGTAGATTCGGCAATAACAATCCTTTTAGCTTTATTTTTCATAGCAAAAATTCCTTTAAATAAATCGTGCCGAAATATAGCATGGGGAATATAGACAATTATATCTTTCGATGCATAGGTTAACCTATATCCCAATTCTTGGCCTTCATGACCAAATATTTTTGGGTTATAGCCGCCGACTTTTTCATAGCTAACTCTGCGAATGCATGTCGCTCCTTCAATATTTAAACTGGTTTTAACAATTTGATCTCCCAGGTCATAATGCTTTGCTGCACAAGTAAGTATTGGGTGATTAAGTGCTACAATTTTTCCTCTGGCTGCAACAGTATTTTCATTGTCATTAAAATACTGGCACATCACACGTATAAAAGAATACTGAAACCAGAACAACTCGAGATTGCCCTACCAATAGGTTCATAAGAAACTTTCCTAAACTGATGCAGAATTATTTGAACTAAAAAACACACTGGCATTAAAATAAAGAGTAAGTATTCATACAATTGACAACGTATGCAAGTCCGCTTTTGAATAGTTATGCAAAAAATAGTGAGAAGTGTCTAGAATTTTAGTGGCAATTTAAATATTTCTCACAGGGAGAAACAATTAACAGCCAATGACCTGCTTTAGGATGGTGGCATATGGTAGTTGATTTATGTGATTAACAACTTTGCAATATGTATCACCAAGGCAATCACTTGTACGTGTGCGTCGTTAGAACCACACTAGCCTAGTTTGACGTTCCAAGGCAATAGTTGTTCAATCACCTTACATAATTTTTTCCATCACGTGCACTAAGTAATCATAGGGAACGAGGCCGTTAGCTTTCGCTGTTTCCACAATAGAATATAACGTGGCACTGGCGTTAGCACCGTTGGCAGTTTGACTAAATAACCATGCCTTCCTGCCCATCACGAAGGGTTTTATCGCTCGCTCTGAGCGATTATTGTCGATGTCTAATCGACCATCATCGCAATACCTAATGGTTTTATCCCATTGGTTGAGCGCATAGTTAAGCGTTTTACCCAATAAGCTTTCAGGTAATACATTGGGCGCTGACTTATCTAACCATGTTTTGAATTGGTTGAGTAATGGCATGGATTTTTCTTGTCTTATGCGGCAGCGCTCCTCAATGGGTAAGCCTTTAATTTGTCTTTCAATCCGATACAGTTTCTGAATTTGACTAAGTGCCCAATCCGCTTTACCCGTTTTTTGGCTGCTTTTACTTTGTGCTTTTTTCGCTTCATCGAATTTACGACGGATGTGCGCCATGCAGACCACAAGGTTACAATGCAGTTTATGATAACCGGCATAACCGTCTACTTGTAAGTAGCCGGTGTAATGCTGTTTGTCGTCGTTTTGTAAAAAGTCCACTGCACACTTACCTGCGCGCGTCGGCGGGTAGTCGTATAAGACGATATTGGGCGCAGTTAATATTACTCGCCGGCGAGTCAGCCCCACTGCTGTATACCCACATATAGGATTTAATGTTGTCATCCTTAATGACCTTTAGCGGAGTTTCATCGGCCTTGATCATATCTTGTTGCAGCAGTATTTTATGCCAGTATTCATACAATACCGGGTGTAACACGTTGGCGATTTTAATCAGCCAATCGGACATGGTTTGGCGGGATAATTCGATACCCAGTTGTCTAAATATCACCTCTTGACGATATAGCGGCAAGCCATGTTGATATTTGGCAGCTATTAACTGCGCGATTAAGCTCGGAGTGGCGTAACTTTTAGGTAAGATGCTCGGTACTGGCGGCGCTTGTTTAATCGGTGTCTTAGTGTCGTTTTTATAACACCCTCTACAAGCATACTTTAAGCGGTGATGCTCTTCAATTTTAGTCAACGCTGGCACAAACACTAACTTTTCATTTACGTCTTTGCCCATGCAGTGCATTTCACCTTGGCAGCATGCACAGACTTTATCGGCATCATCAATATCATGGACAATGACTTCACGCGTAATATGAGCAGCAAAAGGCTTGGTGTTGCGTGTGCGTTTCTTTTTCTGTGTGGGCTGCTCTTCTTCGCTATCCGCTTGTTCGCACTCAAGCTCGGCAATTTCTTCAACCTCGTTGAACAAGTCATCCTGCCCAGGATGCGCTTCGTTTTGACTCGCAAAGCGTTTGTGCTGGGCTAGGCGAAACTGCTCCTCTAAAAAATCAAGGCGCTGCGACAATTTCGTAATAAGCGTGTCTTTTTCTTCACCCGACAAGCCTTGCTTCGCTTGTTTTTGCTGAAGCAATTCTATTTCGATATCACGCTTATTTGGCTTTGTTTTCATGGCTTGCATTTTACCGCAAACCACACCTAAGATGTTGTTTTCACTTAGACTAAATCGTGATCGATAATCCCTACTTATGATCGGATGTTATAAGCCAGCAGAGGCATAAAACAAGGGCTGATGACCATGAATATCAAACCCGCCTAGTAGGCTGTTGAGTTGCTGTTCGCTTAAACTCATTGAAGTTTGCGTGCTGCTAGGCCACTTAAATACGTCTTTTTCCAAACGCTTACTCCACATGGCTAAATCGGTATTGTCCCAATATAATATGCGCAAGCGTTTGCGGGTACGATTGGTAAAGATAAATAAGGCGCCAGACATTAACGGCACATCAAATTGCTGCTCGACAATCAATGCAAGTCCATTAAATTGCATTCTGAAGTCTACTGTTTTGGGGTATAAATAAACGGCGCTTGGGTCGACAAACATTCTCATGCGGCGAGACCTTTTAATACTTTAGCAACCCACAGTGGGTCACACTGACTAGAAAATGATAATTGGGCTTCACGCGTTTGCATGACAATACTGCAATTGGGAGTGACTATTTGAGCTTGTACAAACTGACCAACAGGTTTAGCTGGCGTTACTTTAGGTTTGTTATGTCTTGGCTTCGCCAAGCCTAAGGCATGGCGGCGCGAGTAGAAGGTTTGCAAATGAATATTGTGTTGCTCACAAAATGCTCTCGTGCTGAGAGTAGATTGAGCATGTTGCTCTACAATACTTTGCCATTGCGCTTTGGTTCGCCTAGTCATCTTCGGTTTCCTCAAGTGAAAACCTGATTATCAGATAGCTGCCACTAGTAGACTAGGTGTGGTTGTTTTGACGGACACGAAGAGTCACTGGAACTTAAAGGCCAATATATTAAAGATTTATATGCCGACATACTCGTTATGGGTGACGATTGGAAAGGAAAATTCGATAATTACAAAAACATTTGCGAGGTTGCATATTTAGTGATAACTCCTTCTATTTCAACTACCTAAATTATTGAAATTGTTAAAAAAATATAGAGCCTTCTAATAATATCTCGCTTATCACATTAAAACGTTGAAAAGAAAAACAAGTGGCTGTATCCATTTAAAGGTATCGCTGCTTTTTGAGGGGCAATCTAAACAACAGAATTGAAGTATTTTTTAACTTGGAGAAAACTCAAAAGGTTGCTAACTAACATGGATATCGTGATAGCCCATGCACCCCCAATTGCACCCCATCGATAGGTTGAAACGACGCCTATACTCACTAATACAGCAAAGCCAATAGATACATTGTTTTTATATGTTTTTTCGTTCCCAGACATTACTAACAGCTGACCAGCTGGCCCTACAGCTAAATTTACTAATTTCCCCAAAAGTAGCACTCGCAATACAGGCGTTGCTGATTCGAACCCATCGCCAAAAAAAGACAACAAGAGCTCTGCTGCTACTATTAATCCAATAACAATAGGCCCACAACTAATTATCATTAACTTTCTGGCCTTCAAGAAACTTTGCTGTAGCCCAACGAAGTCTTTTTGCGAAAATGAATTGGAAAAGTCGGGGGAAATTGCATGACTTACAGACATTACAATAAAACCAACCATCATAGTTAATTGATAGCTTACAGCAAAATAAGATACCTCTGATAACTGACCCAAGTTACCAAGAATAAATGGCACCATTTGAATAGACAGTACTGTTAATATCGAAGCAATCCAGAGAGAACTTTTAGTTTTAGCCATTTCGGTGACAAGTTGGGAGTTTAGTTGTGCAGTGTCTTTTTTGAAACTCCCTTCCCACTTCACAAAAACAAACAATAAAGCGACTAAGTTAGCCAGTAAAAAACTTACAAGGGCCATTTCTACGCCCAAATTAGCAGTAAACAACATTACGATTAGCATCGTCACATGGGACAATCTCACCGAAAGAGAAGAAAAAGAAAAATTGAAATAATTTTTCTGTCCCAAGTGCGCTTGATTGATGACGGCATAAAGTGGCACTAATATTAATGCAACTGAGCCATAAGTTAACGCATAGAGCCATTGAGTACTCAGTTCTCTTTTTAGAGAGAATAATACCACTACCATCACAGCGATGACTGCTAAACTCATAGAAAAAACAGGCTTCAACCAACTCTTGAGGATTAGGGACTTAGTTTTAACATCATTTGCACTTGCAACGAAGCGAGTGACGGCTTGTTCACTGCCTTGTTTAACAAATACGGCTACTATTGCAATAAATGATAAAGTGAAAAAGTAATGTCCTGCTACTTCTGCTCCCAATTGCCGCGTAATTATTGCAGAAATCAAAAATCCTGCTGCTGCGATTAAAACTTTAAAAAACAAAATAAGGGCAGAACTTCTAATCAATTCGTTATGTCGGAGTTGTAAAAAGCGATGTAGCATCAGTTACTTCTTTAAAAATAATTTAATCAAGGCGTGTTTTGTTTACGGCTACAGAAAGACAAAATCTAACGAGTCTCCAAAGGTAAAGGAATTATGAACCGCTAATTTATCCGTAATATGTTACATGTTACATTTTACATGAAACTCGTGAAATAGTTTACTCTGTTTATGCCTCTTTTTTTTCAGGGGAACATTACCCAAGAAGGATCGTGTTTTATCCTGTATAACTGAAAAGTCCCTCGCAGATCGCTCGATGTGCAAAAGTCGCTGCCTTGTCTTACTGACGTGGTCAACCTAAAACGACCACCCCATTTCATGGCGTATCGGGAATTACCTACAAGAATACTAAGATGTGTTTTGTTATCGCTTCGATCGGCGATTTTTCGAAAAACAGATACCTAACAGGTTGTTAAACTTAGCAATAATTCATGCACCTGTGAAATCGGACTGAGCCAAGTGCATAGGCATGTAATAAAATTGATTGTTGTATCTAACACATACTTCAAATTATTCAGATTAAGGATAAAATAAATGTCGCAAAAAAAAATTTTTTACATGTATGTAACGGTGATTGAAATCTATAGTCTTCATCTGTATTCACCTATGTTATAATGAATTTATAACACGAATATGTTGCTGAAAAGTGCAGAGGTAATTCTTATTGATTTATCTGGCATTTTAGTTGTTAGGAGAAATTTAGATACTTGTATTTCTAACCTATTAGTTATTATCATTCGTTGTTTTTCATTTGAGCGCTTAAATTTTTTCGAGTGCATGTCGGTAATAAAGTCCTAAGTTTACGTCTCAAGTAGTCAATTTTATATGTTAGTTTCAATTATCACCCCGTCTTATAACAGCGAAAAGTTCTTAGTTGAAACCTATCAAAGTATTATCTCTCAAACTTATCAAGATTGGGAATGGTTAATTACTGATGATTGTTCAACGGACAACTCTTGGACGCTTATTGGCGAGTTAGCAAAAAATGATAACCGTATAAAACCACAACAAAATAGTGTTAATGCGGGGGCGCCAACAACCAGAAATAATGCTATTGCCCGTGCAAAAGGCGAATATATTGCTTTTTTAGACAGTGACGATATATGGTTGCCAAAAAAGCTGGCGCAGCATCTTGAGTTTATGATTGAAAAAAACTCGGTGATTTCTTTTACACCTTATTATTTAATGTCTGAACAATCGGCCCACTTAAATCTTGTGATTGATGCAAGATTAACTGGCAGTTTTAATTATCAAGCGATGTTACGCAAAAAGGCTACTATGGGTTGTTGTACCGTTATGGTAAAAAAAATCGCTTTTACCGATTTAACTATGCCGTTAGTTCAAGCAGGACAAGACTATGCTTTATGGTTGAAACTTTTAAAAACAGGCGTGAGCGCCGATATTTATACGGTGCCATTAAGTAACTATCGCTTGGTCAAGGGTTCGTTATCAAACAACAAAATCAATAAAGCGAAAAAAACATGGTTTATTTATCGTGAAATTGAGCAGTTAAATCTTTTAAAAGCAAGTATCGTATTTTGTCATTATGCCGTTAGTGCGTTATTCAAATGGAACCAAAGCAAGTTATAGTCTATGTGAATTCATATTTAATATTATCAGTATTCTTAGAGATGAATATTATGGCTATCTAAAAAAATCAGATTCAATAATTAAAAAAACTAACACAAACCAGTACCTAAAAGTCTCATTTTTGATAGAACCGCGGCAATTTCTACCTAAGGGGTATTTAAAGTGAATATTCAAGCATATTCAAGGGTCAGGTCTTGCCTTTTGCCACAACACGGCTCAATCTTGAATAAAGGAGATCAAAGTATTCTCCAATCTCTTTCAATGTATAACCGTCAGACTTATATGTGATGGTTATTGCCTCATCACGAGATGTTGATTGCGTTTGGTATTGTTGCAAAGTAAACGGGCTACTTCGGCGCTGATTAAGTGGTATCTCTTCTAATTCACCTAATCGTTCATTTTGTAATGGTTGATACTTCTCGACAAAGTCGTCATCACCTAAAAATACTTGAATGAGTTTTGTTATCGGTATAATCGTCGTTTTGTGGAAAAACAAATACCTAACAGGTTGTTAAACTTAGCAATTATTCATGCTCCGATAAAATCAACCTGAGTTACATGGAGAAGCATGTTTTTTTGATTTCATACTTACGACTTTCTCTTTTAATTTACTGTATTTTATAAGCTACCAATAGCCGCCACTGCTACCGCCAACTGATAAATAATTTGAGTAGCGCTAGACCATAATGTCAAGTTATCAATATTCTCAGAGTCAAAGGGCACAACTATTGTATCCCCAGGTAATACCCCGACGTTTTCACCTGTACCGGCAAACCAAAAATCATTGCCTCTGCCTGGCAACTCAACCGAACCGTTGGATCGAATAATATAAATTCTGTCTTCATCAGCTAAAGACTTCTTACCACCGCTTTTAGAAATATAATCTTCAAAAGATAAACTGGCGTTGTACAAATGAGAGGTAGGCACGTATA
>NZ_JBLIEK010000026.1:0-42274 GCF_047632995.1 Psychromonas sp.
CAACAACAAATAAAAGGCTAATTATATAAAATAGATAGCTCAAAGCAATATGATACAGGAAAGAAGCATCAATAATGCAAACAGCAATTTTTATCATACCGCAGAACCTGCTATATTGTCTTTTTATTACACTCTTTATTAGGACTTTTATGAGCCTCTCTACCCAGCTTTTCAATCGAGCACAAGCAATTATCCCCGGTGGAGTGAACTCCCCCGTTCGTGCATTTAACGGCGTTGGTGGTGAGCCACTTTTTATTGAAAAAGCACAAGATGCTTATATTTATGATGTCGATAAGAAAAAATATATTGATTATGTTGGCTCTTGGGGACCGATGATTTTAGGTCATAACCACCCTGACATTAAAGCCGCTGTTTTGGCCGCGGCTGAAAATGGATTGAGTTTTGGCGCGCCAACTGAAATTGAAATAACCATGGCAGAAAAAGTACAAAGCTTAATGCCCTCAATGGAGCAGATGCGCATGGTAAGCTCGGGCACTGAAGCAACCATGAGTGCCATTCGTCTAGCCAGAGGTTTTACCGGGCGCGATAAAATACTCAAATTTGAAGGCTGTTACCATGGCCATGCTGATTCACTACTGGTAAAAGCAGGCTCAGGGGCATTAACACTGGGTCAACCAAGCTCACCAGGTATTCCGCGCGACGTTGCAAAACATACACTGACCGCAATCTATAACGATCTTCAATCGGTGCAGCAACTGTTTAATGAATACCCAGAGCAAATTGCTTGTATCATTGTTGAGCCCGTTGCCGGAAATATGAACTGTATCCCGCCAAACGAGGGGTTTTTACAGGGATTGCGGAAGATTTGTGATGAACATGATGCACTGCTTATTCTCGATGAAGTGATGACCGGTTTCCGCGTTGCACTGGGCGGCGCACAAGCTTATTACGGTGTAACCCCGGATTTGACCACCTTAGGTAAAGTGATTGGCGGCGGCATGCCGGTCGGCGCATTTGGCGGGTTGAAAAAAGTGATGCAACATATTGCGCCCACAGGTCCGGTTTATCAGGCGGGCACATTATCGGGTAATCCAATTGCAATGCATGCAGGACTCGCAGCATTAACGGCACTGGATACGCCAGAGTATGCACAACTTGCCGAAAAAACAAAAAAATTAGCACTTGGATTAGAAAAAGTGGCGGCACAGGAAAATGTACCGTTAACCGTTAACTATGTCGGTGGTATGTTTGGTTTATTCTTTACAAAGGAGAAACAGATAAGCAACTTTCAACAGGTCTGCGCTTGTGATGTAGAGAAATTCAAAAAATTCTTCCACTTGATGCTCGCACAAGGTATTTATCTTGCGCCATCAGCCTTCGAAGCTGGATTTTTATCCTTAGCACATACAGAACAAGATATTGAAGATACCTTGGTTGCGGCTAAAAAAGCATTCTCCCAGTTATAATTTAAGCGCGAAATAGCTAAAAAATGCACGACGCCTAACGCGATAAATAGGCCGTGCATTTTTTCTCGTCTTTTTCTTCACAAATCCCCACTAAAGATGATCAGATAATTTTTTGTCACGCTGCTATTACGCTATACTAGCGCCTTTTTCCAACATCAGATAAACAGGGTTGTTAAACATGAGTGAAGTATTAGATTTAAGCTTAGAAGGTATTGAAAAGCTCCCGCTTGCCAAATTTACCGAAGATGCCTATCTCAACTACGCCATGTACGTGATCATGGATCGCGCGCTGCCTCATATCGGAGATGGTTTAAAACCGGTACAACGACGTATCGTTTTTGCGATGTCTGAGCTTGGTTTATCCGCGCTTTCTAAGCATAAAAAATCTGCCCGTACCGTCGGTGATGTATTAGGTAAATATCATCCGCATGGTGATAGTGCCTGTTACGAAGCGATGGTCTTAATGGCGCAGCCTTTTTCATACCGTTACCCCTTGATTGATGGTCAAGGTAACTGGGGTGCACCCGACGATCCTAAATCATTCGCTGCGATGCGTTATACCGAATCTCGTTTATCTGCTTTTTCAGAAATATTACTGACGGAAATCTCTCAAGGCACAACCGACTGGAAGCCCAATTTTGACGGCACCATGAAAGAACCGGTGCTGTTACCTGCACGTTTGCCGCATATCTTACTTAATGGTATCAGCGGTATTGCCGTTGGTATGGCAACCGATATTCCGCCGCATAATGTCCGTGAAGTCGCATCAGCCTGCTGTCATTTAATTGAAAATCCCAAAGCGACGCTGGATGATTTGCTGCAGTTTGTGCAAGGCCCGGATTATCCGACGGAAGCGGAGATCATCACCCCCGCCCGTGATATCAAAAAGATTTATGAAAGCGGCAGAGGCAGTTTTAAAAGTCGCGCGGTATATCAAGTTGATCACGGTGAAATTATTATTACCGCCCTCCCTCATCGCGTATCAGGCGGTAAGATTCTAAAAGATATTGCCAAACAGATGCAGGATAAAAAACTGCCGATGGTGGCTGATCTGCGCGATGAATCCGATCATGAAAATCCGACCCGATTAGTGATTATACCGCGCTCAAACCGAATCGATAGCGAAGCATTAATGAACCATCTGTTTGCTTCAACCGATCTGGAAGTTAACCATAAAGTTAACCTCAATATGCTCGGCTTGGATCTGCGTCCGCAGGTAAAAGGGCTACTGAAAATTTTAACTGAATGGTTAGTTTATCGCTTTACCACCGTTCGCCGCCGTTTACAGTTCCGCCTCGACAAAATCTTATCGCGTCTGCACCTTTTAGAAGGGTTATTAGTCGCCTATTTAAATATTGATGAAGTGATTGAAATCATCCGCAGCTTTGATGATGCAAAAGCCGAATTAATCTCACGTTTTTCCCTTTCCGAAAAACAAGCACATGCCATTTTAGAAATAAAACTACGCCAACTTGCTAAATTAGAAGAGATTCAAATTCGCGGAGAGATGGCTGAATTAAGTACAGAGCAGAAGAAACTCGAACTTTTATTAAGCTCAGAAAGACGCTTAAATACCTTGGTAAAAAAAGAGATCCAGGCGGATGCGCTCAAGTATGGTGATGACAGACGTTCGCCTCTGATAGAGCGCCTCGAAGCAAAAGCATTAACCGAAAAAGAGCTGACACCAAGCGAAGCCGTGACCATTGTATTATCCAGTCAAGGCTGGGTTCGCGCGGCAAAAGGACATGATATCGACCCGCATGCATTAAGTTATAAAGCCAGTGACGAATTCCTTACCAGCGCCCAGGGTAAAAGTAATCAAAGCTGTATATTTATCGATAGTACTGGCCGCGCTTATTCTCTGGATGCGCATTCACTGCCCTCAGCGCGCTCTCAAGGGGAGCCGCTAACAGGTCGATTTAATCAAAACTCCAACGTGCCATTTGTGAGCGTGTTAATGGGCGATGATGATGACCGCTACATCATCAGCAGCGATCATGGTTACGGCTTTATCGCCAAATTCAGTGATATTAATAGCCGCAATAAAAATGGTAAGGCAATGATAAATCTCACCGAAAAAGCGTTGTTAATGCCGCCGCAAAAACTCAGTGATAGCGAAGACGACTTGTGCTTAACCATCAGCAATGAAGGCCGTATGTTAATCTTCCCGGTTAATAGCTTGCCGAGTTTAAGTAAAGGTAAAGGAAATAAAATGATTAACATCAGCTCAGCAAAAGCGACTAAGCGTGAAGAGTTTGTTACTATGCTGAAAATTATCCCGATAGCCAGCTCTGTAACGCTTCATGCAGGCAAACGTAAGCTCACCTTAAAAGCCAGTGATTTAGCACATTACAGAAGTGAACGAGGGCGCCGCGGCAATAAACTGCCGCGCGGATTACAGCGTGTTGATAAAGTAGACGTTATAACAGAACAAGAGAAATAAGAAATCATGTTATTTATTATTCGTATTATATTAATTACTTTAAGTCTGATCTTGATGAGTGTGTACGCTGTCTTTTATTGCTTATTCAGTCCACGCAACCCCAAAAACACCTACCATTTTGCCATCTTATTTAGCAAAATGTCCCGATTGGTCGGGTTGAAAGTGACAGTGCGCATACCAGAAAGCGCTAAAAATAACGGCTCGGTAGTCTATATTGCCAATCACCAAAATAACTGCGATATGGTCACAACCACAGCAGCCGTGCAGCCGGACTCAGTGACCATAGGTAAAAAAAGTCTGGTCTGGATACCTTTTTTTGGCATTATTTACTGGTTAACCGGTAATATTTTGATCGACCGGGACAATAAAAATAAATCAAAAAGCACCATCACAGATATCGTGGAGCAGATGCGCGCTAAAAATATAGCCGTGTGGATCTTCCCCGAAGGAACCCGCAGCCGGGGCCGAGGGTTAATGCCATTTAAAATGGGCGCATTCCATACGGCGTTACAAGCGGGGGTTAATATTGTACCGACCGTTATTTCAGATACCCACCAGCAGGTTAATTTAAATCGCTGGGATAACGGTGAAGTAATTGTTGAAATGCTTGAACCGATGGATATATCACAGTATAAAAAACGTGAAATACGGCGTTTAATGAATGATGCTCATGCCATTATGTTAGAGAAGTTCGAGCAACTAAATGCAGAAGTGAAACGTCCGGATAGTAATAAGAATTGTTGTGGTTAATAGGAATTTATAATGGAAAAAACGGCAGAGTTAAACGAGTTATTAGCAGAATTTCGCGAAGAAACAGAAGAGATTGTTGAAGCTCTTCTCGAAGATGGCAGCAATCCAGATGCTGTCTATATGGTTGAACACCACCTTTCTTGCAGTGATTTTGACCTCTTAGAAAAAGCAGCAATTGCCTGTTTTAAGAAAGGTTATGAAGTCACAGATCCGGAAGAGTTAGAGCTTGAAGATGGTTCGCTTATTTTAAGTTTTGATGTGGTTGTGGAAATGAACTTGGATGAGGAAGCGATTATGGAAGATGTTGAAAAGCTGCTGATCCTTAGCCAATCTTTCGACATTGATTACGATGGCTGGGGCACTTACCCGGAAGAATAAACTGTTACCCGGTTAAAAATAAAAAGCCAATAAAAGCCGCAAAAAATTTACTTTTTTGCGGCTTTTATTTAGCTCTGATTCTCAATCTACACTTATTCTGTTTCTTGCTTACTCAGCTCTTGCTCTTTTTCAATCAATGCGTTTTTCAAAACCATCGCTTCAATCTCTAAGCCGCAGAGCTCTTGATCCCAGTTTACACCTGCAAAAACCTCTTCTTTTTGCATTCCGTCTAACCAAGACTCGAAAAACAGGGGAAGCGTTATCGCTCGGACCTGGTAGTTAGCCCATTCTTCGGATTGTAGTTTTGCAGCTAAAGCGGGATCAGACCAAAACAGATAAACCGCTTTCGCATCTTTATTATCATGTGCATGGCAGTTGGCCCAGCCTTCATTTTCGTCAAACAAACCAAATAACTGCTCCTGCTTGGTTACCTGTTCAACAAACAGCTCTGCGCTTTTTAAATACCCTTCTTTCATTTTATTTCTCAGTCTTCTTTTTTAGTTGTCTGGTTTAATTTATTTTCAAGCTCAGTAAACTTCGTTTCCATTTCAGCAAGTTTTTCACGCGTACGCAATAACACATGTGTTTGCACATCGAACTCTTCACGGCTAACCATATCAAGTTTACCCAATTGTGCTTGTAATACCTGTTTGATTTTACGATCAACTTCTTCACCGAAGTTTTTTACGCCCGCAGGCAACGAATCGCTAACTTGTTTGGCGATATCTTCTAATTTTTTTGGGTTAAACATGGTTGCCCTCCTTGAATTTGTGGAGCTATTGTAAACCTACCCTCGGTTAATTTCTATCGTGTGTTTAACTTTTATTCACCCTATCAGTGCGGCAATATAGGCTGTGATTAAGCAGGGGCAGAGCCAATAGTAGATCTGAAACAGCTAGGCTTTAAGCATATTGCAGCTACAAATATGTTTTGCGGTCCCGCTCTACTTAAGTCTACCCAAGCTAGCTGTAGATGCCGGTAGCTCGGATTTAGATTATAGTTTAACGCTTTTGAGAGATAATTATGTATAATATTGGCGATTTTATTAACTACATAAACGGTATCTAAAGTGACAGAGCTAACTATTCAAGCAATTCATCAACAACTGAGTAATTTAAATTTAAATCCTGCAAATATCCGGATCGTCACGGTCAATGCGATGCCGGACGATGCGTTGGCAAACTGCACACGTCAGGCAGATGAAAGTTTTTACAACAGCTATATGAATGTTATCTATGGGCGGGGCGAAAGATATGTTCTCGGTTACCGTTGCCAAGATCCGCTGATCGAGCATGCCATTATCAGGCAAGGTGACCTCTATTTTGATCCGACTTTGCAGGCCAATAATGATTTCAAACCCTATCAATACGCAGTGTTAACTGAATTTAAAATTTTCGATATGATGAAATTTGGCAAAGCAAATAAAGATTTCCCGCCTGATATTGATTTTCTTTTCAGCAAGAAAAAGCATTTCAAAAATATTATAATAAGTGAATAAAAATTATCAGGTTTATACCCGAAAAATGCAAAAAAGGCGCTACCAAAGCGCCTTATGAAAATATTCGTATATCACTGTTATTTCTGTATTTTTAGACCTCTATCCTGTGCTAACTCATCTTTTGCAAGAGAGCCGTTTCCATCCGTGTCAAGGAGTTCGAAATCGGCAAGTAAAGGTCCGCACACCTCCTCTTTTGCCAGTACGCCGTCACCGTTTGTATCCATAGCTTCAAACATTGGACGGTTATGGTGTTTACCGCCTCTATCGCGCTTAGCCATTCTAACGGCTGCAAATTCTTCTGCGGAAAGCGTGCCGTTGGCATCACTGTCAAATTCAGCAAAATTTGCCAGTAAACGCCTGCCGACCTCCTCTTTTGCCAATACGCCGTCACCGTTTGTATCCATCTCTTGAAAAGTTGGACGGTTATGGTGTCTGCCTTGCTTCGCCATTCTAACTGCGCTAAATTCTTCTGCAGAAAGCGTGCCGTTGGCGTCTGTATCAAAATCAGCGAAATGTGCCAATAAACGCCTGCCTACTTCCTCTTTTGCCAGTACGCCGTCACTGTTTTTATCCATCTCTTGAAAAGTTGGACGGTTATACGCTTTGCCTGAGTGATCTTTTCTGTGCTGTTTAAGCGCTGCAAATTCAGCCTTTGATAATAGACCATCACTGTTGAGATCCATCTCGGCGAACGTTAGCTGTTTAGCGAACTTGCCTGCTCTGCCTTGCTTAGCCATTCTAGCAGCGGCAAATTCTTCTACTGAAAGCGCGCCGCTGGCATCACTATCAAATTCTGCAAAGTTTGCTAGCAAACCTCCGCGCACCTCGTCTTTGGACAGTACGCCGTCACTATTTGTATCGTGTTGCGCAAAGGTCATGGGTTTAAAATTGTCCGCATTTGCAAAGCTGTAAGTAGCGCTTGCCATTAATAGGGCGGCAGTAATAAATAGATTTTTTTTCATGATTCTCTCTCCTGGTTTAGCCGATATTCGTAATATCGATAACGAATAAATTGCATCTCATTCAATAAGGCTTGTTGATTGCACTTAACTTATGAATTAACTATAAAACCAGAATGCGCAGGAATTATGGAGAAAATAAGGATATTAGCGCTGAGATTACTTATAGCGCCAGTTTATAACCGACGCCATATATTGATTTAATGCATTCACTCGTCGAGGATGTATCTTGTGATGCCTGTTGCAATTTACGGCGCAGATTTTTAATATGGCTGTCAATGGTACGGTCGGTCACTATCCGGCTGTCTTGATAGATATGGGTCATCAGCTGCTCGCGGCTAAATACCTGTTGCGGGTGCTTGCTAAAAAAGGCAAGTAGACGAAACTCCGCTGGCGTTAAGATAATGTTTTGTCCATTAAGCGAGACCGTCATTTTGCTCTCGTCAATATGCAGCCCAAGCTGATTTTCCTGCGCCCTACCCTCATCACTGACACGGCGTAATATATTTTTCACCCGCACCACCACCTCTCTTGGGCTGTATGGTTTGCAGATATAATCATCGGCGCCCAGTTCGAGTCCAATTAAGCGATCCAGCTCATCGATTCTGGCCGTTGCCATCACCACCGGCACTTGACTGAAAGTGCGCAGCTCTCGGTAAATATCCAGCCCGTTACGTTGCGGCAGCATTAAATCAAGGATCAGCAGATCAGGCTGGTAGCGCTTAACCCAGTCGATCACTTCCAAACCGTTATCTATGATATGAGTTTGAAATCCTGATTGTGCAAAATATTCACATAATACAGTCGCCAGCGAGGGTTCATCTTCAACAATAAGAATGGTTTTTTCCTGATAATTCATCGCTTATACCTCTTTGATCGGTAACGAAATTTTAATTTGCAGACCACCTAAAGGGGAATGGTTTGCGCTGATTTTTCCGCCATAAGCGTTGACAATATTTTGGCAGATAGATAAACCCAAGCCGGAGCCACCATTAGCTCTACTGCGCGATTTATCAACACGATAGAGTCGATTGAAGAGTTTTTCCAATGACTCATTGGGTACCCCTGGCGCGCTATCTTCAATAATCAGCTCGATATATTCTCCTTTTTGGGATAAGACTATCTGCATCACACCACCAGAATCGGTATAACGATAGCTATTTTCAAAAATATTTGAGATCAGCTGAGTTAATGATTTTCGATCCGCTTGCAGCATAATAGCGGGCCCCTCATAGATCCGTTTTAGCTGAATCTGTTTTTCGCTTAAGCGTGCCTCATTCTGGTTGGCGATAGTCTCAAGCAGCAGAGTAAGATCAACACGCTGCGATCTGTCGATATTTACCCCTGAGTCCGAGAGGGATAATTGGTAGAGATCATCGACTAAAAAGCTCAGGTTTACCACCTGATCATGCAGTGATTGAATATACTTAGGCTCCGGTTTACGTATGCCATCCTCAATCGCTTCTATTTCACTGAGTAGCACAGCAACCGGGGTGCGCAACTCATGCGAGATATCCGCCAGCCATTGATCTCTGAGTTTCTTTTGCTGCTTGAGTGTATTAGTTAACTGATTAAAGGTTTGTGACAACTCAGCTAATTCATCATTTCCCTGTACCGGGATTTGCTGTTGAAAGTCACCATGTTGCAGGGCGGTTGCACCTGAATGCAGATGCTTTAACGGTTTAAGAAAATGGCGGACCAATACACCCGCAACAGCAAAGGAAAACAGGGCGACCCAGATAGCAATCAGATAAAAATTATTTAGCTGCTGTTTAAAAAAGCTTTCGGCCAGCGGACTGGGAATGGTTTCTCTGTGCATAATGGAAATCCAACCCACCGTTTTATTATCAAACGTGACCGGCACGTTAATAAATTGCGGATCCTTATTTAATTGCAGATCATTGTTTAATTGCAGATCACGGTTTCCATGTCTGCGCATTTTTGGGTAGTCAAAAACAGGCATGCCTTGATCATTTAAGAGGATGATTTTGTCATGTAATGAAAGCCGACCGTTCCCTCGCTCATGCCTCTCCGGGTGATTACCATCTTCAGATCGCCGAAAAACCTGCTTGAGTAAATTTTCCCATAAATAGGGCTGAGCTTTAATCTCTTTCCAGCCATTTTTAGTTGAGTAATATTGGCTGACCTGCAATGCAATCACTTCGAGTTTATCTACCTTGCGCTGATTAAGGTAAATTTGTAAGCCACTTTGGAAACTATTATTAATCAGCAGGGCCATGCCAGCCATCATGATAGTGCTGGTAAGTAATAAAGAGACAAACAGTTTATGAAAAATGGTTAAGCGCATTTTAGTTACCTTGCAATGATTGAGTACAATAATTAGCTTTGTATAAAGTGAGATCGCATTGAGCAATTATTTTCTTTGTCTGCTGCCGTCATTGTTCTAAACATATTATTAACGACTATTTTGTCAAAATGTGCATTAAGATAAAACAGAGATTAACTAATGGCGTACTATTGGCAAGATTACGTTAAACCTGTTTATTATTAATAATTTCAACTGTCTGAGTCTATATAAAAAACTATCTCTTTAATAAGGATTTCCATGGCTAAAGCTAAAACAATAACAACTGACGATATTCTGCTGGTATTATGCAATTCAGTAAAGTCAGTGCTCACTACCGCAACTGACCGTCCAATTAGCTACTCTGCTATGGTGCAAAAGATCAATAAAACCTGTCTAAAACCAGATCTTGGATGTTTTGTTCTTTTTGATGGTGGTTTTTCGGGATTAGTTATTATCAACTTCACCGCTAAAGCGGCCATAGAGATATACCAAAAATACATGATTCATATGGGAATTCCAAAAAATGAGCTAGCACAATCACACACAGCTAATGATGTGGGTGATGTGATGGGTGAGCTGATGAACCAAATTGTTGGCGATTTTACTGGTGTAATAGGCGAACAGCTACACACCTCTATTACACAAAATCAACCTAAGATGTTAACCATTAATAAACAAGTCATGCTTTCCATAGATACCAATCTGGATCGTCCGCAGGCACGACGCGTGACCTTTACCACGGAACAAAACAATATCTTCTATTTAGAGTTGGCTATGGATAAAACAGAATTCATAAAACTGCCAACATTTGAGGAAAAAGAGATCTTTGATATTGATGCGTTATTTGATTTTCAACCGGATACACCCACAGAAAATCAAGAAACGACCAAAGATAGCAGCAGCCAAGCAGAGCAGGATTTGCTGGATCAGTTAGGTATCTAACCGATTGCACCGTGATCCCATAAAACGAGACCCCGTCATTAAATTTGACGTTTGACTGAACGGCCCATTTTTTACTAGATTGTAAAAAACAGGGTCTATTCCCCTCCTTGTCAGGCCAAGCTTATTCATTTTTAATATTAAAAATCATCAAGTTTTCACACTTTTTTTATTTACACTTGCCTCTATTGCGCGTTTTTCAGACTCCTAGCTTTGATTAATCGTGACCCACACCACTTAGCAAAAAAACTTTTTTTTCTTTTTATAACAAATTTCTGTGAGATCACATTTTTAACTGTTTTTTCATCTATTGTGAAACAACAAGGAGTTAATTGGGTGACTACCGTCATCTACTTTATATATAAAAAAGCAGGAGGTTATAATGAATTATTTTTCTGTGTTAATGGATAACTCAGCCGTTGTCACTTTTACTATCATGATTGTGTTAAACGCTGTTTTTGCCGGTTATATGAAATACTATTTCATAAAACGTAATGGAAAGGAATAAAAGGAATCAGTGGGATAAAAACTAAAAATAAAAATAAAAACCAAGCATTTTTTGCTTAACAACGAAGTGGTGAAAATATTTTCCACCACTTCATAAATACAGACCTTACGCTATTTATCAAAAATAGCCTTTTTATAAATAACACTCCCAGCCTAATCATTCTCCCTCTCTTTATTGTAATAAATCGATCGGTTACCAGCTCGCCTCAACACAAGCAGGATATGCAGAATGATGCCATAAAATGAGACCTCATAAACAAGCCACACGGCTAATGAAATCTTATTTTTAGATGCTAATTTCAGATCCGTCAAGATGCTTTGAACTATACTTTTAGTGTAACTAATCACTAAAGGAGGTCTGATCATGAGTATTGTAAAAAAAGTGAATACATATTTAGATAACGAGCATATTCACTATCAATTATTAAGACATTCGCCAAGCCATAATTCCCTAGGCTCTGCCATTGCCTCAAATATTCCTGCAGAGCAACTCGTTAAAGCCGTCGTGCTCGAAGACAGCGAAGGTCAGAAGCTAATGGCAATTTTGCCGGCCAGCCATAAAGTCAGTTTAATAACACTCAATGAAATGTTAAATAAACAGTTTCATCTAATCAAAGAAGCGGCGCTTTATCAGTTGTTTACCGATTGTGACCATGGGGCAGTCCCCCCCATCGCAGAACCTTACAACATGGACAGAGTGTATGATCAATATTTGATGCAACAGCCCTGTTTATATCTCGAGGCGGGAGATCACGAGTCGTTAATCGAGCTGACCATAGATGAATTTTCTAGGTTGATGCAAGGGGCGAGGCCTTTACATTTTTCTCATCGTGTATTTCATTAAGCTCGCAAATGCACAGGGAAAAGCAAACCCATTCCCGTGAGCACGCATAAGTACTTACGGGCAATATTCTTTTTTTAAACAACCATTCTGTTCATCTTTTCTCGCTTAGATCTGCTTATCTATTTATCAGATGCTGCTCTATCTACTCATTAGACCGCGCTTGTAATACTTACAAGTAAGTGGAAAACAGTACTGATTAAGCTAGTAGCGGGCGATCCGAAATTTAGACACTTGGCATCTGAAAACCGGCTAAAAAACAGTTCAGAAAAACTGAACAAACTATTCGACAAGATGCAATTTTATTATTTTTTATCCTCAGTATACTAATAGAAAAGAACCCAAAGGATAAAATCATGACTAATGTATTAGCGTTAAAATCGAGTATTTTAGGTGAACACTCCAGCTCATCGAAATTAATTGATCAACTATTGGCACAATATAACCAACAGTCGGCAACCATTACCGAGCGCGATCTTGCGCTGCAGCCCTTGCCTGTTTTAGATGGTGAAATTGCAGTTGCAATGCGCGCCCCCGAGCAGCTCAATGATAAGCAACTAGAAGCCTTGGCTCTTTCTGATAAAATGATTGACGAGCTGATATTGGCAGATTTGCTGGTGATTGGCGCACCTATGTATAACTTTATGATCCCAACACAGTTAAAAAACTGGATCGATCTGATTGCACGCGCGGGTAAAACCTTTAGCTATACCGAACAGGGACCAGTAGGATTAATTACCAACACACGTGCAATTATTATCACGACACGTGGCGGGGCGCATAAAAATCAAGTTAGCGATCAACAAATCCCCTACTTAAAAAACATACTGAGTTTTATTGGCATTAACGATGTTGAAGTGGTTTATGCAGAGTCGTTGGCCATGGGCCCAGAGACTGCCGCACTTAATTTAGAGCAGGCAAGCCAGCAGATCAAAGTATTGGAGCATGCTTAAACGTTAAACACAGTGCAGCATCATAACTCTCCAAAAACAAAAAAGACGCTCAGTGAGCGCCTTTTTGCTAAATAACCTAAGTTAACAGCTATTAAATTGCAGCTAAAATAGTATTTAACGTTTGACTTGGACGCATTGCAGCCGCAACTTTAAGCGGATTGGTATGAAAGTAACCGCCCAGATCCACTTTTTTACCTTGCGCTGCGTTTAGTTCGTTAATAATTGCCGCTTCATTTTCAGCCAACGCTTTTGCAAGGGGTGCAAAGGTAGCCTGCAGCTGTGCATCTTCTGTTTGTGCTGCCAGCGCTTCTGCCCAGTACAACGCCAGATAGAAATGGCTGCCGCGATTATCAAGCTCATTCACTTTACGTGAAGGTGACTTATCTTCTTTTAAGAATTTACCGTTGGCAATATGCAGCGCTTTAGCAAGAATGACCGCTTTATTATTAGCCGTTTTCGCTGCAATATCTTCGATAGAAACCGCCAGTGCTAAAAACTCACCCAGCGAATCCCAACGCAGATGCCCTTCTTCAATAAACTGCTGCGCATGTTTAGGTGCCGAGCCGCCCGCCCCTGTTTCAAACAAACCACCACCAGCAAGTAGCGGTACAATTGAAAGCATTTTTGCACTTGTGCCAAGCTCTAAAATCGGGAACAGATCGGTTAGGTAATCACGTAACACATTGCCCGTTACCGAGATGGTATTTTCACCGGCAAGCACGCGTTTTAAAGAGAATTTAATCGCTTCATTAGGCGACATAATGCGAATATCTAATCCGGCTGTATCATGATCTTTCAAGTAGTGATTTACTTTTACAATCAAGTTTCTGTCATGTGCACGATTTTCATCTAACCAGAAGATAGCAGGTTGACCAGTGGCTGTTGCACGGCTAACCGCTAAACGCACCCAGTCACGAATTGGAACATCTTTAGCCTGACACATACGCCAGATATCGCCCTCTTCCACAGCATGTTGCATTAGCATATTACCTGCGCCATCAGTAACTTTAACTGTGCCTGCTGCAGGGATAATAAATGTTTTATCGTGTGAGCCGTACTCTTCCGCTTTTTGCGCCATTAGTCCAACATTAGAAACATTGCCCATGGTTGCCGGATCAAATGCACCATTTTCACGACAAAATTCAATCGTTTTCTGGTAGATACCCGCATAACAACGATCGGGTATCAGAGCCTTCGTATCTGCAAGCTTACCTTGCGTATCCCACATCCGACCACTTGAGCGGATCATAGCGGGCATAGAAGCATCAACAATCACATCACTTGGAACGTGCAGGTTAGTGATCCCTTTATCAGAATCAACCATTGCAAGTGCCGGACGTGTTGCATAAACGGCTTGAATATCGGCCTCAATTTGCGCTTTTTGCGCAGCAGGTAAATTAGCTATTTTTGCATAAACATCGCCCAGACCGTTACTTGGATCAACACCCAACTGTGCAAATAAGTCCGCGTATTTAGTAAATACCTCTTTAAAGTAAACCGTAACTGCATGGCCAAAAATAACAGGATCTGATACCTTCATCATAGTGGCTTTAAGGTGCAGAGAAAGCATAATGTTGTTATCGATTGCATCCTGCATTTGCGCTTCAAAAAACGCACGCAGTGCCGTACTGCTCATTACCGACGCATCAATCACTTCATCTTTTAATACCGGTGTGGACGCTTTTAATACAGTGACTTCACCCGCTGTATTAGTAAATTCTATTTTCAGATCATCATCTTGAGTGAGAACGACAGACTGCTCGCTGCCATAAAAATCACCCTCTTGCATATAAGCAACATGTGATTTTGAGTCTTTGCTCCAAGCCCCCATATGGTGCGGATGTTCTTGCGCATACTGTTTAACCGCCTCAGCAACACGGCGATCTGAGTTACCTTCACGCAGTACCGGATTTACCGCGCTGCCTAGTACTTTGGCATAACGTGCTTTCACCTCTTTTTCAGCATCAGTTTGCGGGTTTTCAGGAAAATCAGGGAGAGCGTAACCATGCGCTTGCAGCTCTTTAATCGCAGCATGTAACTGAGGAACTGACGCACTGACGTTAGGTAATTTGATAATATTTGCTTCAGGTGTGTTGGCAAGATCACCTAATTCAGATAAAGCATCCGGCAAGCGTTGCTCAGCCGTCAACTGTTCAGGGAAGTTGGCAATAATACGACTCGCTAAAGAGATATCTCGTGTTTCAACAACAATATCAGCAGCTTTTGTAAAGGCATTCACAATGGGTAGCAGTGAGTGTGTCGCCAGTGCAGGTGCTTCATCCGTTTGTGTATAAATAATCTTTGCTGATTTATCTGTCATATTATTTCCTTTAACAAGAGTTAGAATTTTTTAACTAAGCATAAAAACTGTTATAAATTTACTATGCCACAAAAAATTAGGCCTTTATCATAACGAAAACTGATAAATAGTCCACTTAGATGGTCAATTGAACGCCAATTTATTAAAATTGCAGGGTTATTTTCTCTCCACTAAATCGACAAAAAAGATGTAATTTTAATGCCATGAAGCCCCCTGACAAAGAGAGGTCTGCTATAATCGCGCTCTTTATATTTGCTAGGGGTAGAGACTTGTGTTTACAAAATCGAATCAACGCTTTAAAAATAATCGCACCAAGACCACGCCAACACCTGTGCGAAAAAGCAGCGCGCAGAAAAGCAAAGCGGTTGTTTTAAATGGTCCACAAAAAATCCTACTCTTTAATAAGCCCTTTGATGTGCTGAGCCAGTTTACCGACGAGAGCAATCCTGAAAACAGACGCCAGACCTTAAAGGATTTTATCGATATCCCGGAGGTTTATGCCGCAGGTCGGTTAGACAGAGATAGCGAAGGGTTATTGGTACTGACCAATGACGGTCAACTGCAGGCTAAAATCACCCAGCCCGATGCGAAAACCAGTAAAACTTATTGGGTACAGGTAGAAGGCGTGCCAACGGAGTCAAATCTGAACAAACTGCGTAAAGGTGTCAAGCTTAAAGACGGTTTAACCCTGCCCGCTAAAATTGAGATAATGATTGATCCGGATATTTGGCCGCGCAATCCGCCGATTCGCGAGCGGGCAAATATTCCCACTACTTGGCTGAGTATTACTATTACTGAAGGTCGCAATCGTCAGGTTCGACGTATGACAGCGCATATCGGTTTTCCGACGCTGCGCTTGATCCGTTACCGTGTTGGCAGTTGGACGATTGATGGGATTGATAATGGCAGTTATAAACTGCTGTAGTTATTTGCTATGACCTAGACGATTTGGTTTGATTGTAGGCTTTCGCATATCGCACCTTATAATTTTCATCGGCAAACAAAATAATCATCGTCATTCTCGGGATCTTTAGTCGAGAATCTCAATGAGTTTGTAACCTAACCGATTTGATTGGTTTGACTTTCATCGATTGAGTTCCACCCTGACGGTGTGTCGATGATAAAACGGGGCGCGGACTTTAGTCCGCTTTGCTCTGCACGTTAATATTGGTAGCCGCATTGGTTATCTGTAAGCCTTCGCTTGTGAGCGCTTGTTGTAACTTTTATTGTTGGTCTTCCGCCCTGACGGCGTGTAGATGGTGAAACGGGCCGCGGACTTTAGTCCGCTTTGGTCTGCACGGTAATATTGGTAGCCGCATGGGTTATATGTAAGCCTTCGCTTGTGGGCGCTTGGTTTAACTTTTATTGTTGGTCTTCCACCTTTGACGGCGTGTCACTTTTTCTCAACAGCAAGAAAAAGTAACCAAAAAGTGCCGTTCCGAACGTTTTTTATTCTTGACTGCCCAACCACTTTTTAACGCACCACCTCAGACATTACGTCCCTGTACTGGCTGAGGTTAGAGAAAACATCCATGTTTTCCCTTGCTAAAGCGCTTGTTCAGCACAAGAAAAACGTACGGAAATTTTCGTAGCCGCATTGGCTTGGTGACTCATTCCTTCCGAATTCATTACAAAAGAGGTGAGCGCCCAACCTTCCCTTGTTATTTTTATCGACAAATAAACTATTCTTCGTCATTCTCGAAGTGTTTAGTCGAGAATCTCAATGAGTTTTCAACCTAGCTGATTTGATTGGTTTGCAGGCTTTCGCTTGTGAGCGCTTGTTGTAACTTTCATTGTGGGAGTTTCGCCCTGCCGGTGATATTATCTATACAAAATCAAATGCTTACTGAACACCCACTGTTCCGATTGATTGTTTGTTTGTTGATTATTATATATCGTGGAGATTAGTTTAAATGAGATAGGTGGTACTGCCTTTACGTCGCAGTGAGATCTATAAAACGGATAGGCAGAGAAAGGTTGTGTATCAAAATGGATAATTATTTCTTAATAAAGTTCGGTGCATTTGAGCATATGAAACTTCTCTTAGACACAGGAGAGATTTATATGGATGTACTCTCTTCTTATCGGAAAAATGAGTATAACGAACAACGCCACGATCCTCATGATGGAATCGAAAGAATGATGCAACTAAAAGGGGCTCAGTTAAGTACCAAAAATAAAGAAACTGGAATCTCTGAAGTGGTTGGAACGTTTAATGACGGTTTAGGAATAATAACCAACAATAATATTGATAACCTGAATGTATTCTGTATTTATCACCTTCCTATTAATGTTTCTGAGGAGGTCACATTAGGCGACAGTATTGATAATCAAGTATTAACTGGGTTTGGTAACACAGCTGTATTTATTAATGATTCAGAGACTTTTCTGTCCAGAATAAAGGACTCTGCAATTATGCATGGTTACAAATTTATCCCAAGCCTTGTGAAGTATGTAGATATAAAAGAGAGGCATGATGAAGTTGGCCCATTTATAAAAGATTTGGAGTTTTCACATCAGCAAGAGTTACGAATTGGTGTTTTTAATAGTGATTCAGGCAGCATGCCTATTAAATTAATGATTGGTAATATTAGTGATATTGCGACTTTGGT
Organism: Psychromonas sp.; assembly: GCF_047632995.1. Lineage (GTDB taxonomy): Bacteria > Pseudomonadota > Gammaproteobacteria > Enterobacterales > Psychromonadaceae > Psychromonas. Next base: position 17,936 of record NZ_JBLIEK010000026.1, read on the forward strand.
TTCAACTGAAGATTTATCAAAGTGGACATCCAAACCTTTTTATAAATAAACCAAACCAATGCGGCTAGTGTATTGCTTTCCGTTTACGTTTTTCTTGGCTGAGAAATTACTTTAGCAAAGGAAATCATGGATGATTTCATTAGGCTTGGCCCAGCACAGGGATGTGCTGTCCAAGCCGGTGCGTTAAAAAGTGATTGAGCAGTCAAGAATAAAAAACGTTCGGAACGGCACTTTTTGGTTACTTTTTCTTGCTGTTGAGAAAAAGTAACACGCCGTCAGGGCGGAACTCCAACAATAAAAGTTACAACAAACGCCCACAAGCGAAGGCTTACGAATAACCGATGCGGCTATCTACATGACTATCGGGCTATGTAGAGCAAAACAAGCGGAATATCCACGAAGAATAAAAATCATCAGCTCACAAGCGAAAGCTTACGAATAACCGATGCGGCTATCTACATTACTATTCAGAACAAAGCCGGCTAAAGCCCGCGCCCCCATCTTTACTCATTATTTATTGTTTGAATATGACAGATCAACAAGCACATACAAAATATATTTTTAATATCAACTAAAGTTAATTGGTGGACACCTTTATTGTGGAAAAACGACATTGGTTCCACCTAATAAAATGTTAGATTTGTATAGCCGCTAGATATATCAGACAAAAAGGTATAAATATGAGCATAAATTATAGAATATCGATTTGCATCGTAATAACGGTTTTGATAACACAACTATCGGGATGTGCTGGACAACAAACGAGAACTAAAAGTAGCGTTGTAGATTACCTCTATCCAAAAGAGTCGAACATCGTCGTACAACCCTCAATACCAACTCTCAATATCCCGATAAAAGTAGGAATCGCCTTTGTTCCTGAGCAGTCGCCTCGCTCCAGAGGAATTAATCTGTGGTCAGGCGTTGTGGGTGGTGGCGCACTTACTGAAGCCAATAAAACAGATCTTCTTAATAAAGTTGCAGATAACTTTAGAGTGCATGATTTCGTTAGTGATATAGAAGTTATTCCATCTGCATACCTAACAGCTGGGGGTGGTTTTGCAAATCTTGAACAGATAAAAACAATGTACGGGATTGATCTGATCGCCTTGGTTTCATATGATCAGGTTCAATTTACCGATGAAGGTTTATTGTCATTAACCTACTGGACTCTCGTTGGTGCGTATTTTGTTTCTGGTGAGAAAAATGATACAAGTACCATGTTAGATACAGCAGTATATGACATTCAGAGTAAAAGCCTGCTATTTAGAGCGCCCGGAACCAGTAATGTAAAAGGTCGTTCAACCCCAATAAACCTCAGTGAAGAATTACGACGGGACAGTATTAAGAGCTTTGAAGATGCCACCACAAATATGATTTCAAATCTCACTGTGCAGCTAGAAAAGTTCAAAGATAAAATCAAAAAAAATCCTGAACAGGTTAAAGTTGTACACGCAGAAGGCTACACAGGTGGAGGTGCTATGGGGCCCTTTGAAACGACAATAATGATCCTTCTTGCTGGCGTTTTATACTGTAGCCGTAGAATGAAAATATAACAGGCAAAGCGATTATCGCGGGGCAAAAAGCGGGACATCCAAACCTTTTTATAAATAAACCAAACCAATGCGGCTACAAATTCCCAGTCCATTTTTATTGAAATGAACAACTGCTTTAGCAAGAGAAAACATAGAACGAATTAAACGACAGTTTAGTTTTATGAGAAGGCTCGGCCTAGATTTCTCTAACCTCAGCCAGTACAGGGACGTAATGTCTGAGGTGGTGCGTTAAAAAGCAGTTGGGCATTTCAATATTAAAAAATGGCTCGGGGCGGAACTCCAACAATGAAAGTTACAACAAACGATCTCAAGCGAAGGCATACGAATAACCGATGCGGCTATCTACATTACTATTCAGGGCAAAGTAGGCTAAAACCTACATGCAAAAAAAAGATGGGACTCAAACCTTTTTTCAGAAATGCTCATCAAAAAGGATGCAGATTAAGGCTAGTATTTGAATTTTATTCGCCCTGATGAAGCAATGATTGAGACTGTATAGTATTCCTGTTTGAGTCTATACCACTGATATAAAATAGGTTTTTTAACACTCCCTGCATAGGAAACAACAATCCTGCTCTTCGAGGGTGTTGGAAACAGAGACAAAAACTATCTTGACTTTTCTGCCTTTACCAATAGGATACGATGATATTCAGACTTTTAGATTGAGTTATATTTTTTGAGATTCTCGCGCTTACAATACAAGCCTCAAACACTTGCATCATGGTCATTACTATTAGTGACTATTGTGCTCTTTGTATGCATTTCTCAAAATCTAGGAAGGTCCTCGTTATGCCCTTTGACACCCCACTTAGAGTTGACAGAACAAGTGGCGTCCGACACTCAAGATGATAGCGGGTCAAAATGCAGCAGCAGTGAGCACCTCATCAATACTTTTGCTCTTAATCTAGAGTTTGCTATTCCGATGTTTGTTCTAGCGCTGGTCATTGTCGCTATAATACTTCAACAATCACGCCCCCCCCATCTTTTCACTGAACCCATTAGCTATTATGGGATCAGGCGACACTTGGCATTCTGCACATTTCAAGAATAAAAATTCCGTTAATACCTATCTCTTTGTAACTATTCAGGCCATTTTTTTAGTTAAGGTAAGAGTGAATAAATACCTTTTTTCACTCTTTTTCTCTTCAAACTAAGCAAACATCTGAAGATTTTAAATAACAGATCACATTTATTATGCGTCTGGATAGTTACATCTTTTTATAAAATATTTCCGGAGTAATACTGTGTTTATACTTCAACTAATTAAAATAACAGCGATATTGCGATTAGCGATTCTATTCGCCTCATCACTATTATTGTCAGCTTTTTCAGTGTCAGCACAACCTATTTCTACAGGTTGGCTAACCCATCCCGATCACCCACCAGTTCAAGTGCGTTTTATGCTTACCGGTGAGGTTGATAAAACCAATAACCAAGCCAATGGCTTACTAGAAGTTAACCTTGAAGGTGGGTGGAAAACCTATTGGCGATCGCCAGGTGAAGCAGGCGTTGCGCCAATACTTGACTGGAGTCAATCAAGTAATCTATCTGATTTAGAATGGCTCTGGCCAACCCCCACTTATTATCAGCAACTAGGTATCATGACCCTTGGTTACAAACATCATGTTATTTTCCCAATGCAATTAACCTTTGATGATATTAATCAACCGATTGTTTTTTCAGGAAAATTATCACTTCCGACCTGTACCAATATTTGTGTGCTCACGGAATATGAATTGGATTTGCCCGCTGTCACATTGGCAGATATTAAAGCCGATGCAACTGCGCAACATTTATATCAACAGGGGATTTCAACCGTTCCGACCCAAAGTGACTCAACCCATGTTATTAAGGCATCCTTTGACTATGATTCACAGCATTTGCAAGTGAAATTACAGCAAACAAAAGAGTGGCAGGATCCACAGATTATTGTGGATGGTAACGAGGTCAGCGATGACTCTTTTTCTCAACCCTCAATCAACATTAATAATCACATTGTAACGGCAACCTATAAGGTAACCAATTGGTTAGGAAAAACCAACCTAGCCGGAAAGTCTGTTTATATCACCGTTTCTGACACGCTTTTTTCTCATGAATTAAGTGCTGTGATTGATGATAAACCGTTAGTAAAAAGTAGTTCAAGCAACTTATTTACCATGATTGGTTTTGCATTACTCGGGGGCTTAATACTCAATATTATGCCCTGTGTATTACCCGTATTAGGCATGAAGCTTAACAGTATGCTTACCTCTTCACATTTAAGTAAACGTACTATTCGCCTGCAATTTTTAGCCTCTGCATCTGGGATATTAACCTCGTTCTGGTTATTAGCATTAGGGTTACTAATTTTAAAGCTCACAGGTAATGTGATGGGTTGGGGGATTCAGTTCCAAAGCCCGTGGTTTATTGGTTTTATGGTAACTATAACAGCACTCTTCACAGCGAATTTACTGGGGTTATTTGAAGTTAAATTACCCAATCGACTGTCAACATCCATTGCTAATAAGGGGGGGGATTCAACCTCGGGTCATTTTGTGCAAGGTATGTTTGCAACGTTGCTTGCGACGCCCTGTAGCGCACCTTTCTTAGGGACTGCCGTGGCTTTTGCTTTAGGGGCAAGCGTCTTTGAAATGTGGATGGTATTTACCTTTTTAGGACTGGGCATGGCGTTGCCTTGGCTGGTTTTTGCGTTATATCCAAACCTCATATCATTGATGCCCAAACCCGGGCTATGGATGCATAAAATAAAAGCTGTTTTTGGTTTGATGATGTTTGTGACCACGCTGTGGTTATTAAGTTTACTCGTGCCTTTTATCGGAGGCTTAGCAACCGTGGTGATTGGTTTATTGCTCTGTGCTGGTTTTTTATACTTAATAGCTAAAAATCAAGGTAAAAAGACGGTGATTGTGATTTTAGCCGTTAGCTTACTATTAACCGGTGCGGGGCTTTTTATTGCGAACCTTACCACTCAAGCACTTATTGAGGACGATCTGACTTGGTTGCCACTCAATGAAAATAGCATTGATCAACATGTAAAGCAGGGTCATACCGTTTTTGTTGATGTAACGGCTGATTGGTGTATCACTTGTAAAGCCAATAAAATCGGCGTTATTTTACAAGATCCCGTCTATTCTGAGTTGCAGCAAGAGAGAGTGATCACCATGAAAGGCGATTGGACTCAACCAAGCGACAAGGTAACGAGTTATTTGAAAAGTCATCAACGATTTGGGGTACCTCTAAATGTGGTTTATGGCCCTAATGCCCCACAAGGTTTGCCTTTACCTATTTTATTAAGCAGTGATGAAGTTATGCAGGCACTGGAAAATGCAGGGAAAAAACAATAATGGCGAATAAAGAGATGAAAAAAGGTAAACCTAAAACAAAAATAGCACGGTGGATGAAAGAGATCCTGACATTCACCCTTATTATTACAGTTTTTTCTATCGCTATTGATCTTTGGCGTAGCAGAGATATGCCATCAACAAATATGCCTTCACTTTCGATGAGTACCTTGGAAGGTGACTGGGTGGATATTAAAAAAATGAGTCACGATAAACCCGTTTTACTCTATTTCTGGGCAACTTGGTGCCCGGTTTGTAACTTCGTCAGCCCAAGTATAAATTGGCTATCGACAAGTCACCAAGTCATTTCTGTGGCTCTCTCATCCGGTAATGATAAACGCTTAGGACAATTTATGGCTTACAAAGAGTACAACTTCCCGGTCATTAACGATACAACAGGTAACCTTGGCCAAGCTTGGAATGTTACTGCCACTCCATCAATCGTCATCGTCAAAAACGGTGAAATATCTTCAATCACAACCGGCTTTACAACCCCAATGGGTATGTGGCTACGTTTATACTTCTCTTAAGGTAACCTTATGAAATCATTGCTATTATCAACATCAATTGCAGCAAGCCTGCTGTTCTCATCGGTCATATCAGCGGAAAATATCAGCGCTGCGCAACAAAAACAATTATCCGAAATAGCTGTTCTATTAGAGCAGAATCCAGAAATTATTGAAGGATTACATAAAAACTTAACCAAGTACGTCGAGGGTCAAGGAAGCATCAGTAGTACACTAAAACAGAATCATGACTATTTATATAACAATCCAATGCATTCTTATTTTGGTTCAGAGGCCCCTGAACTAACCGTTATCAACTTTACCGATTACAACTGTTCCTATTGCAAGCGTTTAGAGTCAGGGCTGGTTAAGATGATTAAAAAGTATCCTGAAATTCGAGTCGTTAATATCGACTTACCCTTTCAGCAGCGGATGATCCCTGGTTTGGATACCAATACAGCATGGTATGCTTTGAATGTATGGGAGAATAACAGACCCGCCTTTTCTGAAGTACACCGTTTAATGATGGCTAAACCATCACGACATGACCGTAAATCGATTATGACAATAGCAGAGATGACGGGTACTGAAGCGGCGTTAACAGCGAATGAAATGAAAAAGAAGATGGTGAAAAAGAATGAGATAATATTCAGTCAATTAGGTTTGCGAGGAACGCCAGCCTTAATTATTGGCAATGAAATAATTCCAGGGGCTATTCCTCAAGCGCAACTAGATAAATTGATCCAAGCACAATTAAAATAGCATAAAAATCAGCACCCGTAGCTTAAATTGACCGCTATGGGTGTGCAGGTTTTATTGCAACGCGACTTGGTCAGATCTTTTAATAATCATAATTCCCATTTATCGAGCATCTAATTTATTAACGACACTTCGTTGATAACGCTGTATTTTCTATTTGTTTACTACTATCAATGACCAATATTGAGGCCGAAAAATCATAGACGTTCTATTAAATTAGCTTGCCAGCCCCTCTGGTTTGTGTACGCCCATAAAATAGATAAACAAAAACCAATGGGATAATCAGCAGATATAAATGCTGTAGTTGTTGCAGTGGCGCGTCACTGCTATTGAAAAAGTAACCTGCAAGACTGAAAAACAATAGCAAAGCAAACTGAGAATAATAACTTTTGCAGATAATATATTGAATGGGCTGCGCTAAGCTTGCGATATCATAAAAACGTTTGTTAAACGCGAGGCGAAAAAAGCTGCTTAAAAAGGCAATCAGCAATACACCTGAATATAAGAGAAGTGGGCCTTCCTGCAGACTTAATTGCCCGCGCAGCAGCCAGGAGATAGCATAACCGAACACTGCGATAGTGAAGATGCGCTGGGCGTTAGTACGGTCAATACGCTTTTTGATAACGTAGAATATAAAGGCTAAAAGTACGCTTAAAAGCACAATCAGCAAGCCCAGTTTTAAGAGGTTTTGTTGGGTCAGAAGATATAATGACAACACCCAAAAATAGCTTTCCAGGAATAAAAAGAGACCATCAATTAAAAAAATCATTTTCGACTTAAAAGTGTCTTTAAAGTTAATCACCTCAAGCAGAGAAAAAGCACTGGGCTGACTGGTACTTAATAGTTCAATCTGGCTAGCCAGCCTGTATCTAAGCAGCCAATAACCGAGGGTGGAGATACTCATAAAAATAATAAGCAGCAGGTTAATCTGTGCGGCTGCTAATAAATAACTGCCCAGCAAGATACCTAATTTTAATGCAATCATCACTAAAATTTGAAAATTAGCAAAGCGCGCACCACTGTTTTTTGTTTGCGTAATACGTTGAAATAAAACCCGTTGAGTTGACCAGTAAAAACACCCGGCTGCGCCATTGATCAATGCGCCGAACGATAATAGTATGGGCGAAAAATCCCATAATAAGATGATCACCAGTAATATTTCCAAGACAAAAGAGAGCGCCACTATCTTTGACCAGTCCCCTGCCGCACGTAACCTATCCCAAAAATACAGCGCAATAATAAAACCGATTGCGCTAAGCGCGATAAAATGGGCAATCTCGTTGAGCGAAAGCCCTTTATTCCAAAGAATAACCGGAATAAAGATGGGTAACAAACCGATCAGAAAGGAGTGTATTGCGACAAATAGATAAAAGCTGCGGACTAAGCTTCTCATTAATAGGTATCTGTTTGTTGGATATTAAGCTTTTCCAATTGTGCAAAATGCACCGACAGATCTTCAGCTTTACCATAACGGGGGAACTCATGCATTTTTAAATAGGGACGTGAGTTAACCTCTAAAAAAATACATTTTTGCTGTTGATAATCCGTCGTAATACCCTTCTCCATAATCACATCAATGCCTAATATATTGGCATCGAAGCGCTTCAGCACATCTTTAAACAATCTTTGATTCACCTCTGGAATAGTCTCTTTATCAATCACTTCAACCACGCCACCGGGTGCTAATGAGATGCGATAAAATAGCAGAACCTGTTCATTTAATTGAGGTACAGTTGCCAAGTTATAACCTTTTTTGGCTAAAAAGGTTAACGTTTGTTGGCCTTTTTGCAGTGGCGAAATACAAGGGTATAAATTCATCTCTTCTCTGATGCTATTTTCCCGGTCAATCAACTCGCTGATCGAAGAGATCCCATCACCGGTTACAAAAGGAGCATAACGCTGTAACACTGACATTATCTGCCCGTTTGCCACTACCACACGATAATTGTTGCCCTGTAAATATTGCTCTACAACCGTATAGGGCCACCATAATTTGGCTAATAAAATCGCCCGCCACAGTTCTTTGTGGTTTTGAATCGGAAAATAACTGCCCCGTGAAAAGCCACTGACATTAGGTTTGATCACCAAAGGAAAGCCAACTTCTTTGGCAAATTTTATTGCTTTTAAAGGGTTTAAAAAGATTAATCCCTGCGCATGCGGGACATTAGCCGCGGCAAAAACATCTCTTGCTTGTTCCTTGCTGCGGCAACTTTTACGCACACGCAGATCATTATAATGACTACAGCCGCCCATAAATTTTTTACTTATCCATGCATAAAGGATCTTTTTCAACTGAATCATAATGAAGTCTCATTTTTAGTGGCTCTTTTTAAACGCTGAGCCAATTTTAATTTATTAAAAAACACCGATTTAACGGCCTGGGTGCGCGGAATCATTGTGGTGACTTTGGCTAACTGCTTCATACTGCGCCGTATAAATTTAATTTTTTGCCAAAAACCAACATCTTGCACTAATAAAATCAGCGGCATAGGGACATAAAGGTTGATTTCAATAACATGAAACTGCCCCGCAATCAGACTTTCCAGCGAATCAGCACGAACGCCATAACGGACAATACGAAATTCACCAATTTGTTTAAGATGCGACCAAATTTTCTGTTGTTGAGTCAAGCTAAGCAGGCCTAAACAGTCCGTATAGTAGGTATGGTCATTGTAGATACCGTTAATCGGCAGAGGATCATCGCCGCTGTTACAGGTTTCAGTAATAGATAAAACGGAAAATTGCTGTAAATTATCTTTTTCTGGAATAACAAAGATTTCAAATTCGCGTTTTTCCGGTGCAGCTTGCTGAAGCAGATAAAATGGCGGGCTTGGGCTGCGTTTCTGGCGTATTTTCTGCAGCGCGAGTAAGTTATCAATACGCACAATGCCCTGTGAGTTTTGCCCCCATTCAGGTTTCATAAAAACAGGGTAAGCACTGGGGTTGTTATTAGCAATATCCATAAACTGCTCAAGCTGCCATTGTTTGGGAATACGTGCATCCATATCTAATTTAGAAAACAGATTACGTTGTTCATTAAAGTAGGTAGCATTGAGCTGAAAATACTTCCAGGGTCCAACTAGAAACCTAATACAATATAAAATATATGAAACAACCAGTGCGATGCGTGTCAGCAAGTTGACCCCCTCGTGTGCAGATTTTTCCGGGTTAATTCCAATTTGTAACTGCGAATATTAATAACAAAAAGAATAAGCCCCAAAAACACAATGGAAGTGGCCGCATAAAATAAACTGCCATGGTCACTTTGTCCTTCGTGTACCACCTCTATCCCAAGAGGTGTCAGCAGATGAAAAAATACAGCGCCACTCATAACAAAAACAGCGAGTAAACCACCCGCGGCATGCATTAAAAACTGATTAGGCACACGCCGCAGCAAGTTAACTTTAGTTAATAACCACAATAACGCGGGTAACAATAAAATCATGCTCACAATTAGCTCAAAAGAGCCCACCGCATAAGATCCGTAATTGCTGAACCAGGTGCCTATATCCACCGTGAGAATCCCCGTCATCCATTGTCCTATTATGCCAAAAATATGCTGTGTATCCGGGTGTAAGCTGAACTTGTGAGGGAGTGAAAACAGAAAAACTTTACTTACCCACAATACAATCAACCAGCTAACAACCTTAGTTTTACTCAGTCGCACCATTATTTTTTATCCATTTTCGCCCAGTTTTCAGTGGCTTTTTTAATAAAGTTATTTTTATCTGCGAACCACCGATCTTGTATTTCTTGATCGTAATTAAGGTACAGCTTATCCTGATAAATTGTCCAAAACGGTGCATTGCCCGCTGCCGTTTTATTCTCAGCCATTGCCCATGCGCAGTAACCACCGTACTGCGGCGCAAAATAACCCGGATTTTTTTTAAACTGTTCTAAATTGTGCTGACTGCTGAAATACCAATCGGCCCCTTTATATTCAAGGCTAAATTTTGCCGAGCCCTTAACCGGTTTTTGTTCGCTAAAAAAAGCAACCGCATCAAACCCTGATATCGCCTTATGACTAAAATAGCCGGTATAAACTTGATCTACAGCCAGGGCTGAACGGAAGCTGAAAATAGACAGCAATAACAATATTTTTATTGAAATATTTGCAAGTTTCATTTTATGTCCTTATTTACTGCAACTGAACTATTAGACCTAGGCAGGCTTGTAAATATTTCACATTAGTCTGTTTTTTTTGCATGGCTGAGATGACAGCACTGTGCGCCGGTCTATAAAAATAGTGTTTTTGTAGCTAAAAATTAAAGGTAAGATCTGTTTTTCAGTAAACATTCACTTAACCAATCCAAAGGTGAATAAACTATTATTGATTTAAGCGCCCTCGAGGGAAATATTTTTGCCATTACCTCGGTCATATAAAGGGCAGAGATTTTTTAAACAAATGGAGCAACAATGAAGCAGCTGCGTGAAGCGACAGTAGAGGCACTACTGCAAGTACAACAATTAGTGATAGCGAGTGAAGGAAAATATTATAACCAACCTTCAATCCATAGCGAATCAGGCATTGGCAAACATATTCGCCATATTCTGGATCATTTTTTAGCGTTTCAGCAGGGTTTAATCAATGATAATATTGACTACAATAGCCGCCATCGCGACAGCGAAATTGAAAATGATGCAGGGTTGGCTTTGCAGTTAATTAAGCAGTTAATTGAATGGTTCAACCAACCTCATGCAGAATTAAAAGAACGCGCGGTGAAGGTTGAGTCGGAAATTTCCTTAAAGCAGCAACAAAACATGCTGTTTGATAGCAGCCTAAGCCGGGAATTATGTTACCTGATTAACCATACCGTGCATCATTTGGCCTATGCCAAATTAGTGGCAAAAGAGTTAGATATCCAGGTCGATGAAGTAATAGGCATAGCACCTGGTACAGCCAGTTACCTGCGTCAGCAAAGTCATTAATATGTGTACACTTAGCGTGCTGCGTTTAAGCAATTCCTTGGTGATAACCATGAACCGTGATGAATCGCGCTCACGCCATGAAGCTGGTTTAAAAGAGCAGCAACAAGATGGGATTGAGCAACTCTACCCAATAGACGGACAAGCCGGAGGCACATGGTTTGGTGTTAATAATCTGGGTGTGGTACTCGCCTTACTCAATCGCTATCAAGACCCTCAATCTAGTACGGCGCCCACTCGTGGAAATATCATTCCGCAGGCCTTAGCCTATGGCAACGTTAGCCTTGTTAAAAAACACCTGTCTGAGCAAAACTATCAATACTACAACCCCTTTGATTTAATGCTGATTTCTAGTCGTGAATGCTTACATTTATGCTGGAATGGTCGGCATTTAAGTATTAATAATGCGAGTCAACCGGCAATGCTGTTTAGCTCATCTGCGCTCAATACAGAGGCTGTGTTAGCTAAACGCCAAGAGCGCTTTCAACAATGGTTAGCGCAGTCACCTGAGTTGTCTGCAACTGAGGTTTTGCACAAAATTCATCTGCAGCATGATTTAAGCAGCCGGGGAGATTCCGTATTAATGGACCGTAGTGATGCCCACAGTAAAAGTATCTGTCAGGTGTTACTCGATGCTAATTGCTGCGAATTTAACTATTACCCGGAAGCCAGCCTGCAACAATGGCGATGCCATATTAGCGATGACAAACCTCCTTTTGTTATTCCCTCATTAATCAAGCAACAACGTCTTCTCGCGCTACAAAACCCCGCATTGATTAACGAGCGTTAACTTACCGGTTGAGCCGGAGGTTTATTTGATTCAGCCCTCAAAGGGCGAAAGTAAGCGCTTGTGGTGGTTAATACAACAGAGCATATTTTAACTGATTGCTTTTAAATTTAACGAAAAACCGGATCTGCACTTATTTATCTTCGGAAGGAGACAGTGAGCATTGCCCGCGATCATAATTAGGCTCAACATTTTGTTTGACGACATCGCGAAGCTTATCTGCGCCGCCGATATAATGACCATCGCTCCAGATCTGCGGAACCGTTATTGGTGTTTTAGGACCAATATGAGGTTTTACTCTGGCAAGCATCTCATACAAATCACGTGGACTACTAACGACATCGTGATAATCATAAGTGATGCCGGCTTGTTCAAGATACCCTTTCGCACGTTTACAATGAGGACAAGTTTCTTTTCCAAAAAGGTGGTTCCCCGTGATTTTCACTTGTTTTGCATAAACTTCAATGACGGCTTGTGTGAGAAGCCCTCGATTCAGCGCACTTCCTTGACTAATAACCTTACCTCCGACTATCACTATAGGTGCATGCCATCCGCCTTTCAATAACGGTTTCCACCATTCACTAAGCCACTCCCTGCATTCTAATTCTACTGGAATCCCAGATAATTCTTTGTTAATAGTGTCGAGGATCACATCTTTGGTTAAGGTACATTCACCACAAGGAATTTTGACTTGGAAGGGCCCCCAAGAACCAGCCCAACGAAATAAATACACTTTTATCGGTTGTTGAGTCATTTATTTTCCTTTTTAACGGGATAAATTATGTATTCCCCCTCACTCCCATCAGCGCGCAGCGGAAATATATTTATCGATAAAATGATTATAGTAGATTTGTGCTGGCACAGTAATTATGCCCGCCCTTTCGCGGTGAATGAATGTATTTTATATGGTGAGATGTATTGGAAGCCGCTCTCCAATGGCGTTACGTTAGACATGATTAGATTTATTCGTTAAATCAATCATAGATATGCAAATAGTGGTATTCTAACTTATTAGTTTCAGCTCATTCGTTCATGCCTATGCTGGATATTCTATTTTCACCCTAATATGAGATTGATTAATATGAAAAAAATAATGGTCACTATTTTAACTCTTATGCTCTCGTTGGGCCTTAGCAGCGTAGAGGCTAAATCCGATAAAGAAAAAACAGTTCCGCCTGGATTACAAAAGAAAGTTGCACGAGGAGGCCAATTGCCGCCAGGATGGCAAAAAAAGCTTAACGTTGGTGAAACACTTGAAGCAGAGATCTACCATAGCGCTCACATTGTCGTTCCCGTCGATCTCCAAGGCATAATAACGGTGCAAATTGAAGATCGGGTTGTTCGCTTAATCGAAGCATCGAGAGAGATCATCGAGATTCTGAACTAAAAAAAGACGGGCAGGCGCATAGTTCCTGCCTACTGCACTGTGAGTTATTGCGACAAACACAACTCTCTTTACCCTATTTGAATTACTGTTGAGAAACGCTGCCCTCGAACTAAAAACTGCGTTGCTATTTCTCATCATCTACACGCAGTCAAAGGGTGAAACTCCCTTCGGGCAATGCAAAACAGCAATAATGAAAGTGGTGCCGGTTTACAACGACAAACCTGCAAATCAGAAAATTAACCAGCTGCTTCTGCTTTTAAAATTCCGCTGTTCCCTTCTCATAAAAACAATAATTTTCCCCGACCATTTGAAAATCTTTACTTTTTAAATTCAAAATTTTGATGCGGGCTGCATTAAAAAGATAGTAAGCATGTAGGATGAAGACAATCCGAAAAATATATATTTCATCCATTTACTCAGAGAGACATTATGAAACAAGCAAATGCTTACCAACCTTTTCTGTTTTCAAGTTTCAAAAAAGACCATACCCTTATGTTAAGTGATTTAAAATGGTCTGCATTTGAATTGCATGATTTTTTAGGTGATGGCGAGGACTGGGCTTTATTGATAGAAAATATGCTTGCAGAAAAAAATCCAACCCTGCTGGAAAAAATCACATTTGGCGATGAAACGATGAGCTTTTGCATCCACAGTGAAGATAAAGAGGCACTGCACGAAATTGCAGAGATGGTATTTTCATTTTATGAAGATAAAGCGTTATTAGATGCGCAGATTACAAGATATGCTCAATATGACTTTGAACCGAATTTAGTTAATTAGATAACGCAGATGTCAATTCGCTATTAAGGACGATCAAATAAGAATAAACTGAATGGCTGATTTGTTAACTGACTATCTGCAAACAGGGAAAGTTGCAGGCAAGGAGGCATTTTTTTTAAATGAGTAGTAACCATAAATAAAGCGGAAGATATTTTCCTTTTATCTGTTATAAAGATCCACTTCCGCTGTTATATTTATTTTTGAAGTTTGGTTTTCTCTAACCAGTGCTTTTCTCATCACTTTTTAAAGAATGGAAAAGTAAATTTGCTCTTAGCGCTCTTATTCTTCTTGCTTTTTTCACTGTTGCTATAGGCTAGAAAGTTTTGTGCTGTGTGAAATGCTTGCATATCCATAATAATTTCCTTTTATAATTTTATTTGCTGTCCTCAGTGGACAAATAAATGTTACCTAGATCACACTTTAATGTAAATAGTAAAGTGAAATATAATTACAAAATAAACAATTGAATAGCCTAAATCAGCACAAAAGTAGATCTTAAAGAGGTTTTTCCGTTTCTTTATTACACAATAAGGCTGATTTATTCCTAGCAACTGCCGCATTTAAAAAATATCCGGGATAAAAGTCATTTTCAACTAACAATTACATCTCCCTCCCGTGCTATCGGAATCGTTATTACCGATAGCGCAGCTTAGTCGTTCCGCAAAGTAGAGTAATAGGAGTAAAATAAACTCCAGCATAATATAGCGGTCGACGCGAAAATATCACAAGGGTTTGCAACTTGATATTAGCAATAAATAGGTTCCCGCACGGCGCATGGGATCGGTAAAGCCCCTGTATACAGAGTAAATTTATAGGCTTTAAGAGCACAAATCCCCCCTGCTTTCTTATTTAAATTCTGTTAAAATCACGTTCCAAATCAGTAAGAGAGTTCTTTATGACAGACAATAGCCAAATTAAAGTGATCGTCGGAATGTCCGGCGGTGTCGATTCATCCGTATCCGCGTATCTGTTACAGCAACAGGGATACCAGGTTGAAGGGCTATTTATGAAGAACTGGGAAGAGGATGATACTGATAAGTATTGTGCCGCAGCTCAGGACCTTCAGGATGCGCAAGCAGTCTGTGATAAGTTAGGAATCATCTTACACACTATCAATTTTGCAGCGGAATACTGGGACAATGTCTTTGAACATTTTCTTGCTGAGTATAAAGCAGGGCGTACCCCAAATCCTGACATCATGTGTAATAAAGAGATTAAATTCAAAGCATTTTTAGAATTTGCTGCGGAAGATCTCGGTGCCGATTATATTGCTACAGGTCACTATGTGCGCCGCCGTAAAAAAAATGGTCATGTGCAGCTGTTACGTGGACTCGATAATAATAAAGACCAAAGTTATTTCTTATATGCCGTGGGTGAAAAACAGATAGCTAAGACACTGTTCCCCGTTGGCGAATTAGAGAAACCTGAGGTGCGCCGTATCGCTGAAGAGCAAGATTTAATCACTGCCAATAAAAAAGACAGCACCGGCATCTGCTTTATCGGTGAGCGTAAATTCACAGAATTCCTGCAAGAGTACTTACCGGCACAGCCGGGAGATATTCTCACCCCAACAGGTGAAGTGATTGGTCAACATCAGGGGCTGATGTACCACACGCTAGGCCAACGTAAAGGGTTGGGTATCGGCGGGTTACAGAACTCCAATGAAAATCCCTGGTATGTGGTTGGCAAAGATATGGAAAATAACCGTTTATTGGTCGCGCAAGGCGCTGATCACCCTGCACTATTTTCCTACGGCCTTATTGCTAAACAGTGCGATTGGGTAGACCGAACCATTAAAAGCAAACCGTTTAGATGCACGGTAAAAACCCGTTATCGTCAACAGGATATTCCTTGCACTGTGACGCCCATTGATGATGACACCTTAGAAGTAATTTTCGACGAACCACAAGCGGCGGTAACTCCGGGCCAATCAGCGGTATTTTACATCGATGAAGTATGCCTAGGTGGCGCAATTATTGAACAGCATTTACAACAAGAGAAATAAAATCATGTCATTCCATAATTTACAATCTCGTAGTATCGCGTTCGCGGCTATGTGCCAGGCGGCTTATCTGGTGGATAAACTTGCAACTAAAGGACTGTGCCCCGATGCGGCGGCCTTTGACGCCTCCCTGCGCTCAATTATGCGCACCGAGAGTGATTCACCATTAGAAATTTTTGGCGGGTATGAATCACTGGCTGTTGGTTTTAAAAGTATGATTGAGCAACTGGACAACAGCGGCAACAAACGCAATTTGCAGGTAACTAAATATATTATTGGCATGCTTGCCCTTGAAAAGAAACTAACTGCCAATGGCTCTGCCCTGAATATGCTCGGCGAGCGCATCAATCAAGTACAACGGCAGCTGGCCCATTTTGAAATTGATGACAGTAACGTGCTGAGCAATTTGGATTCTATCTATAAAGACCTGATCAGTAATTTAGGTCCCAAAATTCAAGTGAATGGTAACCCGTCTTGCTTGCAACAGGAGCAGACTCAGCATAAAATCCGCGCACTGTTATTAGCCGGTGTCCGGGCGGCTGTTTTATGGCGACAAATTGGGGGCAAACGCCGTCAATTAATGTTCTCTCGTAAAGCGATTATTCACCAGGCCAAACAGAATTTACACCGCGTTTAATCAACCAGTGATGATTAAACCTACATAGCTTTAGAACAACCTACTTTTACTTAGGAGCAACAGATGGAACTTTCAGGACTAACAGCTGTATCACCAGTTGACGGCCGTTACGGTAGCAAAACGGAACTTTTACGTGGTATTTTTAGTGAATTCGGTTTAATCAAATTCCGTGTACAAGTTGAAGTGCGCTGGTTACAAAAACTAGCAGAAACTGACGGTATTGCAGAAGTTCCCGCATTCTCTGATCAAGCTAACGCACATCTTGATGCAATTGTTGCTAACTTCAGCGAAGCTGATGCGCAACGTGTTAAAGATATTGAAGCAACCACTAACCACGATGTGAAAGCCGTTGAGTACTTCTTAAAAGAAAAAGTAGCTAACATTGCAGAGTTAAATGCAGTATCTGAGTTTATTCATTTTGCATGTACCTCTGAAGATATCAATAACCTCTCTCACGCATTAATGTTGGGCACTGCTAAAAGCGACGTTATTCTTCCTTACTGCAACAAAATCATTGCTGCGATTAAAGCAAAAGCGCTCGAGTACAAAGCAATTCCAATGATGTCCCGCACACACGGTCAACCCGCTTCACCGACAACACTTGGTAAAGAACTGATTAATGTTGTCGCGCGTCTGCAGCGTCAAGTTAAACAGATAGAAGCAACACAAGTATTAGGTAAAACTAACGGCGCGGTAGGTAACTACAACGCACACCTTAGCGCTTACCCTGAACTTGATTGGCAAGCCTTTGCAGAAGAGTTTGTAACCAGCTTGGGCGTAACATTTAACCCGTACACCACACAAATTGAACCGCATGATTATATCGCCGAGCTATTTGATGCGATTGCGCGTTTCAATACTATTTTGTTAGATTTTGACCGCGATATGTGGGGTTATATCTGTCTGGGTCACTTCAAACAAAAAACAATTGCGGGTGAAATCGGCTCTTCTACTATGCCTCATAAAGTTAACCCGATTGATTTTGAAAACTCTGAAGGTAACCTAGGGCTGGCAAATGCTATATTTGATCATCTTGCAGCAAAACTGCCCGTTTCCCGCTGGCAGCGTGATTTAACAGATTCAACTGTACTGCGTAACTTAGGTGTTGCAATCGGTTATTCTGTTATCGCATATGAATCAAGCCTTAAAGGGATCAGCAAGTTAGAAGCTAATGAAGCCAATATGCTTAAAGATTTAGATGCTAACTGGGAAGTGCTAGCTGAGCCAATTCAGACGGTAATGCGCCGTTACGGTATCGAAAAACCATACGAAAAACTGAAAGAGCTGACTCGCGGTAAACGTGTTGATGGCGCTGGCATGGCGGATTTCATCGATACCCTTGAACTCACCGATGCTGTAAAAGCACAGCTTAAAGCAATGACACCGGCTAACTATATCGGTCAGGCAATCCAACTAGTAGAAAAACTAGTCGACTAAGTCGCAGATCATCACTTTATTTAAGGCAGCCCACGGGTTGCCTTTTTTGTTTGTTATATAATATTTTTATTACTTACTGTTTAATGAGGTTTTAATGTTCGAACTCAATTTAGATATCAACCATTTTCTCGACACCTACTGGCAGAAAAAACCCACTGTGATTAAAAAAGGGTTTATCGACTTTGAAGATCCCATTATGCCCGATGAAATTGCCGGTTTGGCAATGGAAGAGGAAATTGAAAGCCGCCTTGTCTATAAAACCGATCAGCAATGGCAAGCTGAATTAGGCCCCTTTAGCAGCTTTGAAAAACTGGAAAATGATGGCGCCAGCTTATTGGTGCAGGCAGTGGATCACTGGCATGTAGAAGCGCAGGAGTTAGTACGCCCTTTCCGTTTTTTGCCTAACTGGCGCATTGATGATCTGATGATTAGTTACTCAACAGCAGGAGGCGGCGTTGGCCCGCATATCGATAATTACGATGTATTTATTATCCAAGGCTTAGGTAAACGTCACTGGCGAGTGGGCGATAAATTAGCCATGACAGAGTTTGCCGCTCATGGCGCGCTCAAACACTGCGAACCGTTTGCTGCGATTATCGATGTAGAGCTTGAGCCCGGCGATATATTGTATATTCCATGCGGCTATCCACACGAAGGTACTGCGCTAGAAGCTGCAATAAATTACAGCGTGGGCTTTCGCGCGCCGGATCAAAATGATCTATTAAGCAGTTTTGCCGATTACTCTCTTGATAGCAACGAGCCGTCTGAGCGCTATCTGGATAGAGAGATGCAGATGCGTGAAAAGCCGGGGCAAATTGAAACGCAGGAATTGAACGAATTACATAGAGTAATGTTGGCAAAATGCCAAACACCCGCGGCGCTTATCCCCTGGTTTGGAAAAATGATCAGTGAAGCAAAACATGAGTTAGATATTGCTGAACCTGAGCAGCCTCATAGCAGTGCTGAGATACTGGCACTATTTGATGAGGGAGCACAATTCACCCGCATCGGTGGATTGCGCGCAGTATACTTCGAACGAGAGCCGCAACTGCTGTTCATCAATGGGGAACTATTTAACTGTGAAGGGTTCACTGAGTTGGGCCATCATCTTTGCGATCAGGATGAGGTCGGCAGTGAGTTACTGGAACTGCTTATCGAAGATAAAAACGCGTTAACCCTATTTACTCAGTTGGTCAATCTTGGTTACTGGTACGCAACTTAACGTCTCTAAGAGAACCGCTAACGGTGCCTAGCCGTTCTCTTTTATCTCGGCTAAAATCCGGCACAGCGCTTTATTGCTTAGCTATCCAGGCGAGCTTCAAGCAAAGAGGTTGCTCATTCACTGCTATCTAAATCACTCATCAATAATGCGCCGAGCTTGCCAATACTTAGATTGCCAATAAACATTATCAAGGGATGAAATCATCACCCCATTACTGCTTGATGCATGGAAAAATTGCTTATCTCCCATATAGATTCCCACATGCAGCTCTTTCCAACCTGTTTTGAAAAACAGTAAATCACCGACTTGAATAGCATTTTTGTAGACAAACAAACCGGTTGCGGCTTGTCTTTTAGCAACGCGCGGCAGTGGCAGATGAAAACTGTTTTCATAGACATTTTGCACTAATGCGGAGCAGTCAATGCCTTTTTTAGTCTGCCCGCCAAAGCTATAGGGCGTCCCTTTCCAATATTGGAATTCACTGCGCAATAAAACAAAAAGCAGATCATCGGTTTTCATTGCCGCAGATCTTTGCACATTTGATCTGTCCGTGACGTCTATTGTACCCGCACTTTTTTCTGAAACAGGAGAGGTAGCAGAGCACGCGCTGAGCAGGCTGATAAAAAGCAGCGAGAACAGTATTGATAATGAGTTATTCACTCTGATTGAGTAACCCTAGATCCGTTCACCAATGCTTGAAATAATTGAATATGCTCTTCACTATCATTTAAACAGGGAATGTAATGATACTGCTCTCCACCATTTTCTAAAAACAGCGCTTTATTATCAATAGCTAATTCTTCCAGGGTTTCCAAACAGTCACAAGAAAATGCCGGGCTAATGATATCGATAGAGTGTATCCCCCTTTTCGCAATTTCCGGCAGGGTTTTATCTAAATATGGTTTTAACCACTCCTCGCGCCCCACACGTGACTGGTAACACAACTTATACTGCTCTTTGCTTAGCCCGAGCGCGCTCACCACCAATTGCACGGTCGATTCACAATGCTGCTGGTAAACATCTCCGAGGGTGACATAGCGCTTAGGAATACCATGAAACGAGAAGACCAATAATTGTGATTGTCCCTTTTCCTGCCAGCTTGTTTTTATCGAGTTAACTAAAGCGTTAATATAGAGCGGGTGATCATGATAGTCGTGAATAAAGTTAAGCGCGGGGAAGTTAAACTGCTGCTTAATTGCAGCGCTTAGCTGATCAAAAACAGGTGCAGTAGTGGAGACTGAATATTGCGGGTATAAAGGTAATACAGTTAAATTTGTGATCCCCTGCTGCTGGAATTTATGCATCTGCTGTGCAATTGTCGGTTTACCATAGGTCATCGCATACTCAACAGTTATCTTTTCACAAGCCAGCTTATCCGCTAATTTTTGCGCCTGTGACCGCGTATAAAAACGTAACGGCGATTCATTTTCAAACCATATTTTTTTATAAAGCTTGGCAACCCGTTGCGATCTAAGCGGCAGGACAATCAGATAAAGAATCGGCAGCCAGATTAAGCGGGCGGTATCAACAACACGCTTATCGGATAAAAAGTCGCGTAAGAATTTCCTGACACTTTTTTTGTCAGGAGATTCAGGTGTACCCAGATTAACCAATAAAACTGCAATTTTTTTATTCATTATTTACCTATATCATAAATTTCAGCGACAAAAAAGGGGCTTCACGCCCCTAATAAAATTTCAGGTTAAATATTAACCAAGAATTTCAGCGAGCTCACCGCTGATAACATCAACAGCTTTTGTACCATCAAATTTATAATGCGCGCCGTTGCCTTGCGCAGCTTCATTTTTGTAATAAGCGACAAGCGGCTCTGTTTGTGCGTGGTAGATATCTAAACGCTTACGGACCGTTGACTCTTGATCATCAGGGCGAATAGATAAATCATCGCCAGTCAGATCATCTTTGCCTTCCACCTTAGGCGGATTATAAACGAGATGGTAAGTACGTCCAGATCCAGAATGAACTCGGCGTCCCGCCATACGTTTAACTATCTCTTCATCTGGCACATCAAATTCAAGTACAAAATCAACAATAACGCCAGCATCTTTCATCGCATCAGCTTGCGGAATAGTGCGCGGAAAACCATCAAGCAGGAAACCTTTTGCACAGTCATCGAGAGCGATACGCTCTTTCACTAAACCTATGATTAATTCATCAGAGACAAGTTGCCCTGCATCCATTAACTCTTTGGCTTTTAAACCAAGCTCTGTGCCCGCTTTTGCAGCGGCACGCAACATATCGCCGGTAGAAATTTGTGGAATATCGTATCTATCCATCATAAATTGAGCTTGCGTTCCTTTGCCTGCACCTGGAGCACCTAGTAAGATAATGCGCATTGTTGCGTCCTTTGTTAACTATTAATAAATTGAGTTGGAATTTACACTTTTACGCCCTATTTCTCAAGGCCGTAAACAAAAAAGGCCAGCATAAGCTGGCCTTTTGAAGGTTTTATATTAACCTAATAACAACTTATTGATACGAGCAACAAACTCAGACGGATCATCTAAACTGCCTTTCTCAGAGAGAATCGCCTGTTCAAGTAACAGCTCAGACCATTGCGTGAATAGATCTTCATCAGCCATATCAGCCAATTTAACAATCATCACATGCTCAGGGTTAATCTCGAAAACAGGCTTACTTTCAGGTACAGGTTGTCCCATTTGCGCCATTAACTTAGCCATTTGCGTGCTCATATCATCGCTATCAGCAACGATACAAGATGGCGTAGAGGTCAAACGATGCGTTAAACGCACATCTTTAACTTTATCTCCGAGCACTGTTTTAACGCGTTCAACAAAACTTGCAAATTCAGTTTCTTTTTTCTCCTGCTCTTGCTTTTCTTCTTCACTATCGAGCTTACCTAAATCTAGATCGCCCTGTGTAACAGAAGTGAAAACTTTGCCGTCGTATTCTGGTAGATGGCTTAATAACCACTCGTCTACGCGATCAGAAAGCAATAAAACTTCAATACCTTTCTCACGTAACACTTCTAAGTGCGGGCTGTTTTTAGCGGCATTAAAACTGTCTGCGGTAATGTAGTAAATCTTATCCTGACCTTCAATCATACGGCTGATGTATGCATCTAATGAAACAGTTTGCGCGCTTGAATCCGTTTTTGTTGAAGAGAAGCGGAATAGTTTAGCGATTTTTTCTTTATTTTTAGAATCTTCAGCTGGGCCCTCTTTCAATACTTGACCAAACTCTTTCCAGAAACCGTTATATTCCTCTTCATGCTTAGCAGCAAACTTAGTCAACATTGTTAACACACGTTTTGTACATGCGCCGCGTAATTTAGCGGTAACACGTGTATCTTGCAGAATTTCACGAGAAACGTTTAATGGAAGATCGTTTGAATCAAGCACACCTTTAACGAAACGCAAATAAGTCGGCATAAACTGCTCAGCATCATCCATAACAAAGACACGTTGAACATATAATTTCAGACCATGCGCTTTTTCGCGGTTCCACAGATCAAACGGCGCACGTTTAGGAATATACAGTAGGCTTGTGTAGGCCTGCTCGCCTTCAACTTTGTTATGAGTCCAGGTTAACGGGTTTTCAAAATCATTAGCGATATGCTTGTAGAACTCTTGGTATTCTTCATCTTTAAGTTCGTTTTTATCACAGCTCCAAAGCGCCGTCGCTTTATTGATTGATTCCCAAACGGCTTCAGTTGCAGGCACTTTTTCGCCGTCAGCTCCCTCAGACTCTTCTGTTGCAGCTGTTAACATTTCCACAGGAATACTGATATGGTCAGAATATTTAGTAACAATTGAGCGCAATTTTGAATCGTTTAAGAATTCAGTTTCGTCATCACGAAGGTGCAAGATAATTTCAGTACCACGGTCCGCTTTTTCAATATCAGCAACGGTGTAATCTGATTCACCCGTTGAAGTCCAGCAGGTACCTGTTGAAGCATCTTCACCTGCTTTACGTGTATTGACCGTTACTTTATCAGCAACAATGAATGAAGAGTAAAAACCAACACCAAATTGACCGATAAGTTGCGAGTCTTTAACTTGGTCACCAGAAAGATGTTCAAAGAAATCACTGGTTCCTGATTTCGCAATCGTACCTAAATGTTCAATGACCTCATCGCGCGTCATGCCAATACCATTATCGCTAATAGTGATGGTTTTAAGATCTGCATCGAAGTTTAAGCGAACACGTAGATCTGCCTCATTTTCAAAAAGGGAGCCATCAGAAAGGGCTTTAAAGCGTAATTTATCAGCAGCATCGGCTGCATTTGACACTAACTCACGCAGGAAAATCTCTTTATTTGAGTATAAAGAGTGGATCATTAATTTAAGAAGTTTGCCAGTATCAGCACTGAACGTATGATTTTGTTGATGTTCCATAATATCTATTTCTCTTTGAATTAGCCTAAACAAGACTTTGGTTTAAACGATAACCATAAAATGGGGATGCAGGATAAAATTTCAAGGTAAGACGATGAATTAATCATAAATAATTCTAATTCATCACATCTCTTATAAAGGAGTCGCTTGGCGATGGTCAGGACTCGCAGAGCTTAGCCCGCTCATGCCACTGCGTGGCAACTCTTTATTTCCCATGCTCGAGTACTCAGCGCGTTAAGCGCTTAAACGAAAAAACCCCAGCCCTTCACAGAAGGACTGGGGTTTATCGCTATTAGGCGCTTGGCGACGGTCAGGATTCGCAGAGCTCGTCCGCTCGTGAACCTTGCCTATCGGCAAACTCGCCCTACTATCACATGGGAATACCCCCTTGCATTGCAGTCCCTTGAACAAGGTTTAAGGAAACAAAATGCAACGATAAGGGTTCGCAGAATTCACCCGCTCGTACCACATCGCTGTCGCGATACTTGCAGTACCATCTGCGCAGATTATTCACCGTCATCCTCAAAGTATTTTGTTGAGGATCTCGCTGAGTTCTACAGTTATTGCGATGAGATTCCCGACAAAACAACTCGGGAATGACGGATAAAAATGAGTGTCGATTCAAT
>NZ_JBLIEK010000027.1:0-41524 GCF_047632995.1 Psychromonas sp.
CCTTGTAAATTAAAATTTTATATTTTATCAACAGATTTACCTGTTAATGCTTGTTTTATTGAGGCATCCATTCGCAGTGAGGCATAATGAGCCGTTAATTTATCGATCACTTCAAGAGCATCTTTAATTGCATTAATATTATCGCTTTGTCCAATATCAACCAACTCTTTAATATTAGCCCTAATCGTTTGATATTCATCATCGGTAAGCAGCAAAGTACCGTCTTTATGCAATGCGGCTTCAAGGTTTTCGACCACACGTTTTACTTCGACTTGCTGCTCAACCAACATCCTCGCTTGAAGATCTTTTTCGGCAAAGGTCATAGAATCTGAAAGCATTGTCATCACTTCCTTATCGCTTAAACCGTATGAGGGTTTAACTTCGATATGAGCCTGCACGCCAGATGATTTTTCCATGGCGCTAACACTTAACAGACCATCCGCATCAACTTGAAAGGTAACGCGAATATGTGCGGCGCCCGCAGCCATTGGCGGAATATCTGTAAGTACAAAACGCGCCAGTGAGCGGCAATCGACAACCATTTCCCGCTCTCCCTGCAACACATGAATAAGCATTGCGGTCTGACCATCTTTAAAGGTAGTGAACTCTTGTGCGCGCGCAACCGGGATAGTGGTATTGCGAGGGATCACTTTTTCAACCAGGCCGCCCATAGTTTCAAGCCCTAATGAGAGCGGCAGAACATCGAGTAAAAGCATGTCAACATCGGGTTTATTACCCACTAAAATATCCGCTTGAATAGCCGCGCCAATCGCAACCACTTTATCAGGATCGATACTGGTTAACACATCACGCTTAAACAAATCGCTCACGACAGATCTGACCACAGGCATACGTGTAGATCCGCCGACCATTACCACTTCAACTATTTCATCAAGGTTTATCTGTGCGTCTTTGATTGCGCGTTTACAAGCTCGCAAGGTTTTTGCTAATAACTTTTTAATCAGCATTTCAAAATGGTCTCTATCCAAGGTGCCCGACCATTGCAGATGCTTTAATTCAATATTGACTTGTTGTTGATCACTGAGTTTTTCTTTGGCATCACGTGCAACCTTTAATAACTCCTGCTGCAGTTGTGCGCTGATCTCGCCATCAATGTTAGCTTCTTCTCTTATCCAATTAACAATACAGAGGTCAAAATCATCCCCGCCTAAGGCAGTATCACCGCCTGTTGCCAGAACTTCAAAAATACCTTTATGGAGACGTAAAATAGAGATATCAAAAGTGCCACCGCCTAAATCATAAACCGCAATCACCCCTTCCTGGCCTGTATCCAACCCATAAGCGATGGCCGCAGCGGTGGGCTCATTAAGTAAACGCAATACATGTAAACCGGCCAGTCGCGCCGCATCTTTAGTGCCCTGGCGCTGTGCATCGTCAAAATAGGCCGGCACAGTGATAACCACACCGTCTAATTCGCCCTGCAGTGTTTGGGTTGCGCGTAAACTTAATGCTTTTAATATTTCACTTGATGCCTGCACCGCATTAATCGGCCCGACACGTGTTTCAATTTGCGCCAATCCACTTTGATGCGCGCTGAGCTGATAAGGCAGATGCGTGCGGTCTAAATCCTGTAATGCTTTGCCAATTAAACGTTTAACCGATGCCAGTGTATTTAATGGATCGCTTAATAAATACTGCTGCGCATCTCGGCCAACACTAATAGACAGATCGCCCTGTTCATTACGCTCGCCATAATGCACCACCGATGGCAGTATATCTTGCTGCTGATTATCCACTATGGTTGACGCTTTACCGCTGCGCACAGTGGCAACTAAAGAGTTAGTTGTGCCTAAATCAATACCCACGGCTAATTTTTTTTGATGAGGTGCCGCAGATAAACCTGGCTCTGCAATTTGAAGTAATGCCATCCTTTATATTCCTAATTAGTCGAATAATTTTTCTTCGCGTAATGCTAGTTCTATTTGCAGTTTAAGCATGAATTTCAACTTACGGACACTGTCCGCCGCTGCTTGCAATTCATTAGAGAGCAATTGTGATGCTATCTGCGCTTCTAAGTCGATCACTTGCTGCTCTATCTGATTGCAAAAAAGCGCGATCTTATCTTCATCATCTTCTGTAAATTCGGCAATCGTTTCTCGCCACTGCATCTGCTGTATTAAGAAGTTTGTATCACGCAGTGTTGTGTGCTCTGATGAAATATCAAGACCGGCCAATAAAAGCAGGTATTGCGCACGTGACCAGCTGTTTTTTAAGGTCTGGTAAGCATCATTAATTTCGCTACTTTTTTGCATCGAAATCAACTGTTCACTGTCTGAGTGCACGGCGAATTTATCCGGGTGATATTGTTTTTGAAGTTCACGATAAGTTGCAGATAAACGCGTTTGGTCAACTGAAAATGTAGCAGGGAGTGAGAATAGTTCGAAGTAGTTCAAAACAGTTTCCTAACAGATAATAAAATAAAAAACACCCTTATCCTAACAAATTCACAAGATAAAAGGCGTCATTATTAAAGATGTAAATTGTGAGTTTTAGTGTTTAAACACTAAAACTCTCTCCACAGCCGCACTCACCATCAATATTCGGGTTGTTAAATTCAAAACCTTCATTAAGGCCCTCTTTAACAAAATCTAATTCTGTACCATCAAGGTAAACAAGACTTTTTTTATCGACGATAATTTTAACGCCTTTATCGCTAAACACCTCATCATCATCATTAAGTACATCAACAAATTCAAGTACATATGCCATTCCTGAACAACCTGATGTTTTAACGCCTAAACGCAAACCTATGCCTTTACCACGATTAGCAAGAAAAGAGGCAACATGTTTTGCAGCGGGCTCTGTCATTGTAATTGCCAAAATCAACTCCAATTACTTATTTCAATTATATTTAAAAGTGCTTTCCCTGTTTATTGCTTGCGCAACAAACAGGGCGGTAATCCGCATCCCATCTATTACTTGCCAGGATGTTTGCTTTTGTAATCCTCAATAGCGGCTTTAATCGCATCTTCAGCCAGAATAGAACAGTGAATTTTCACTGGCGGTAAAGCCAGCTCAGCTGATATTTGCGTGTTGGTAATGGTACTTGCTTGCTCAATAGTTTTACCCTTTACCCACTCAGTCACTAATGAGCTTGAAGCAATTGCGCTGCCACAACCGTAGGTTTTAAATTTTGCATCTTCAATCATGCCATTTTCATTGATTTTAAGCTGCAGTTTCATTACGTCACCACATGCCGGCGCACCAACCATACCCGTTGCTACACTTGTATCATCTTTATCAAATGAACCAACATTACGTGGATTTTCATAATGGTCGATTACTTTTTCGCTATAAGCCATGATATTTATCCTTTTAATCTTTTATCTACTTGTTTACGTGCTATCTAACTCGTTATCTTTACATTCGCCTTTTCTATCTAAGTGCGAAATTTATAAATCTTCAAGCTCACTGTTAAAATTAACTTGTACTAAAAATAGCGTGATTAGTTGTGAGACCAGTCAATACTGCTAATGTCAATTCCCTCTTTATACATATCCCAAAGCGGAGACATATCACGTAAGCGGCCAATGTTTTGACGAATTATTTTTATTGCGTAATCAATTTCCTCGGAAGTGGTAAAACGCCCGATGCTGAAACGAATTGAACTGTGTGCCAACTCATCATCACGACCAAGCGCACGCAATACATAAGAAGGCTCTAGACTGGCAGAGGTACAGGCACTGCCCGACGAAACAGCTAAGTCTTTTAACGCCATCACTAGCGACTCACCTTCAACATAGTTAAAACTGATATTTATATTACCCGCAACACGGTGCTCCATTGAGCCGTTGATATAGACCTCTTCCATATCACTTACGCCCTCTAATAAACGCGTGCGTAAAGCGAGAACACGTTCATTTTCAGCATGCATCTCTTCTTTTGCAATGCGGAAAGCCTCACCCATGGCTGCGATTTGATGGGTTGCCAATGTGCCACTGCGCATTCCTCTTTCATGCCCTCCGCCATGCATCTGCGCTTCTAAACGGACACGCGGTTTACGACACACATATAATGCGCCAATCCCTTTAGGGCCATATACTTTATGCGCAGAAAACGAGACCAAATCAACTTTCATTTTCTGGACATCAATATCAACTTTGCCGGCACTTTGCGCCGCATCTACATGCAATATGGTTTTATTAGCACGGCATAATTCACCGTATGCGGCGATATCTTGGATAACGCCAATTTCATTATTAACATGCATTAGACTCACAAGAATCGTATCTTCACGTAACGCTTCTTTTAACTGCGCAGGTGTCACTATGCCATCAGATTGTGGATCAAGGTAAGTCACTTCATAGCCTTCACGCTCTAATTGGCGACAAGGATCTAACACCGCTTTGTGTTCTGTTTTAGCGGTAATAATATGTTTGCCTTTTTTGCCGTAAAAATGCGCAGCACCTTTAATGGCAAGGTTGTCAGACTCAGTTGCCCCGGATGTGAAGATAATTTCACGGGGATCTGCATTGATTAAATCGGCAATTTGCTCACGGGCAATATCAACCGCTTCTTCCGCCTGCCAACCAAAACGATGCGAGCGCGACGCTGGATTACCAAATTCGCCATCCATTGTTAAAAACTGCATTAATTTATCAGCAACACGAGGATCTACGGGTGTTGTTGATGAGTAATCAAGATAAATCGGTAATTTCATTCTTTTCTCCTCTGCTATCCGTTAAATTTATTGGGATTTAACGTTAAGTTGAGCAGTCTGGTTATATTTATTATTTTGAATTTCAGAAACATTTTGCACATGATCTGAGGACATTAACTCTTCAAGGGTTATATTATCTAAAAAGGTGCTGATACGATCACTGAGTTGCGCCCACAACGAATGCGTTAAGCATTGTGTACCATCTTCTCTACAGCCACCGACACCAGTGCATTTTCTAATATTTACTGACTCATTGACAGCATCAATAATCATTGCCACTGAAATTTCACTACGCAGTTTACCGAGCTTATAACCGCCTCCAGGGCCACGTACACTGCTGACCAGCTCTTTTTTACGCAATTTAGAAAACAGTTGCTCTAAGTATGAAAGCGAGATCCCCTGGCGCTCAGAGATATCAGCTAAGGGAACAGGGCCAGAGTGCTCTTTGATGGCGACATCTAACATCGCAGTGACCGCATAGCGACCTTTTGAAGTTAATTTCATAATGCTTCACTTATATAGTGGGAAATAGATAACTTTCCATGAACTTTCTACTATTAAGTATAAATACCTGACAAAATTAGTCAACTAAAAAACCACAGAGTTTAGTAGGTTTTATTTTTTATTTATCTCCGCTTCATTTTCAACTAATTCATTAGCAACAGGTTCATTTTTCAGCTGCCCGTTTGCTGTAATAAGTGATTTTTGAATACTGCTCAAAACACCGCGCCACATACGTAACTCTTTAATTTCTGGACGGGCACGATTGAAAAATCGACGTAGTTTGGTCATCACCAGACCGGGATGAGCTGGCACAATAAAACGCGTATCTATTAGTGTCTGTTCAAGATGAGTAAACATACTTTCAATCTCTTCGCTGAGCGGATACTCCTCTTGTTGCTGTGGATACGCTTTCTCAGCTAAAAATGCCATGCGAATTTCATAGGTCAAAGTTTGCACTGCCATCGCTAAATTAAGCGAACTGTAGTCCGGATTTGCCGGGATAAACACATGAAAATGGCACTTTTGCAGCTCATCATTACTCAACCCACTGTTTTCGCGTCCAAACACTAAGGCGACAGGGTGCTTTTGGCCTTCGACAACCGCTTTTTCGCCCATCTCTCGAGGGTCGAGCATCGGCCAATCTAAGGTGCGCGGGCGAGCGCTTGCACCAATTACTAAACCGCAATCTGCAATTGCTTCATCTAATGTTGTACAAACGCGATGATTTTTTAATACATCAGTTGCACCCGCTGAAAGCGCGATAGATTTACCATCAACGCTACACTCAGGTGATACAAGCACTAGATTTGACAGGCCCATGGTTTTCATCGCCCTTGCGGCACTACCTATATTTCCGGGATGAGAAGTACCAATAAGTATGATGCGCACGTTATCTAGCATTTGTATTCCTTATATTTGAGCTAAAATTTAGAGAGCAAAGTTTAGCACTAATTGAAATACAAAAAAATAGACCTCTATACCCAAACTACTGGAATATCCATTTTCAGGTGATTTGGGTACAAACAAGCCGCTGAATTACATTTCCATAAATTTCACCTATTAGTTCATATTCATATTTACAGAACCATGTGAACTCTGTACAATTTTGCGCCGAGGGAATCTCCCTTCATACCAAACTAGATAAGTAGATAATTTAGTATTGCGTAGGAAAAATTAATGAGAGCAAGACGTTTGATTGAGCAATAGCTGGCTATTGGGATTGAAAACAACGAAGTTATCGTTAATTTTAACAAGCAAGACTGATCAGATATTTATCTAGTTTGGTATCAATGTTCTTTTAAAATCTAATGGTGATCCAATGCATCCAATGTTAAATATTGCAATTCGTGCTGCCCGCAATGCAGGTAAAGTAATCATTAAAGGCTACGAAAATCTAGAGTCAGTTGAAGTTGAAGAAAAATCATTGCATGATTATGTCAGCAGCGTCGATAAAGAAGCTGAAATTGCAATCATTGGTACGTTACGCAAATCATACCCAGACCACTGCATTATTGCTGAAGAGTCCGGCATTGATGAGGGTAAAGATAAGGATTACCAATGGATTATTGATCCACTAGATGGAACAACCAACTTTATTCACGGCATCCCGCATTTTAGCGTATCAATTGCATTAAAAATTAAAGGTCGCACAGAAGTGGGTATCGTATTTGACCCAATTCGTAACGAACTATTCTCTGCAGTTAAAGGTCAAAGCTCACAAATCAACGGTTACCGCACACGTACCAACAGTGTAAATAAACTAGCGGGTACATTACTGGCCACAGGTTTCCCATTCAAACAGAAACATCTCACTGATATATACCTTAATATCTTTAAAGATTTCTTTTTAGATGTTGCTGATATGCGCCGTAGCGGCTCTGCAGCACTTGATCTTGCTTATGTCGCAGCGGGTCGTATGGACGGCTTCTGGGAATTCGGTTTAAAACCTTGGGATATCGCCGCAGGTGAATTATTAATAAAAGAGTCGGGTGCAATGATGACCGATTTTAACGGCGGAAACGATTACATGAAATCGGGTAACGTTGTTGCTGCTAATCCAAAATTATTAAAAGAGATGTTAACGGTTATTCGTAAACACAACGTTTAATCTCTTTCTAACAACATCCCTTCTTAAACGCAAATACGCTCCGTATTTGCGTTTTATTATATCTACTTATTGTCCAAACACCTTCTTTAGCAAGGTAGAGGTTTGTTTAAGCGGATCTTGTCGAATAGCAGACTCTTCTTTTGCTAAATAATAAAATATTCCGTTTATCCCATTTTCAACTACATGATCAGTTAAATTCACTTTTACATCAGATACAAAGGGTAAATCAGCATATTTCCCCATCATCCGATCGTAAGCTTTTACCGCGCCTACTTGCGATAGACTCTGCTGCACAATCGGACGCATCTTAGCGCTTAAAGGCTGGCTCATTTTAGTCTTGAAATATTGCGTTGCAGAATCTTCCGAGCCAGCATAAATAGCCTTAACATCATCAAATGTCATCGCTTTGATGGACGATAAAAATAACGCTTTAGCTTGAGGTGTTGCACTTTCAGCCGCGCGATTCAGTTTTAGTTCAAGATCATCAACTATACTTGCCATACCTACTCTTGATAGTATCTCTTTTACTGATTGTAATTGTTCAGGTAGCGGTATATGGATAGCACTATCTGCATTAAAACCATCAGTTCTACCTAATTGACTGACAACATTCGTTGCCCCTATCTGTAATGCTTCTTTAAATGCAGCGTTTAAATCAAAATTACTGGCAACGTTACCCACAGCGGCGGGCTCTTGAGTTGTTGCAGATTGTTGTGGCGAAAACAGATCGAAAGTCTTTTCCCACCAGCTACTCTCTGCATTTACTTGACTGACAGAAAAAAACAAAAAAAGTGAACAGATAATAGAATGATAATATTTCATATAAATCCCTTACTGGTGAGAATAGATCTTTCTTTTATAGTTCACTTAAACGATAAAAACAAATGAAAAAAAAGGGCTGTTTTTATTAAACAGCCCTTTTTTGCATCTGTAACTAAATAGGTTAAATTAACCTATTTTACCATGACACTGTTTGAATTTTTTACCCGAACCACAAGGGCAAGGTTCATTACGCCCGACTTTACGCTCTTGACGTACAAAACTCTCCTGACCACTTTTACTATCATCCTTTACTTCACCATGAGCAGCTTGTGCGTGGCGCATCTCGTTTTTTGCTCTTTCTTCAGCTTGACGGCGTTGCTCTGCCATTTGATCAACCTCTTCTCTGCTTTGTACCTGTACTTTAGAGAGGACCATCACTACATCATGTTTTAAGGTTTCAAGCATCTCTAAGAACATCTCAAAAGACTCGCGCTTATATTCTTGCTTCGGATCTTTTTGTGCATAACCGCGCAAGTGAATGCCCTGGCGCAGATGATCCATTGAAGCAAGGTGCTCTTTCCACAAAGTATCAATTGTTTGCAACATGACTGATTTTTCAAAACCAGCGATAATTGAGTGTCCAACCAGTTCTTTTTTAGCGGCATAGGTTTCTATGGCATGGCTAAGAATATTTTTGCGAATGGTTTCTTCCTGCAGATTGGCATCATCAACCAGCCACTGCTGTACGGGCAGTTCAATTAAGAAGTCTGATTTTAGGCGACGCTCTAACCCTTCTAAATCCCATTGCTCTGTGAGTGAGTGTTGCGGCACATATTCATTAACACAGGCATTAAATACATCATCCCAAATATTATCGATTGTATCCTCTATATCTTCACTGTCCATGACACCATTGCGTTGCTGGTAAATTACTTTACGCTGTTCATTGGCAACATCATCATAATCCAGTAATGATTTGCGCATATCGAAGTTACGGCCTTCAACTTTACGCTGTGCATTTTCAATGGCACGCGATACCCAAGGATGCTCAATAGCCTCGCCATTTTCCATGCCAAGTTTTTTCATCATGTTAGATACTTTTTCTGATGCGAAAATACGCATTAGAGAATCTTCCATCGACAGATAAAAGCGCGTTTCACCTGGATCGCCTTGACGGCCAGAACGACCGCGCAGCTGATTATCGATACGACGAGATTCATGGCGCTCCGTACCGATAATATATAAACCACCCGCATCGAGTACCTTTTGATTATCTTCTTTCCAGAGTGCAGTTTCCGCTGCAATCTGCTCGGCACTGAGTTCGCCGAGTTTATCAAGACGCGACTGTAAGTGACCGCCCAACACAATATCTGTTCCGCGTCCCGCCATATTAGTTGCGATTGTGACTGAGCCTAATGCCCCCGCTTGGGCAATAATATCCGCTTCTTTTTCATGGAATTTTGCATTTAACACACTGTGTTTAATATTTGCTTTATTTAATAAGTCCGATAACAGTTCCGAATTTTCAATCGAAACAGTACCGACCAACATAGGTTGACGGCACTCCGCACGTTTTTTGATATCAACAATAATAGCCTGGTATTTTTCATCTTCGGTCAGATAAACCAGATCCCCGCAATCTTTACGAATCATAGGTTTATTGGTTGGCAGAACAATGGTTTCTAAACCATAAATGGATTGAAACTCAAATGCTTCGGTATCAGCCGTACCTGTCATACCCGCTAATTTTTCATATAAACGGAAAAAGTTTTGGAAAGTAATTGACGCTAAGGTTTGATTCTCATTTTGAATATCAACCCCCTCTTTTGCTTCCACTGCTTGGTGCAGACCTTCTGACCAACGGCGTCCCGGCATAGTTCGACCAGTATGTTCATCAACGATCACCACTTCGCCTTTTTCACTAACGATGTAATCCACATCCTTTTCAAATAAAGTATGGGCACGCAGCGCGGCATTTACATGATGTAATATACTGATACTTGCAGCGGCGTACAGTGATTGATTCTCGTCAAGCAAGCCGCGTTCTTGCAGGATCCGCTCTACTTTTTCCTGACCGCGTTCCGTTAATAGCGCCTGCCTGCTTTTTTCATCAACAGTATAATCACCATCTCCAATATAGTCTTCCGTATCCTCTTTATCCTGTAGCGTTAACATCGGAATAACCGTGTTTAATTTAGTGTAGAGAGTCGCATCACCGTCGGTTGGACCTGAAATAATCAGAGGTGTTCTGGCTTCATCAATTAAAATTGAATCAACTTCATCGACAATGGCGTAATGCAGTGGCTTCATCACCCGTTGCTGGGCTTCAAATGCCATATTGTCACGTAAATAATCGAAACCAAATTCGTTGTTTGTACCGTAAGTGATATCAGCAGCATAGGCGGCTCGTTTTTCTTCCCCTTGCATACCCGACAGGTTGATACCCACAGTCAAGCCTAAAAACTCAAAGAGCTGTGCATTCCATTCTGCATCACGACGCGCCAAGTAATCATTGACGGTAATAATATGCACACCTTTACCCGCTAATGCATTTAAGTATGCAGGTAGCGTTGCCGTTAATGTTTTACCTTCACCGGTACGCATTTCTGCAATTTTGTTTTCATTTAAAGTTATGCCGCCCATTAACTGCACATCAAAATGACGCATCCCAAAGACACGTTCAGAGGCGCTTCGTACCACTGCAAATGCTTCAACAAGAATTGAATCTATGCTTTCACCCGATGCGATACGCTCTTGAAACTCAGCCGTTTTAGCCTTTAATTGCTGATCTGAAAGAGTACGCATTTCAGGCTCTAGTTTATTTATTTCACTAACGACTTTACGAAGTTGTTTTAAGTAACGGTCATTACGACTGCCTATTATTTTTGTTATTAGCTGTGTGATCATTTTGCTTTTCTCGTAGTTAAAAATTAAATTAATTATAAAATATAATTGCTGTTAACCCGCTTTTCGCAGCAGATAATAATTGGGATTTATTTGCTTACCGTTTTTTAAAACTTCATAATGCACATGCGGTCCTGTTGAACGGCCCGAGTTCCCCATAATAGCAATTATCTGCCCCTTTTTGACAACGTCTCCAATCGCAACATTTACTGATTTGGTATGCGCATAACGTGTTACCAAGCCATTGCCATGTTCGATTTCAACCATACGGCCGTAACCGCCTCTTTTTCCTGATTCTGTTACAACACCTGCGGCAGTTGATATAATTGGCATGCCTATAAAACCGGCGAAATCAACACCTTTATGACGAGTTAATCGCCCTGAAAAGGGATCTTTACGCGTTCCAAATGGAGAGGATAACCATGAGCCTTTGCCCTTTGTCGGCCGTCCTGAAATATACAGCTGATCAATAAGATGGAGATTGTTTAATGCGATTTCAAGGTGGATTAATTGTTTTTGTTTTTTTTTGAAATTATCATCAAGATTTTCAATATGAGTTAACAAACTACCAAATTGAAAATCAACGTCAGATTCTTGCATAGCAGCCCCGCCCATTGACAGCGCAGACTCAAAATCAAACTCTTTTTTGGGTAAGTTAGACTGTTCAATAACGCGCTGACCTAATGCATTTAAGCGATTTATCTGCGCCTGCAAATTGCCAACTTTATTAGCCAGAACAGTTAATTGTTCATCGCTTTGCGCTTTAATAAGTTGCAGATATTGATCTTTACTGATATCTCTATCATGTAGAGTCGTTGTTTTGAATTGCTTGAGTTCACTTTGATAATGAGCTTGTATAAACCAAGCGCAACAGACTAGCAAAGAGGCAAAAAGAAGAGAGATAAATAGAAATTTATTTTTTGTAAGCGAAAACGAGTGATCTGTTTCCTCTCTTGAATAGATAACCGTTATACTCATAATTCTGTATTCACTGTTGATGAAATTAATGAATAGAACCCGACAACCTAAACCCGTTTCTTCTCTATTGAAAAAAATAGGATTGCAGCATGATGCGGCCCTGTTCACGAAGCTGGATAGTCTACTACAAAGATATTTGAAACAACATCATATACAAGATTGCAGGATAGGAAATTTACAAAATGGGAGCTTGCTTATAGAAATCCCTGATGCAATCTGGCTAATCCGCTTGAAATTTATGCAAAGTGAGCTACTTACACTGTTGCGACAAGAAGTTCCCGGACTGCTGAATATAAAAATAAAAGTGAATCCAACACTAAAACAGCTAACACCTAAAGATAAAAAAAGCAGGAAAAAGGTAATTAAACGCGCCAGTAAAATGCCCAATGATGTCGCACAATCATTTTTGGCATTAGCAGAAGATGCGGATCCTGATTTGCAGGCAGCTTTGCGTTCATTGGCAAAATATGTAAAAAAAGAATAGAAAGGGAGGTTCAATCTCCCTCTCGATTAAAAAATCACATTTAGTTTGAATGCAACATGCTATTTAATTCAATAGCACTTTTGTTCACTAAGCATTCAATTTGTCCGGTCATGGAGTTACGACGGAAAAGCAGATCATCTTTATTTGCCAATTCACGCGCTTTTGCAAAGCCAGCTTCTTTGCCTTCTTTATCAAGTAGTTTGATTTTAGACCCTGCAGTTACATATAAACCCGACTCAATCGTACAGCGGTTGCCCAGTGGAATGCCAAGACCGGCATTTGCACCCAACAGGCTATTTTCACCAATAGCAATAACCATTTTTCCGCCGCCGCTTAATGTCCCCATAATAGAGGCGCCGCCGCCGATATCACTGCCTTCACCCACCATAACGCCCGCAGAGATACGACCTTCAACCATGCTGACACCCACAGTGCCGGCATTAAAGTTGATAAAACCTTCATGCATCACGGTTGTGCCTTCACCAACATGTGCGCCCAAACGTACGCGTGAGGTATCTGCGATACGTACACCTGAGGGTACAATGTAATCAACCATTTTAGGAAACTTATCAACACAATCTACGCTGATGGTTTCACCCTTTAAGCGCGCTTCAATCTGACGTTCAGCAAGTTCAGGTAAATCAATCGCGCCTTTGTTAGTCCAGGCAATATTGTGTAGTACGCCAAAAATCCCATCTAACACTAAGCCGTGTGGTTTTACTAAACGGTGCGAGATAAGTTGTAATTTAAGGTAACCTTCAGCCACGCTTTTAGGCGCTGCATCTGTTTCTAAAATAACAAGTACAAGCGGTTGGCTAGAGTTAGCCGCTGCCGTTGCAAAATCAGCATTGGCCGTATCATGCGCACCATTAAATGCAGCAGCCAGTTGCTCTGCTAACTCAGCAGTAATTTCAATTACTTGATTACCTTGCTTATAACCGGCTAAAGCTGCAATAACAGCAACAAGATCATCACTTGGATTTAATAGAGGGTTAGGGAAAAATGCTTCAATAATTTTATTATCGCGGTTTTTAGTAGCGCTGCCAAAAGCAAGTGCAAATGTAGACATGAATTAAGCTCCGATTTAAAAGTCTAGGTAAGATGCATCGCCAAAATGCGTTTTACAGTGAACTGGCGATATAACAAATAAGGTTTTATTTGGCTCCATAATAAAGAAGCAGATCACATATTTAAAGAGATAAATAATTATATTCTCTTATTTTCTAGGATATAACTGAAAATAGCGAAAACACAGGTCACAGCGATGCCCTTAGCAGATACCGTCACGCCATATTGATTGCCGAGCTACTTCACTTGCTGTTTTTTACTTGTTGGTAAGGAACAGCTATACGCCATAAGTAAAAACAACAATTCTAAAAGCAGCGTGGAAAGCAGTGCCGACACTAACCCGACGATAATTGAATTTTTGTTTAGTACAATTTCGGCATTATAATTTTCTTGCGTTTCTCTTAATAGGGGGCTATTAAATTCGCCCAATAAAAAATACAAACGAGAAATTAATGGTCCTTGTAAGGCGCGTTGCTGGCTTTGTAACTGTTTAAAACGACTCACTAATTTTTCTATCACCCGCGCTTCAGCGCTAAACAATAGCGCATCACTGTTTTTATGTTTCATTATCAATGCCTGTAAATCGCCAGAAAAATAGAGATCGGCAAGAATCTGATATTGATTCAATTGATCTTTTGCTTCTATATAATGCGCATCTAAGCGGGTTTCATATTGCTGCAAAAAGTTGGGTAGTTGCAAACCCAATAGTAAAGTCAGTGCAAAAACCAACTTTAGGCTATAACGCTGAGCAAGTTTGATTAGCATTTATTTAAACCCCCGCGATTTGCGCAGTGTCTCATAGGCACTCTGAATATCTTGGGCTTTTTCTTTTGCCAAAACCATCATCTCTTCTGGTAACCCTTTCGACGCTAATTTATCGGGGTGATGTTGGCTCATCAGTTTTCGGTAAGCACGTTTAATCTCTTTATCTGAAACACTCTTATCGATAGCTAACACATTGTAACAATCTGCATCACTTGTTTGTTGTTGCGGACGCGGCTTGCCCTGATGGAAGTGCTGCTGCCCTTCAATCATCTGCAGTAACCGGTCTAATTCAAAGCGCGAAAAATCTAAGTGTTCAGCAATACTGTATAAGATCTCTTTTTCTTTGCTGTGCAGCTCACCATCCGAATAGGCAACTTGTACTTGGATGCCTAAAAACATCTGCAATAAGTTGCGATCCCCACGTATCTGTTGTGCAAAATCGGATAGCGTTTGCTGAAGCGGAAAATCAGCTTCTTTGCCTGATGCAAATGAAGCTTGCGCTCGAACGCGTGACGCACCTTGAAGACGCATCTGATCCATGTACGCATTGGCTACTTGAATATCCGTTTGCGTCACTTGCCCTTTGGCTTTGGCAATGTGCCCCATCACTGAAAATGTGCTATCAAAAAAGAGTTTTTGCCTTTCTTGGCTACTGATTGTATTTCCGAATAAATTATTCTGGCTATTAAAATTAATCGCCGTGGCGCGATCAAAACGGTGACCTAGCCAAATACCCAGCAACATGCCAAAAACATGACCAAACATAAAGCCAAAAAAGCCACCGAGTATTTTTCCCCAAATACGCATAACTGTAAAAACCTTATTAATTAGAGTGAGTAAGAATCAATATTTCAGTTATTTTGACTAACTATTCTCATTTTTACCAATTTTTTCCCCTAAATCGACAAATATAACCTATTTATAAAGAACAATGATTGGAGCAGAGATAAGTTTGTTCTATTATAGCGAGCTATAATTTTCTTTCTTTTAGCTTAGCGCTTTCAGTTTCTAAGCAACCTTTGTGAGTTGTAAATGTTAAAGTTGTTTCCACTATTACTAATTCTATTCCCATTTTCTGTTCTTTGTGCAGATGAAATAGCAAAATCAGAAACAAATAAAATGACCGAGAGTGACTCTGTAGCAGTCCCCCCTGCGGAAATAACACCGGAAGAGTTAGGAAACACGCCGCGTTCCAGCGAATTTTTCTTTAATCAGTGTTACATAAATGTACCGCCAGTTGTTGCCGACAGCAACACCTTACCAATCAACCAAGTGCCGGTTAATATAGATGCGCGATCATTAACTGGTTTTGCCAATAAACTTATTTATCAGGATGATGTAAACCTCACGCAGGGCAATAAATTCTTAGCCGCCGATAAGTTAACCTATTTTAAAAATGAGGATAGAGCAGTCGCTGAGGGTAATGTAAAATTTGTCAGCGGCGAGCTGACCCTTCATTCGGACACCATTGCAACCCAACTAAATAACCAGCAGACAACATTATATCAAGCAGACTATCAATTTCATGGCCGTGGCGGACGCGGCGATGCGACGACTATTTATGATAATGGCTTAGATCTTTATGAGTTTAATTCCTCAACTTACAGTGCTTGCCCACCCGGTGATAATACCTGGACGCTCGATTCAACCACGCTTTATATAGATAAAACAGAAGAAGTGGGCAGTGCCTATAATGCGGTCTTAAAGATAAAAGATGTGCCTGTTTTTTACTTTCCATACGTAACTTATCCGCTCACAGACAGACGTAAAACTGGTCTTTTATTCCCAAGCTTTAACCTATCTGACTCCACTAACGGCTTCACTATTACCCAGCCTTTATATATCAATATTGCTGAAAATATGGATGCCACCATTACGCCAACATATATGGCAGAGCGCGGCACGTTACTGGCAACTCAATACCGTTATCTTTTTGATGCAGGCTCAGGTCAAATTCAAGCGGAATATCTTAGCGATGATAAGATACGCAATGACAATCGCTATCTTTTTCACTGGGATCATAATGTGAATTTTTCCACAAACTGGAATTTAACGACTGACTATTCCAAGGTCAGTGATAATTATTATTTCAGTGATATCAACACAGTATATGGCACACACAGCGATAACCAACTATTACAAACAGCAAAACTAAGCTATCGGGAGCAAAACTGGAACAGTGAATTAGAAGTGCGTGATTTTCAGATTTTATATGCTGAAGATACGCCGCATAAAGTGATGCCGAAAATTGCTTTTAGTGCTTATCAGCCGATAAATTGGCAAAGTCTGCAATTAGACTGGTACAGTGAAATATCTAAATTTGATCATGACGACGAAGATGTCTATACCGGCACCCGTATTCACCTGCAGCCTAAGATCTCATTGCCCCTTTACTACAACTCTCTGTTTATCAATACAGAGCTTAAATATATGGTCACTCTTTATGATCAAACTTTACCTGAGTCTAATAAAAAAAGTTGGTATGCCGATTTAGATGAAAGTGTCAGTCGTTATCTCCCCTCTTTTAAAATTCATTCAGGTGTTAACTTTGAACGTGATTTTTCAATCTTTAACAATCAATATAAGCAAACATTAGTGCCACAAATACAATACCTCTATGTGCCTTATACAGATCAAACAAATATTGGCCTTTATGATACGACCACTATGCAGCAAGATTATTATGGCCTGTTTCGTGATAACCGTTTTTCCGGTTATGATCGTATTGCCGATGCAAATCAGGTAACGTTAGGCATTTCGAGTAGTTTCTTAAATGCACAAGGACGCGAACGAATGCGCTTTGCAGTGGGCCAAAATTACTATCTCACCCCCTCAGAGACACAGTTGCCACAATATACAGCCGAAACTGAAACAGCGAGCCGCTCTTCGATTATCGGGGAGTTTGATGTCAATTTTGCAGACCAATATTTCTTTCATGCGGGGTTAGAATACGATAATGATAGCGACCGACTCAATAGAGCAAACACTACCTTTGAAAAACGCTGGCAATATAATACCTATGCGCAGTTAAACTATCGCTATGTCGCAATTGCAGAAAATGGCAATGAAGAGGATTTAGTTAACCAGCTTGGCAGTAAAGTGAATTGGTCGATTAACAGCCAATGGACCTCGTTTGCCAGCTATTATTATGATCTTGAATATAAGCATGCCTATGAAAGCATTATCGGTTTGAAGTACCAATCATGCTGCTGGTCAGTTGGTCTGAGCTACGATAAACATATGTTGGCGTACGATGGTTCGCTGGATTCGATTAGCGAAGATTATGAAACAGAGGATAGTTACGGCATTACTTTTGAACTAATGGGGTTAGGTGGCGTCGGATTTAGCGCTGTTGAACAAGGTACTTTCGATTACGGTCGCCCTTTTTACTTACAATAATGGAAAATAAATGAAATTAATAAAGCATATTCTTCTGCCCTTGGTTTGCGCTACTTTGATAGCGCCTCCAGTTCTTGCACAGAGTAAACCATTAGATAAAATAGAAGCGGTTGTTAATCAAGAAGTTATTTTAACAAGCGATATCACGCGTATGCATGAAGAGATAAAAAATCGCTACCAGGAGAGCGGCAAAACCTTACCTGAAGATGATTCCCTGCAAAAACAACTCCTTGATAAGCTGAT
Source organism: Psychromonas sp. (assembly GCF_047632995.1). GTDB lineage: Bacteria > Pseudomonadota > Gammaproteobacteria > Enterobacterales > Psychromonadaceae > Psychromonas. Next base: position 17,896 of record NZ_JBLIEK010000027.1, read on the forward strand.
CGGTGACCGTCTGCAGCTGCAAATTGCCCAGCAGATTGGTTTGCGCATCGATGACGCGCAGCTTAATCAAGCCTTGCAGCAAATCGTAGCAGATAAAGGGATGACGCTGCAGCAGTACCAGGCACAACTTGAAAAAGAGGGGAAAAGCTACAACGCTTTTGTTGATAGCATACGTGATGAATTAACCATCAATGAAATTCGCCAAGTACAAGTACGCCGTCGTATCAATATTTCAGATCAAGAAGTAGAACAGATGGTTAAGCGCTTGAATGAAGAGGGCCACCAAACAACCCAGTTTAAATTTGCTCATATTCTATTAAAAGTAAATAGTGACAGCCCCATTGCGGAGCAGCAAGCTATCGATAAACAAGCAAATGATCTGCTAACTAAAATTAAACAAGGAGAAGAGATCTCCGCATTAGCTATAAAATATTCTCAAGGGCCAAGATCACTTGAAGGTGGTGACTGGGGCTGGCGTACCATAGATGAAATTCCCTCATTGATAGCGGATTCATTTGATGATGTAAACACTAAAAAAGGCGATGTTATTGGCCCAATTCGCAGCAGCGTCGGTTTACATATTATCAAAATACTTGATAAAAAAGGATCGCAAAATGTAATAACAGTTGAAGTTAATGCGCGTCATATATTAATCAAGTCGAATATTATTCTTAGCGATCAGAAAGCGCAAAAAATGTTAAAAGATTACCGCCAAGCGATAGTAGATGGCACACAAACCTTTGCTGAATTAGCTAACGCACATTCACAAGATCCCGGCTCCGCGGTAAAAGGTGGTAACCTTGGCTGGGCAGATCCCAATATGTATGTACCTGAATTTAGAGACATGGCACTCTCTCTTCCCGTTGGCGAGATAAGCCAACCGTTCCACACCATGCATGGCTGGCATCTTCTGCAAGTGATGGATAAACGTGAATCTGACACAACTGCGCAAGCAACTAAGCAAAAAGCGTTCGCCATTTTATTTAAACAACGTTTTCCCGCAGAAGTTTATGCTTGGATGAATGAAATTCGTCAAGAAGCATATATTAAAATTAATAACCCTAATTATATTATGCAGGCACAGTAATGGTGAAGCGTTTAGTTATCACAGCAGGTGAGCCCAGTGGTATTGGTCCAGATCTTATTTTACAACTTGCGCGGCAGCAGTGGCCGATGCAACTGGTTATTTGCAGTGATAAAACATTATTGGCAGAGCGCGCGGCATTACTCAATGAAAAAATAACATTCATTGATTATGATCCTACAAAATCAGCGCAAGTTTGCAAGCCAGGTACATTAATCATTGCGCATATTCCTTTACGGGCGCCAGTGCAGCCAGGCAAGTTAAATCAAGCCAATGCGCAGTTTGTATTAGATACACTGACATTTGCCAGCCAAGGCTGCTTATCCGGTGAATTTTCAGCAGTGGTTACCGCGCCTGTGCATAAGGGAGTTATTAATGATGCAGGGGTTGCTTTTAGCGGCCACACCGAATTTTTTGCGCAGCAAGCCGGCGTTGATCTCGTTGTGATGATGCTCGCGACAACTGGACTGCGCGTCGCATTAGTGACCACTCACCTACCTTTAGTTGAAGTATCTAAAGCGATTACTCAGCAGCGTCTATTTGAAATCATTCATATTTTAAATAGAGAATTACAGGTGAAATACGCCATCAAACATCCCCGTATTTATGTTTGTGGTTTAAATCCTCATGCAGGTGAAGGGGGACATATGGGTCGCGAAGAGATTGATACCATAGAGCCCGCCCTGGAAAAATTACGACAACAGAAAATTGACTTGATTGGCCCGTTACCTGCCGATACGCTATTTCAAGAAAAATATCTTAAAGATGCAGATGCGGTACTCGCTATGTATCACGATCAGGGATTACCTGTTTTAAAATATAAAGGATTTGGAAAGTCAGTTAATATCACATTAGGACTGCCATTCATCCGCACATCAGTTGACCACGGCACAGCATTAGACTTGGCTGGCACAGGAAACGCGGATCCAGGTAGCTTGCTGTGCGCAGTTAATGAAGCTATTACCATGATCAACAGCACAAATTAATAGTAAGAAATAGGGCAAAATAAAATGAATGATAAAACACACTTAGGCCACACCGCTCGTAAACGTTTTGGACAAAATTTCTTACACGATCATTATATTATTGACTCGATTGTTGCAGCGATCGCCCCGCAATTCGATGATAATATTGTCGAAATAGGTCCCGGACTAGGCGCGTTAACCGAGCCAGTTGCCAGCAAAGTAAATTGCTTAAATGTGGTGGAGCTTGATAGAGATCTTGCGGAGCGTTTAGCAAAACACCCGACCTTAGCGGATAAGCTCAAGATCACCCAAGCCGATGCGATGCAGTTCGATTTCGGACAATTGGTAAATTCAGGTAAACAGTTACGCGTATTTGGCAATTTACCTTACAATATATCGACGCCACTGATGTTTCATCTTTTTGAGTATGCGGATAAAATCTCTGATATGCATTTTATGCTGCAGAAAGAGGTGGTAAATCGTCTTTGTGCGGGTCCTGATTGTAAAGCTTATGGCCGCTTAAGTGTAATGGCACAATATTACTGCAAAGTCATTCCTGTATTAGAGGTGCCGCCGACAGCATTTATACCCGCACCTAAAGTTGACTCAGCAGTCGTTCGTTTAGAGCCGTATGATACGCCGCCATTTGTTGCAAAAAGTCTCAAAGTATTAAATCAGGTCTGCTCGATGGCTTTTAATCAGCGCCGTAAAACAATACGTAATAGCTGGAGAGATTTACTATCAGCGGAGCAACTGCAGGAGATAGGTATTGATATTGGCAAGCGAGCTGAAAATATTTCAGTGCAAGAGTATGTCAAAGTAGCAAACTATGTTTATGATTTGAAGGAGGAGTAATATAAGTGGCAACCTATATTGTTGGTGATGTCCATGGCTGCTGTGATGAATTACAGCTGCTGCTTGAATTGGCTGATTTTTGCCCGCAGCAAGATGAGCTGTGGCTAACCGGCGATCTCGTTGCTAGAGGCCCAAAATCACTGGAAACACTGCGCTTTGTCAAGGATTTAGGTGATAGCGCTAAAATAGTATTAGGTAATCATGATCTCCATCTGCTTGCTATTCATCAAGGTATTCATCCTAATAAAGAAGAATATCTGCTCAGCCCTTTATTGAACGCGCCTGATTGTGATGAGTTATTAAAATGGTTACGATTTCAACCGCTATTTCTTCGTCATCCTGAATTTAATTTTGTGATGACGCATGCGGGTATCTCTCCACAATGGACTATCCAGCAAGCCGAAAAATATGCCAAAGAAGTAGAGCTTGAGTTACAAGGTGATAACTTTAGGGAATTACTGAAAAATATGTACGGTGATTATCCGCAATATTGGTATGACGAATTGCAGGGCATGAATCGTTTACGTTTTATAATTAATGTATTTACACGGATGCGCTACTGCTTTTTAGATGGCTCTTTAGAGTTTAAAAACAAACTCTCTCCGGAGCAGACAGACAGATCCACGCTCAGACCCTGGTTTGAAATTGAAGGGCTGGATCGCAGTAGCGATATTCTCTTTGGCCACTGGGCTGCACTGCTCGGAAATGTAAACAAATCGGGTATTTACGGCCTAGATACAGGTTATGTATGGGGCAACAGTTTAACTATGCTGCGCTGGCAGGATAAAGAACTGTTTTCACTTGCTTGCCCTGTTCCTAGCGCGTAAAACCGCCAGCTTATTCCGCCTGAAGATATTCAGGCGCTTATTTAACATTACTTGCTTATTTATTCCAACCGCTCTAATGTGACAAATTGATAATTATGTGCATTTTCATTATCCGCAAGATGTGCTTCACGCTCAATTTCATGCCAGTTAGCAACCGCCTGATAATCAGGAAATTTTGTATCACCGTCACTTTTTAAATCTATAAAAGTCAGATATAAACGGCTGGCTTGATGCAAAAATTGTTCATAAATAGTCGCCCCACCAATCACCATCACCTCTGGCTCATCTTTTACAAGATCCAGTGCTTGCGGCACTGTCTGCACACAGCTGACACCTTCAATCTGTAAATTTTTATCCCGCGTTAAAACGATATTGACGCGACCTGGTAACGGGCGACCAATTGACTGGTATGTTTTACGCCCCATAATAACGGGCTTACCTAGGGTGACACGTTTAAAAAACTTAAGATCCCCCGGGAGATGCCAGGGCATCTTATTATCTAAACCAATAACACGATCTTCAGCCATTGCTGCAATCATAGAAATTTTCATAGCGTTCCTATTTTGTTAACTATTTTATTAATTTGTGGGCAAGATTATCATAAAATAAGCCTGATTAACCTTCTCATCTCTCTGTTTATATTCAAAAAATGCTATAAAAAATGCTATAAAAAATGCGAAAAATATTTACCATTTGTTATGATGATGGTCGTGCGTTTTTCTATGCGTTTCTGCTCATTCTTTATTAGGAATTAAACATGGCAATTTCACTAAAAAAAGGGATTATAGCCGGCCTGTCGGTTGTCCTATTTCTGTTATGGGTAGTATCACTTTACTGGGGATGGATGCCCTCAAGTTACGATGTTCGCACAAAAGCAATCGCAGAAGCACAAGCAAATAATCAGCAAATAGTACCGGGGTATACCACTACTACGACCTTGATTGATATGACCAACTGGTTAACTGAAAAACCGGGTGGTTTTTTAGCAAATGATATTACCCCTCCCGCACTATTTATGGATAATATGCCCTCTTTTGAATATGGTGTATTAGAGCAAGTTCGCGATTTAGCTCTGGTAATGCGCTTAGACTTCAGTCGCTCTCAGTCACAATCCAGCGGTGACAAAGATTTAGAAACAGCACAAACCAAAGTTAATATATCGCATAAAAACTGGGCTTTACCAAGCGCAGAGGGTGAATATGCGGATGCTGTTATCGCTTTAAAACGCTACCGCGGCCGATTAGTCGCAACAGATGAAAAAGATGCACAATTTTATACTCGGGCAGATAATTTAAGTGATTGGTTACGTGAAATAGAAAAACGGCTGGGATCTATTTCTCAGCGCTTAAGCGCAAGTGTTGGCAATGACCGTTACAACTTAGAGTTAGCGGGCGATCCAACTGCGCAGCAAGCAACTGAAACAGCGGATGAGTCGCAGGTAAAAACATCCTGGCTGGAAATCGATAATGTTTTTTATGAAAGCCGTGGCGCAACGTGGGCCATTCTGCATTTTTTAAAAGCGGTCGAAGTTGATTTTGCCGATGTCTTAGAAAAGAAAAATGCACGGGTAAGTTTGAAACAGATTATTCGCGATTTAGAAGCCACCCAAGAGACAATTTGGTCCCCCATGATATTAAATGGCAGTGGTTTTGGCCTGTTGGCAAATCACTCATTGGTGATGGCAAACTATGTTTCGCGTGCCAATGCCGCACTGATTGATCTGCGCAGTTTATTAGAACAGGGCTAGATATATAAAAGGAAAAAACCGTTAACAGTTAACGTTTCTGAGTTCTTATGAATGCAGAAGCCGTTAACTTGTTAACGGTTTTTTTAAATGCAAAGCACCAACTACCCACAGCACTTTTTATATTTTTTGCCACTGCCACAACTACAGGGATCATTACGACTGGGCTTTTTAGCAAACGTTGTCGTTTTAGGTTTATTTAAAATCCCCTCAAGTTCACTGATCTTCTCTGCCACTTCGCCATTCACTTCGATATTTGCAAATAGGCCGTTTTCTTGCACAATCTGTTCAACCTCAGTTTTTCTTTCTTCACTGTTTACGACTAATGCCAGTGGCGCCTCTTCTGTGCCCGCTTTTACCGCTCGGTTAGTATTAAATCCATAACTTGAATGTTTTGGTTTTTTCTCTTTCTTCCCTTTGAAGAAAAATTTATCTGACATTATAAAACCTTATTTGTGAAAATTAATTGCGCGAAGCTTACACTAAAAAATTTTTTAAACAATCGGGCGGCCACGGTAAATTAATATTGAGGGTAATGCCAAGCCAAAACTAAGCGCGCCTAGAATAAATAGGGTACGTAGGCCATTTTCCACCACCAGCTGAACCAACGCCATATTATAACCACCAGAGTTTAATTCTACTATGCCAACCACAGTGGTAAATGCAAAACTCCCCGGAATCATAGGGATCACAGAAGCGACGGTAAAAACAGGACGTGGTATCAGACGCTTACGAGACCAATACAAGCCTAAAAATCCCATGCTGCTAGAAGCCGCTAACGTTGCCCACTCAATCGGCAGACCAAACTGCATCAATAAATATCGGAAACTATGTGCGAATGCCCCACCGATAGCACAATAAATTAACATTTTTTTAGGCACATTAAATACCATCGCAAATCCGACAGCGGGGATCCATGCAAACCAAGCGTCAATAAGTAATAATTTTAATAGTTCCATATCAACAGCCCCCCGCTATCGGTTTTGCTGAAATACCGCAAAACGCTATACCTGACAAGACAGGGATCCATGCAAACCAAGCGTCAATAAGTAATAATTTTAATAGTTCCATATCAACAGCCCCCCGCTATCGGTTTTGCTGAAACACCGCAAAACGCCATATCTGACAACAAAGAGCCTAACAAGACGGGGATCCATGCGAACCAGGCGTCAATCACTAACAGTTTAATTAATTCTATTAAATTATCCATCCAGCAGCCCTCGTCAGTGCCATTGAACCAACAATACCAATCGACACACTGATAGTTAACAGCGTAGCAAAAACCCAGCGTGCAATGCCGGTATTAATATGTCCTTTAAGCATATCTGAAACCGCATTAATTAATGGAAATCCCGGTACCAATAATAAAACGCAGGCAGCCATTGCAATCTGCGGTTTTTCACCAAAATTGTAGAGCACGCCAATACTGGCAATCGATGTAGCAAGAAAAGCAGAGAGTGCAAAATTAACAAAAGGATTATGCTGACGGTGAGCAAGTTCTTGACGTAAAATCATCGCGGCGGCAGAGGCGAAAAAAGTGGTAATATACACAGGCAGATCGCCACCGAAAAAATGGCTGAAGCTCGAACATGAAAAACCTATCATCAAGACCACTAACCAGCGGTTGTATTTAAAAGGTACTAAACGATTTAAGCGATATTTTACCTGCTTTGCATCCAATAACTGTTTTTCTACCATCACGCATATCCGCTGTACCTCGCAGACCATATACATGTTTATGCCGCGATCATAACAACGACGCGTGGTAGTAACACAATTTCCATCAAATAAACTGGTGATCACGATCGCATCACTGCTGACAGACAGCTCAATACTTTGCGCGCCGAGTGCCATACCAATGCGCTGCGTTGTTTGTTCAACAAGACGACTCTCAGCGCCATGCTGAAGCAGGATTTGCCCCGCTTTTACGGAAATTCGCGTTAATTCGCTTTGTGCTTCATGACTTAAGCCCATTTGCTTACCTTATATGGGGAACTTATTGAACAAAACAGTTATAGCTGTGATTCCGCCAATTTCAAATCTAATGTCGCTTTTAATAATTTAAATAATAAAATAGCAGCATCGATCTCCTCTTTACGGTTAGTTAAACTTTCAATATTTAACCCCAGTGGGATGTCTAACGGTAAACACGACTGCAGAATCTGCTCAAAATTATTACGGCTGATTTGCAGCGACTCTTTGAGTGGATTTTCAGATTGTAAAATACGTAGGCTGGTCGCCTCTGGCACAGAGATCCCCAACCACTCAATAAATGCTAAGGTTTTTGCGCTGCCGCATGGCGAAAAAGTTAAAATAACACGCTTGGGTTTAACCCCCTGGCTTTTACATTCCAACGCATAACGCGTTAATAGATCAATGGTTGCTTGTGCGTTGTAAACAGCTTGTGAGATAAAAAACTCACAGCCCTGCAACTCTTTAGCACGCAGACGTAAATGCTCATCTCCTTTGCTGATATGACGTTCAGCGATAGTTACTCCGCCGAGATGAAAATCTAATTTATGATCCCTTAATGTTTGATACGCCTGCGGCAAAGAAAGTTTAATTTCCCCTTCTGAAGAGGGACTACCAACCAGCACAATATCGCGCACTGAGTACTGGTGCCAGGCATCAGATAACCAACGAGCAAAATCAGCAGTGGATCCTTGTGATACACTTTTATAGGTGATCACCGGTTTCGCTGATTTATCATGCAATAGTTTTGAATATAAACGCGCATCGTGCGTATATTTGAAGGGAAAAGGACGCGGTTTATCAATACGTGAAGTTTCATCTTGGATATCATAAACAATCAAACCATCATAATCGATGCTGCTCAGTCTCTCTAATAACTTATCGGCGATACCTGCCACTAACTCAATATCAGTATCTTGCTTAGGGGGGGTCGTTCCGATGAAATAAACCCCTTGTTTGGGATCGGTGGATTTACTTTTTAATATCGACTTATACATAAGGGTTTTCCTAAACTGGCAAGCTAAAATATTGACGCAAAATTGTCGCATATCTACCCGCTAAAAGAAATCAGCAGATTTACAAATTGAGGTTTATATACCCAATGCAATAGTCAGCGAAGAGCTGAATTAACATCTTGTGGTGGTTTGGGTATACAAACAAAACTAAGCAATAGTTTTCTATAAAGTTTTCGCGTTATACTTAGCCCCATTATTCACAACCAAAATTTAATATTTATGAGTAACCCTCGATTTTACGACCCACAAACGCTAACCCTTTCTACTGAGATTTTACTTGGAGACGATGCCACCCAGCATATTAATGTTTTACGCTTAAAAGCAGGTGCCGAAATAATCTTATTTAACGGATCAGGTGGCCAATATTTAGCAACTCTCAGTGATGTGAAGAAGCGAGCCTGCAGCGCGCTGATTAATGAATTTCAGGAAACCGATAATGAAAGTCCCCTGCACCTGCATTTAGGGCAAGTAATTTCACGTGGTGATCGCATGGAATTTGTTATTCAAAAAGCGGTGGAGTTAGGCGTAAATGAAATCACCCCGTTGATCAGTGAACGGTGCGGTGTCAAAATAAATGCCGAGCGGATGGCCAAAAAACGGCAACAGTGGCAGAAAATCGCAATTGCCGCCTGCGAACAATCAGGGCGTAATATTGTACCGATAATCCACGCCACAGAGTCTTTACCTATTTGGTGCGCGAGTACTGAGAAAGTAACTAAACTCACCCTGCATCCGCGTGCACAATATTCAATAAGTACATTACCTGCTGAAATAAATAAAATACGTTTATTAATCGGTCCTGAAGGTGGACTGACAGATGATGAAATCAATCTAACTGAAGCACTCAACTTCACAGAAACATTATTGGGTCCGCGTATTTTACGCACAGAAACAGCAGCTTTGACTGCCATCGCAGCACTTCAATGCCGTTTTGGTGATCTTGCATAACTCAACAGATAGCAATAAAGGAAACAAAATGACCATTAAAATTGGTATTGTCATGGATCCAATCTCAGAAGTTAAAATTCATAAAGACTCTAGTTTTGCCATGTTATTAGAAGCACAATCGCGTGGCTGGGAGCTTTATTATTTAGAGATGAAAGATCTATATCTAGATAATGGACGCTGTTTTGCCAGCAGTAAAAAGTTAACCGTACAGCGTGATCCAAAGAATTGGTATCAACTTCAAGAGACAACAGATCATCCTCTTTCCGATTTAGATGCAGTGCTGATGCGCAAAGATCCCCCTTTTGATACCGAATATATCTATGCGACCTATCTGCTTGAGCGCGCAGAGAATGAAGGTTGTTTAATCGTTAATAAACCGCAAAGTTTACGTGATGCAAACGAAAAGCTATTCACAGCCTGGTTTAGTGAGTTTACACCGCCAACACTGGTGACACGCAACAGTCAAAAAATCCGTGATTTTCACGCTAAACATAAAGATGTTATTTTGAAACCTCTTGACGGCATGGGCGGCGCATCTATTTTCCGTATTAAAGAAAACGATGTTAATATTGGCGTGATTATAGAAACATTGACGGACCATCAGCAACGTTATTGTATGGCTCAGACCTTTATTCCTGAAATAAAAGAGGGCGATAAGCGTATTTTAATCGTCGACGGTGAGCCTATGCCCTATGCACTTGCGCGCATTCCTGCGCAAGGAGAAACACGTGGAAATCTAGCAGCAGGTGGCCGTGGTGTCGCGCAACCTCTTTCAACAAGTGATTGGCATATTGCTAATGCTATCGGCCCAAAACTGAAAGAGAAAGGGCTGATTTTTGTTGGACTTGATGTTATCGGTGATAAAGTGACTGAAATCAACGTCACTAGCCCGACTTGCATTCAGGAGATTGATAATGCTTATGGAACAAATATCAGCGGAAAATTGATGGATGCGATTGAAAAACGGATCATAAAAACGCGCTAATATCCCTAATCGTTGCCATACTTGATAGTGTGGCGACAGCGATTCACTGAGCAAAATAGGGAGTATCGCATGAAAAATGCAAAAATTAAGATACAAAATAATAACCCTACTATCCACAGCGAAACAGACGTGAGTAGTAAAGCTGAAGTGCTAAGTACGCTAAAGAATCACTTCTTGATTGCGATGCCCTCTTTAACAGATCCCTACTTTAAACGTTCAGTTGTCTATCTCTGTGAGCATGATGACAAAGGAGCGATGGGTTTTATTATTAATTTCCCCGTTAAATTGACGCTACAAGAACTATTAAATAATGTTGAAACTATCTCTCATCAACCTAACCCGCCCTTGCTGGATCCTGTGTTTTTAGGGGGGCCATTAGAACTTGAACGTGGTTTTGTTTTACACTCTCCACTGGCTGATAATTCTCAAAGTACACAATTAAATGAGCAACTTATGATGTCTAATTCTAATGCCATTTTATCAACGCTCGGGACCGATAATGCGCCTGAAAAATATATGGTCACATTAGGTTACGCAAGTTGGGATGCAGGGCAATTAGAAGAAGAGATAAAGGATAACCATTGGCTCACTATCAAAAGTGAAAATGATATCATCTTTAATATTCCTGCTGAAAAACGCTGGCGGGAATCACTGCATCGTCTGGGTATCAATCCAGAGCAACTTTCAACAAGCGCCGGTCACGCATAATGCAAAAGCGCAGCCTATTTAGGCTGCGCCAACACGTATTGAAATTATAGCTAACAGAGATAATAAATTTAACAAGGCAACTAGCGCAGATATGACAGAGAAAATAAAAATCCCCACAACACTGCTCGGTTTTGATTTTGGAACCAAAAGTATCGGGGTGGCAACAGGGCAGATGATCACCGCAACAGCGCAACCACTAGCTGCCATCAAAGCGACAGACGGCATTCCCAACTGGAATATTATCGAAAAAGTAATTAATGATTGGAATCCAGATTTAGTTGTTATCGGTTTACCACTCAATATGGATGGAACAGAACAAATGATAACTCAACGTGCTAAAAAATTTGCTAATCGTTTAAATGGCCGCTTTGGTGTGAAAGTAGCACTTCAAGATGAACGCCTTACGACAGCCAGCGCTAAAGAATTTATATTTGCAAACGGGGGCTATAAAGCGCTCGATAAAGGAAAAATAGACAGTGTTTCTGCCGCGTTGATTTTAGAAAGTTGGATGGAAAGTTATTACGGATAAAAATATATACCAGCTAACAATTACCTTCCCGTGTAATAGAGTGTAATAGAATTAATTTTTTAGATAAGCTATTCTCAATTCACTAAATAAGTGACTAAAGATGAAAAGAAAAATAGCGAGTCACTAAGCAACTTACACAGATAATAGATAGCGTTAGCCTTATAAAGCTAGCACTTGGTAACGATTAGTAGCAGTACCCTTTGCCCTCTTTTTAAGAGGGCTTTTTTTTGCTTTTAAAATAAGAAGCTCAATCAAGTGGTTGCATAGCCCCTTTCTTAATCAAGCAGATAGAGAATCACAAATTACACTTTCTTAATATGATTTGCTAATGTGCGGTATTGATCTGAAACATTTTCACCAAACAAAGGATCTTTATACTCTTTATGCTTCCATTGCTGTTCTAAATTAGACCAGTCATCAGGCGACAAACTTTCTTTTATTAAAGGTAGAACTTCCTGCTCTTCAAATAGCAGGTGAGCAGCATTAAGATCTACAAAATTACGTAATTTTTCAATACATTGCTCTTTGGACACAATAGCATCAAGCAAAATCATATCTAATAATTCATCCAACTCAACCGTCGCTTTATTTATTAATGTATGCTCTTGAGACAAACGAAAGGCCATTTCATCCGCTACAACTCTATATTTTAGATAATAATCATAAATAAGATCTTCCATTGGATGATGGTATTTATCTGAATAATTTCTTAGATAAGAGATAATCGTTTTAATTAGACGGTAATCGATCTTCTCATCATTTTCTAACTGTTGAATCTTTTTCCTTAAAAGTGTCAAAAGAAGATTCATATTGGCATGATCATTATGGATAATCGATAACATAATAAATACTCTGTAAATAATAAAAAAGAACAAACAGTATAACCAGTTGCTATAAATAAACCGCTGTACCAAATCACATAACCCGGTAATTATTAGTAACAAACTTTTAACATCACACTAATTACAGCTAAACCTCCTAAATAATAGCTCACCAATTAATAACTGCTCTCCCTTTTTCACTCAATAACTGATTTACTCGCATAAAATGTCCACATCCCAAAAAACCGCGGTATGCAGATAAAGGAGATGGATGGGTAGATTTTAAAACAGTATGTTTTTGTGCGTCGATCAACCTTCCCTTTTTATGTGCATAACTACCCCATAATAAAAAAATAACATCCTCTTCCCTATTATTAATCTCGCTAATAACATTATCAGTAAAAATCTCCCACCCCTTAGAAGCGTGACTACCAGCAGCGCCTTTCTCGACCGTTAATACAGCATTTAAGAGTAAAACTCCTTGTTTCGCCCAATGCTCTAAATTTCCCGATTCAGGTATCTCATATCCGGGGATAGTGAGTGATAATTCTTTATAAATATTACGTAATGAAGGGGGTGTTTTTATTCCCTCTGGAACAGAAAAGCATAAACCGTGTGCCTGCCCCTCTCCATGGTATGGGTCTTGCCCTAAAATAACTACTTTGACATTTTCCAGCGGCGTTAAATCCAAAGCATGAAAACGGAGCGCTTTGGGAGGATAGATAGTTTTTCCTGCCCTTTCCTGCTCTTGTAAAAATAGTTGCAGGTTTTTGTAATAATCCAGCTTCGCCTGCTGCGCTATAAATTTATTCCAACTCATTAACTTTCCTTATATCAATTTTTCTTGTGGACACATTTCAAACTCAACATATGTTAATTTAATGTAAAATATTTAACATCTACGCAACAACCAAAATGACGCTAAAAGCAATATTGAGAATTGATATAAAACAATTTAAATACTGATAAAGCCCCGTCAAACAAGGGTTTGTTGATTATTATCAATAAATAAAAATTAACCCATAAAAAAAACATGTGATAATTGATTTACATCAATAGTTTTAACCCATATAATAATTTCAAGTTAATTAAGCACTGCACAATACGCTGGTTATTTACTAATTTGTTACTTTCATTATCAATCTTAATTAAGGAGCTTCCCATGGCTTTTGGAATCCAAATCACTAAATCTGAAAATGCATCTCTACTTAACTCATTCTGGTTATTAGATGAAGCAAATGCACAAGCACGTTGTTTATGTGTTAAAGATAATGTTTACGCTGAAGATCAAGTTGTATCTATCGCTGATTTAGGCGCTATCGAATACAAAGAGGTTGCCGTTCAAGTACCTGCAGCACAAGAAGGTGGACAGCATCTGAACGTTAATGTTTTACGTCGTGAAACATTGGAAGACGCAATCAAACACCCTGAAAATTATCCACAATTAACAATTCGTGTTTCTGGTTATGCCGTGCGTTTTAACTCTCTCACTCCAGAGCAGCAGCAAGATGTGTTAACACGTACATTTACTGAATCTCTCTGATTTCAGATAGTTTATAAGAACAAAAAAAGGGAAGTTTTAAACTTCCCTTTTTTATTGTTGTTCGATGTCATTAAGATCTTTTTCTCATTAAACCTTCTTGAATACTTGATGCCACCAATTTCCCTTCGCGTGTAAAAAACTGCCCTCTTACTAACCCGCGGCCATCTGATGCAACGGTGCTTTCTATCGCATATAATAACCACTCATCCAAGCGGAAATCATGGTGAAACCACATTGAATGATCCACAGTTACCACTTGCATACCTTCGCTAAAATATGAGACGCCATGAGGCTGCAATGCGGTTAGCAAAAAGTTAAAGTCAGAAGCGTAAGCTAATAAATAACGGTGAATACGTAAATCATCGGGCATTTTTCCATTTGCTTTAAGCCAGACTAAACGTTTCGCGGGTTCAATTTCGGGATCACTTGGGTTTACAAAACTAACAGGCCGCATTTCAATCGGTTTTTCAGCGACCAGTTTATCACGAATTGAAATAGGCAACATTTCGGTATGCATCAATGCCATATCCTGTTCAGAAATCAGATCTTCAGGATCGGGGGCACTCGGCATTTTATTTTGATGCTCAAAACCTGTCTCTTTAGCTTTAAAAGAAGCGGTCATGTAAAAAATAGGCTGCCCATTTTGAATCGCTTTAATACGCCGAGTTGCAAGTGTTTGGCCGTCACGAATACGTTCAATATCATAAATAATTGGCCTGTCAGTTTGGCCTAGGCGTAGAAAATAGGAGTGAAAAGAGTGTACTTGCTGTTCATTCTGTACGGTTTCTTTGGCGGCAGAAAGTGCCTGTGCCATCACTTGTCCACCAAAAGCAACGCCTAAACCAAGATCCTGGCATTCACCGCGGAATAAATTTTCTTCAAGTTTCTCTAATCTAAGCTGACTTAAAAGATCATTTAATACTTTACTCATTGTAAGCTCCCAAAAAAGGAGCGTATTTCACGCCCCAATTCTTTGCATATTTCTTATCGCCTATTTCAAGGTCTATAGCGACATTAATAGTTCACGTACTTTTGCAAAATCAGCCGGAAATTCTTTTGAAAGCAGCGCTAAATCAGCACGGGAAGCAAGCTCTTCAGGAATAAAAATTTTACGCCCTAAAATATCTTCCACACTCTCTTTAAATTTAGCTGGATGCGCTGTGCATAAGAACAAGCCTGTTTCATCCTCTTGCAACTGTTTTGTTAATTCACTGTATGCAATTGCGCCATGAGGCTCACATAAGTAGCCTAGCTTATCTAGCTCGACTAAAGTAACTTTAGTTTCTGCATCGCTTAATTTTCCGTACCCCAGTTCAGATAAAGACCAGCCTTTGACTTTAAACAGTTCTTCAATACGTGGCCAGTTATTAGGCTGGCTCACATCCATCGCGTTTGAAAGCGTCGCAATGGTTGTCTTAGGAGTCCAGGTACCGTCACGCAGATAGCGTGGTACTGTATCGTTTTCATTGGTTGCAGCAATAAACCGTTTGATCGGTAAACCTAAAGATTTAGCTAATAAACCAGCAGTTAAATCACCGAAATTACCGCTTGGTACAGAAACAACCAAATTTTTACGTTGCTCAACGCTTAACTGCGCAAACGCTTCAAAGTAATAACAAATTTGGGCTAATAAACGGCTGATATTAATTGAATTTGCCGAGTTTAGGCCAATCGCTTGTTTTAATTCTTGATCATCAAATGCTTGTTTAACCATAGCCTGACAATCATCAAATGTACCTTCAATCGCAACGGTTGTGATATTACCGCCTAGCGTACAAAATAGTTTCTCTTGTAACGGACTAATTTTTCCTTTCGGATAGAGGATAACAACATTAATATTTTCCATATTGTAAAAAGCATGGGCAACCGCAGCACCTGTATCTCCTGATGTTGCCGTTAAAATAGTAATTTTCCCGTCATCTTTAAACTGCGCTAAACATTGCGCCATGAAACGTCCACCAAAATCTTTAAACGCTAAAGTCGGGCCATGGAAAAGCTCTAATGCACTGATCTTCTCAGTCACTTTTTTAACGGGCGCTGCAAATGTGAAAGCTTTTTCTACAATACTATGAATATCGTCCTTGCTTAGTTCATCACCTATTAAATGTGATAAAACTTCAGTTGAGCGATCAACTAAGTTCATTTCTAATAGTGCATCAATATTTTCAAGCGGCGTGATTACCTCAGGGAAAAAAAGCCCTTGCCCACGTCCTAAACCTTGTTTTACAGCCTGTTGAAAGTTTACTTTTTCGCTGTGATCGATGATGTTGTATAAGTTCATAGTTCTGTTCCTAACACGCGTGCGCCTTGTTCATCAAGACGGCAAATATGACAAAATCCCTCTTCATTGAGAAGGAAATTTTCCGTTAACCAATTTTGTAGTGCTTCTGCCTGTTTAAGATCGCTCACTACAGCAAAGACTGTTGGACCCGATCCTGAAATACCCATCGCCAACGCACCGCTTTGCTCTGCAAAGGTACGTGCTTCTTTAAAGCCAGGAATTAACTGCGAACGATAAGGTTCAGCAATCACATCTTTAAGCATTTTTGCCGCTAATTCGGGCTGGTTGCTGTGACTTGCATGTACAAATGCACCTAAGCGGCGGCCGTAAGTAAGTGCTTCACTTAAACGGTATTGTGCAGGTAAAATATCGCGCGCAGCAGAGGTCGAAATGGTGATACCGGGATAAGCAACCACCCAGTACCACTCTTTAAAAGAGGGAATGGTTTGACTGATAATACCGCCTTCATTGATCATCAGCTGCATACCACCTAAGTAGCAAGGCGCAACATTATCATAATGGACACTACCACTGATCTGCCCTTCCATCTCTCCCATCAAGGTCAACATGGTTGTCTTATCAAGCAGGTAATCATGCCAAGCGTTAAGCGCTTCAAGCGCGGCAACAATGGAGCTTGAACTGGAGCCTAAACCACTGCCTACAGGTAAGTTTTTCTCCAGGATCATCTTAATCGGCATAATCTCTTTATTAAGTTTTCTTAACGCAGATTTATAGCCTAAATAACATTGGTAGACAATATTACTTTGGGAATCTGTTGGCAGTTTATCTGCATAACGACCGATACACTCAAGCGAAAAATCATCATCACCGGTTGATATTTTGACGCGATCACCGAGTAATTCACCACTGATTGGTGCTAATGCACCACCTAATACATCAAAACCTACACTGACATTGGCCGTCGAGGCAGGTGCATATGCTACAACACTCATTTATAATTCCTGTTTGTGAATTTTTCAGTTGTACGTAATACAAAAAATGGCCGGACTAGATTGCTTATACAGCACATTCTATAATTCCTGCTTGCAGTTTAATGTCCGCAATAGATCAGCAAATACGCCCGCGGCAGTTACTTCCGTGCCCGCGCCATAACCACGCAATACTAATGGGATTGGCTGGTAATACTGACTGTAAAAAGCCAAGGCATTTTCGCCATCTTTCACTTTATTAAGCGGGTCATCGGCATCGACAGCTTTAATACTGCATTTACATTTACCATCTTCAATACTGCCAATATAACGTAATACTTGGCCCTTTTCAGTGGCCTTTTGTTGCAGCTCTTTAAAATACGCATCCGCTTCAGGTAAACGACTCATAAATTCATCAGGCGTACCACTATCGTCAAAACCAGGCGGCAATGCTTGCTCTATTTCAACATCTTCAAGTGACAAATCCATACCCGCTTCGCGAGCTAAAATCAGTAATTTACGCGCAACATCAGTGCCGCTCAGATCATCTCGCGGATCGGGTTCAGTAAAATTTAGTTTACGTGCTTCGAAGGTCACATCAGAGAATGATAAACCCTCATCTAATTTGCCAAAGATAAATGATAATGATCCCGACAAAATACCATTAAATTTAACTAACTGATCACCAGCGTTAAACAGGTTCTGCATGTTTTCAATAACCGGCAAACCCGCGCCAACATTTGTATCATATAAGAATTTCCTGCGTTGCATTAATGCTGTTAAACGCAGTTGATGATAATAATCCATGCTACTTGTATTGGCTTTTTTATTGGCCGTTACCACGTGAAAACCCGCCCCAAAAAAGTCAATATAACGCGCAGATATGGCATCATCACTGGTACAATCAACAATCACAGGGTTAATAATATGTGAATCATTGACTAGTGCTTGCATAGCTGACAGTGATAACGTCTCTGTTGCATCTTTTAACAGATCGCGCCAGTTTGATAAATCGATACCTTGTTCATTCATTAACATCGCGCGGCTATTGGCAATACCACACACTCGGATTTGAATATTGCGCTCAGCTAAACGCGCTTGCTGACGGTAAACTTGATCAACCAATGCCCCGCCAACTCCGCCACTGCCAATTAAAAACATATCGATATATTGCACACTGCCAAAAAATTTATGATGGCAGGCGATAACTGCTTGCTTGGCTTTTTCTTCAGAAACAACGACCGAAATAGAACGTTCAGATGACCCCTGTGCAATCGCAGTAATATTAATTGATGCTTCTGTTAACGCATTCAAGAAGCGTGCGGCAACGCCTTTTGCTTTTTTCATTCCATCCCCTACCAAAGAGATAATGGCCCGTTTTTCAACTAAATCGATTGGCTCTAATAACTTATTTTTAAATTCTAAAGCAAACTCTTCCTTTAATGCATCTAGTGCTTTTTGTGTATCAGTTGAAGCAATACAGAAGCTTAAACTATATTCAGATGAAGATTGGGTAATCAAAATAATAGACACACTGGCACGAGATATAGTCGTAAAGATACGCCCAGCCATACCAACAATACCTTTCATCCCAGCACCTGAAATGCTTAACATGGTTAAACCTTTGAGATCCGAGATACCTTTTACTTTTAATTTTTGATCGTCATTTCCAACGCCAATAAGCGTGCCGTTTGCTTGTGGCTTATTCGTATTTTTAATTAAACAGGGGATATGGTGCTGTGCAATCGGTGCGATTGTTTTCGGGTGTAATACCTTTGCACCAAAATAGGAAAGCTCCATCGCTTCCGCATAGCTTAATGAATTCAGTAATTTTGCATCTTTCACTAAACGTGGATCGCAACTATAAACGCCATCTACATCCGTCCAAATTTCACAACATTCCGCTTTTAAACAAGCCGCTAATACTGCAGCAGAATAATCAGAGCCATTGCGCCCAAGCACAAGTGTTTCTCCCTGTTCATTTCCAGCTGTAAAGCCTGGCATTAAATAAATCGCATTTTTAATAAGCGGCTGTTTTGCAAACAGGGCGGCCGAAACCTCAATATCTATCTGCGCTTCAAGATAACCGCCTTTGTAGGCAATTAACATTTCTTGCGGTTTAATCACCTCGACCAGATGACCTTTAGCAATTAAAAGTTGTTTCATACACGTGATACTTAGCAACTCTCCCTTACTCAAAATTTGCGCTTCAATACTTGCTGGACACTGTCCCAACAAGCGCACCCCCTCAAGTAAATTACTTAAATGCAATAATTCCTGTTCAAAAACTGTTTTTAGCAGATCATCGGCAAATTCTGAATAAGTGCTTTTTAGGTCTTTAATCAAATCGGCAAAAATACGTTGAATATCAACTAAATTAGTTTCTGCAGATAACCCATGAGAGGTTTTTTGGACAACCGCAACGAGATTATTGGTGACTCCCGCGGGTGCTGATAAAACCAGAGCAATTTGTGATTGTTGCTGATTATTGATAACAATATCAGCAACTTGATTAAAACGTTCGGCATTTGCTAATGATGTGCCGCCAAATTTAAGTACGCGCATTTGAACGATCCCTGCTGTAATACAAAAAAACCCGCAGTTAGACGCGGGTTCATAAAAAGTATGATTTATTTCATAAACTCAAAAAAACATGAAAACCTCTTATAAAAAGGGTCTGAATAGAAGTTAAATTGATGAGATAAGAGATAAACCATAGTGTTGTTTTTACTTTAATCATTATTTGAAATAGTTAGGAAGTTATTATAACAAAGCTTTATCTTGACTGAAACAATTGACTGTTTAGTAATGCAACTTTAATTCACAAAAGTACCTTAGTGCGTTTCTAATTTATGCAATGATTACTACATTTACAATAGTCAGATAGTGCAAAGTCTCGTCCTACACTAGCAAGCAGTTGATGCACATCAATGATCAATCTATATTTATGATTATTTGCTTAGATCACAGTTGTTATCTGAATGTTAATTATTTATAGTGATTCGCATAATTGCAGAAGAGTAAACACGCGCTCAACATCCCTTTATAGGTACTTTATAAATGTTTTTTATAATTTGCGGCGAGTTTCTCCTCCAAAAACAGCTAAATGTAAATAAATTGTTTATAAAAAACATTAAACGTTAACTGTTTTGAGCGAAACAGGCGTAACAAAATAGCAACTTTTTATCTGTTTTAACTTTACGTTTTTAAAACGTCCCTTATTAAAACGATGGGATGTACAGAATTAAAAAATAGGAATCCACTATGTCCACAGTAAACATACTTATTGTTGAAGATGAATTAGTCACTCGAAATACGTTAAAAAGTGTCTTTGAAGCTGAAGGGTACAACGTTTTAGAGGCAAATGACGGTGATGAAATGCAGCAAGTCATCAAAAACAATAGCAATATCAACCTTATTATTATGGATATCAACCTACCTGGTAAAAATGGCTTATTACTAGCCAGAGAGTTGCGTGAAAATAAAAACATTGCGCTTATTTTCTTAACGGGTCGTGACAATGAAGTGGATAAAATATTAGGGTTAGAGATTGGTGCAGATGATTACATCACCAAACCATTCAATCCGCGTGAATTAACTATCCGCATCCGCAATTTACTGACGCGTACTATGCAGGATAATCTCCATTTTGAAGAGAAACGTCAAAAAGTAGAAAACTATAAATTTAATGGCTGGACACTTGAGATTGATAGTCGTTCACTAATCAGCCCAAATGGCGATCTCTTTAAATTACCGCGCAGCGAGTTTAGAGCAATCCTGCATTTTATTGAAAACCCAGGAAAAATTCAAACACGTGCGGATCTGTTGATGAAGATGACGGGAAGAGAATTAAAAGCACATGATCGCACAGTAGATGTCACAATTCGTCGTATCCGTAAACACTTTGAAAGCATTCCTGAAACGCCAGAGATCATCGCCACCATTCATGGTGAAGGTTACCGTTTCTGTGGTGAAATTGAGTAACATTCAATTTAGAGAGATCAAGTAATTCATCAAGGCACTTTTATAGTGCCTTTTTTATTGCTCTCAATTCCACTCACGCTAAATTTCAGGCAAAAAAAAGCCTCAATATAAATATTGAGGCTTTCTAAAATTGGTGCCCGGAGCGAGACTTGAACTCGCACACCCATAAGGCGAGGGATTTTAAATCCCTTGTGTCTACCGATTCCACCATCCGGGCAAAACTTTTATAAATTGGAGGCGGAACCCGGAGTCGAACCGAGATGGATGGATTTGCAATCCACTGCATGGCCATTCTGCCATTCCGCCATAATTTAATTGGAGCAGTACATGAGACTAAAAACAGCTCATGACCCCGACTATTATGGTCAAGGTCGTGCTCAATAAATTGAACACCTATCACTTCAAATTTGGAGCGGTACAAGAGATTCGAACTCTTGACCCCAACCTTGGCAAGGTTGTGCTCTACCACTGAGCTAGTACCGCATCACATTTTTTACGGTTAACAATTACGAATAAACTCGTAACTCCTATCAATTCTTGTCAAGGTTGTCCTCAACGAACTGAGTGAATACCGCATCACATTTTTTACGGTTAACAATCACGAGTAAACTCGTAACTCCAGTCAATTCTTGTCAAAGTTGCCCTCAACGAACTGAGCTAGTACCGCATCAAATTTTTAACTACATCTTAAGGTTTGAAGTAAACTTTTCCCCTTTCGATGGGTGCGCATTTTAATGGTTTTCTGAACTGAGTCAACACTCTTTAACAACTTTTTTATTAGTTTCATGCTGTTCGCTGCATTTTCAAACGAAGCGTTTGTTTATTCAACAAAAAACTAGCTAGTTTCATTCAATGCAGGCCAAGCTGCTTTTAAGTACACAACCATAGACCAAAGTGTTAATGCGGTTGCTATATATAAAAAGGCAAATCCGACCCGCTCCATCGCTATTGAGTGCTGCCAAATCAGTAAAAATAGTGCCATCATTTGTGCAACCGTTTTTATTTTACCCACCCACGAGACAGCAACGCTCGCACGTTGCCCCAACTCCGCCATCCACTCTCGCAACGCTGAAATGATGATTTCACGGCAAATCATAATCATCGCAGGAATAGTTATCCAAATAACAGCATAATGTTCAACAATCATCACCAATGAAACGGAGACCATAATTTTATCGGCAACAGGATCTAAAAACGCACCAAAAGCAGTTTGCTGGTTGAGTTTTCGAGCCAGATAACCGTCTAAAATATCCGTAATGCCCGCTAAGCAAAAGATAAACGCGGCGGCGGCACTTGCCCATAACACAGGTAGGTAATAAAACAGTACAAAGATTGGGATTAAGAAAATTCGAAAACCCGTTAAAATGTTGGGGATGTTTAGCATTAAAATGTCCTTTGATGGCCGGTACCCAAGACACTGGAAAATATCTATTTCACAACGATTTAAGTAGTCATCTATTTTTGCATTTTATTGTTTAATAATGCAAATAGTTAACTCGGTTATTATTAAATATCTCTACTGATGTAAAGCTTCATATATGCTTTGTGCTAAAGAAAAACTGATACCAGTGATTTTTGTCAACTCATCAACAGTTGCAGATTTTACACCTTGTAAACCGCCAAAATTATTCAACAGTGCTTGCCGACGTTTTGCTCCCACACCCGCTATCCCTTCTAAGCTGCTGGTTCGCCTCTTTTTATCGCGTTGCTGGCGATGCCCCATAATTGCAAAACGGTGCGATTCATCACGTATTTGCTGAATCAGATGTAATGCAGGCGAATCCGATGATATTTCTAATATTTCATGACTATCGGCTAAGATTAATGTTTCTAAGCCTGCTTTTCGGGCAACGCCTTTTGCTATCCCGATCAACAAAGGATATTGACCGCTAAAGTTATGCTCTAACGAGCTAACAATCGCCTCAGCTTGGCTTAGTTGCCCTATGCCACCGTCAATAAATATAATATCCGGTATGTTTTCAGGTGCTTGCAGATCTTTAAAACGCCGCGCTAAGACCTGCGCCATTGCCGCATAATCATCGCCAGGGGTTATACCTGTAATATTAAAACGTCGATATGCAGATTTATTTGCTCCCTCACGGTTAAATACCACACAAGATGCAACTGTTTTTTCCCCCATCATATGCGATATATCGTAACACTCCATACGCTTAATGGGCCGCGTCAATTCTAATTTTTCTTCCAACAATTGATAACGATGCAATATGTTTTTTTTATTACCAAGATGTGTGGTTAACGCTATATTTGCATTCGCTTTTGCCAATTGAGTGAATTTCGTACGTTCTCCACGCATCTCAATTTTTAAGGCAACTTTATATCCACAATATTCACTAAAAAGCTCAGTGAAAATAGAACGTTCAGAAAAATCATCGCTGAGTAATATCTCTTTAGGGACAGCCCTGCCGTTTTGACCAGACA
>NZ_JBLIEK010000028.1:0-40171 GCF_047632995.1 Psychromonas sp.
TCTTGTACGCCTTCTTTGGTGCTGTACTCATGTTGTACACCATCAATTTCGACTTCTGTTACCGCCGTTCCCGGCATAGATGATAACAATATACGACGCAGCGCATTACCTAAAGTATGACCAAAACCACGTTCTAATGGCTCTAATGTCACTTTGGCTCTAGTTGTTGAGACTT
The DNA here is from genome assembly GCF_047632995.1 of Psychromonas sp. Lineage (GTDB taxonomy): Bacteria > Pseudomonadota > Gammaproteobacteria > Enterobacterales > Psychromonadaceae > Psychromonas. The sequence continues at coordinate 176 of NZ_JBLIEK010000028.1, forward strand.
GCTCGATATCAACTAATCTTGGTTTTAGAAAGTCAATTACAGAACCCTGCATTTGTTTTCTCTCTTAGCAGTTAACTTTACTTAGAGTAAAGTTCGATGATTAACTGTTCGTTAATCTCAGCAGATAAATCTGAACGTTCAGGTTGACGAGTAAATACGCCTTCCATTTTCGTTGTATCAACAGAAACCCAAGTAGGGACTTCACGCTGACCAGCGATTTCAAGTGCAGCGCCAATACGTGCTTGATTTTTAGCTTTTTCACGAATTGCGATAACGTCACTTGCTTTAACGTTGAAAGAAGGAATATTTACAACTTTACCGTTTACTAGAATAGACTTGTGGCTAACTAGTTGACGTGATTCAGCGCGAGTAGCACCAAAACCCATACGGTAAACAACATTGTCTAAACGACCTTCAAGAAGTTGAAGCAGGTTTTCACCTGTGTTGCCTTGTAAACGTGCCGATTCTTTGTAGTAGTTACGGAATTGCTTTTCAAGTACACCGTACATACGACGCACTTTTTGCTTTTCACGCAGTTGTAAACCGTAGTCTGAAAGACGCGGTTTACGTGCACCATGAACCCCTGGTGCATTATCAATTTTACACTTAGATTCAATCGCGCGGACACCTGATTTTAAGAATAAATCAGTTCCTTCACGACGGCTAAGCTTAAGCTTAGGACCTAAATATCTAGCCATTTTACTTTCTCCAATTACCTAACTACGCCGTAATTAAACGCGACGTTTCTTCGGTGGACGACAACCATTATGCGGAATAGGTGTTACGTCTGTAATATTAGTTACACGGAAACCTGCCGTGTTTAGAGCGCGAATCGAAGATTCACGACCAGGTCCTGGTCCATTTACAAAAACTTCTACGTTTTGAAGACCGTACTCTTTAGCAGCTTCTGCCGCACGTTCAGCAGCAACCTGTGCAGCGAACGGAGTAGATTTACGTGAACCACGGAAACCTGAACCACCAGCAGTTGCCCAAGAAAGTGCATTACCTTGGCGGTCTGTAATCGTTACGATTGTGTTGTTGAAAGAAGCATGGATATGAGCCATACCATCAGCAACTTGCTTTTTCACACGCTTGCGAGAGCGAGTTGGAGTTTTAGCCATGAATCTCTTTCCCTATTTTCTGATTGCTTTGCGCGGACCTTTACGAGTACGAGCATTTGTTTTAGAACGTTGTCCACGTACAGGCAAGCTGCGACGATGACGAAGTCCACGGTAACAACCAAGGTCCATAAGACGTTTGATGTTCATAGAAACTTCACGACGTAAATCACCTTCGACAGTGAACGTAGCTACTTCTGTACGAAGTGCTTCGATTTGTGCTTCATCCAGATCTTTAAGCTTGGTTGATTCAGCAATACCTGCAGCTGCACAGATTTTCTGTGAGCTAGTTTTACCGATACCAAAAACTGCAGTTAATGCGATAACTGCATGCTTGTGATCAGGAACATTAATGCCAGCGATACGAGCCACTATGCACTCCTTTAGAGTTTAATAAGTCATCTGCAAAAGGCCTCTTGGCCTGTACAAATGATGTTTAAATAAAACAATATCTAATGGAAAGTCAAATATTGTTGGTATCCAAAAAATCTATTAGCCTTGGCGTTGTTTATGCTTTGGCTCTACACAGATAACACGCACCACACCGTGGCGTTTGATAACTTTGCAGTTACGACAGATTTTTTTGACGGATGCACGAACTTTCATTGCAACACTCCGAGTTAGTATGTTTACTGGTAACTAGCTACTGAAACATAATTATGTAATTTGTAAAATGGTCATAAAAGGGGAACCCAAAAATCGAATATACCGTTTAATTTATAGCGAGACCAAATCGCGACGTAATATAGCAAATGTTTATTTCATGTTCGAGAGTTACTTACTGTAAATTGAATAATTATCTCGCTATGGACAGTATTTATGCTGTTTTAGCTGCAGATGCTCTCCAAATGTGATGTTTTAATGCATTTTATGCTGCTTCCCGATAACTTATTGTACCAAGCTTCCTAATTTATTTTGTGTTTTTTTTTGGTTTAAATCTTTGCTACGTTGTTTTACCACTTGCTGCGTTAACCAAAGCGCTGAGTGGATTTAGTAAATACAAAATATTCAGTGTCGGTCCTGTCAAATCTACAAATGGTTGACAAAAAGTGATCTGCACACCATTTTTGATGGCATGCATTAGCTGGAGTAATTTATCTCTTATTTTAATTGAGTTGTGATCGTCTTTTCATTGTTTTTTAATAAGATCAACTTTTCAACTTTTCAACTTTAATCCACCGTTTATAAAGGAGTTTTTATGTCTTTTCGTTTTCCGGATGAATTTTTATGGGGGGGCGCTACCGCTGCCAACCAGATTGAGGGCGCACATAATGCCGATGGAAAGGGGCTCTCAACATCTGATGTGCAACCTTTCGGATCTTTTGGCGAATTAAAACAGCGTCAAGCAGGCGATTTCAATCTCAAAGATACCGCTATCGATTTTTATCATAGGTATCCGGACGATATTGCCCTGTTTGCTGAGCTGGGTTTTACCTGTTTTCGCCTGTCAATTGCCTGGAGCCGGATTTTCCCGAAGGGAGATGAATTAGTGCCGAATGAACTTGGCTTGGCATATTATGACAAAATATTTGATGAGTTAGAGAAACATGGCATTGTCCCTCTGGTAACACTCTCTCATTATGAGATGCCCTTATATTTAGCGCAGCAATACCAAGGCTGGAAAAGCAGAGAATTAATCGGCTTTTTTGAACGCTATGCCCGTGTTGTATTTTCCAGATATGGCAACAGGGTAAAGCAATGGTTAACCTTTAATGAGATAAATATCTCTCTGCATGAACCGTTCACGGGAGCGGGTATTCCACGCGGAAGTGACTCACAAAGCCTATATCAGGGGATGCATCATCAACTTGTGGCCAGTGCCAAAGCGGTAAAAGCATGCCATGAGCTGATACCGGATGCTAAAATCGGCAATATGATGTTAGGCGCGATTCAGTACCCATTGACCCCTGATCCTGATGATGTTTTAGCCGCCTTGCAGGAAAATCGAGATTGGTTGTTTTTCGGTGATGTACAATGCCGCGGTTATTATCCAAGCTATATGACGCGCAAATTTAAAGAGATCGGTGTTTCGCTGGATATTAGCGAAGCGGATAAAGAAGCCTTAAAAGAGACCGTTGATTTCATCTCTTTTAGCTATTATATGACCGGGTGTATCAGTGTTAATAATAAATCGATGCAAATGACCGATGAAAAGATGCTGGCTATGGGTAAAAATCCGTATCTGGAAACCACAGATTGGGGCTGGCAAATTGATCCTAAAGGTCTGCGGATTGTGCTCAATTTCCTCTATGATCGTTACCAAAAACCGTTATTTATTGTTGAAAACGGCTTAGGCGCGGTCGATCAGGTAAATGAGCAGGGTGAGATTGAAGATGATTACCGCATTGCCTATCTCAATGATCACTTATATCAGGTAGGTGAAGCGCTGCAAGATGGTGTGGAGGTGATGGGATATACCAGTTGGGGGCCTATTGATTTAGTCAGTGCTTCGACGGCGCAGATGTCTAAACGCTATGGTTTCATCTATGTAGATCGTGATGATAACGGGCAGGGCAGTTTAGCGCGTAAACGTAAAAAAAGCTTTTATTGGTATCAAAGCGTTATTAAGTCACAGGGCGAAAATCTTCGCGCGCCTGCCGAGTCATAGTGAGATAAGTAGGTGAAAGAAAACTGCCAGTGTCGGTTTCCTTTTACATTAAAGCTGCTGCCTTAAGCAGCGGCTATTTTCTGTAATCTTTAATATTAAACACATTAGAAGAGAGGGCGTTATTGGTGCTCTGTGAAACAGCGCTTTTAGCAGCAGAATTTTTTTCAATTCTACTGATAGGGGGCTCTTGCATCGATAGATTGAGCCAATTTGCGACAAACTCTTCAGAGGGATAGAAATAATCTTTTTGTCCCTTAGTTTTGCGAAGAGTTTTGCCGGTAAATTGATTAAACTCCAAGCAACTCTGTGGATGAAAATCAAAAGCATCATCATAAACACAGCGTTCAAGGTGCCATGCCACATCGTTAATATGCGCTTGCACACTTCTATCACCACGCTGATAAAATTCGCAGGTTAAATAACTGGCATTGTAAATATCAGCCGCAACTTCCACCTCTTCGCTACTTATCCCTGCAAGAGAGGCTAAGCAATTGAAATTAGTCATCAAATGAAGTTCAAAGGTATTAAGAAAATCAAGTTCATCGCCTTTTTTGCCCGCATAGAAACAGATTGAAAAACGGCTGTGATAATCCATCACAATTAATACTTTTTTACGTTTTAGCGTGATGCAATGTACTACCCAGTGCCATGGCATGGCCAGCTGCTCTGTATCTGTAAGATCGTCGGGATAAAACGGATTAGCAACTGATTCGGCTATTGTTTTATGAGGATGCTGCTTAATCGGAGAGTGCTTTACTTTGTTTTTTGTGCAAGTAAAAAAATCGCTAGCTGCTTTGGTGCAGTTGAAAACTAACATAATAATCCCTCATACTTTAACAGTCTGAATCTAAGATAAGCTAGCTCTTGCTAGGGCGATTGCTTCACTTACCATTAAATAATTGTTAGTGAACTTAATTAATTCTCACATGGCGCTTGCTCTTTAGCAACTGCTGTCTTAAAGCTTTTCGATTATCATGGAAGGGCTGTTGCGTTGCATAAATTGTCTAACAGTCATTTGAGCAATGAATGTTTGATTGAATTTAACTTTACAGTCAGCGTCGAACTGCAGGCGTTTTCATCGTTATCAATTCCTAATAAGCAGTTTTGCCGATAAAAATTCTATCAATAAGCTTACTTTAACCGATAAGTAGCGATTGTTAGGGTAGACAGCCCATATTCCTTGTTGAGCCTCTCTGTAGTGGCTTAAACACTCAATTAACTGTCCCCTGTTTAATGCTTGTTGCACATAATAATCTGGTAATTGTGCTAACCCCAAACCTTTTAATGCCGCATCCGTTAAAGCAAAACCACTGTTACAGTTTATCGTCCCCTTAATACGGATATTTTTTTCTTTACCCTGTTCGTTAAAAGACCATACGGGCGAGCTGCCCACTAAGCAATTGTGTAGTTCTAATTCAGATAAACTATAAGGTTGACCAAATTTATTGAGATAACTTGGAGATGCACAAACATAGAGCTGTCTTTGCGAGAGTTTTTTAGCAATCATACTTGAATTTTCCAGGTGACCGATACGAATAGCTAAATCAAAGTTGTGTTCAACCAAGTCTAAGGTTTGATTTGATAAGACTAATTGTAATTCCAGCGCAGGGTATAAGATCATAAAATCATTTAATAGCGGCGCTATTATCTGCTCACCATAAGTAATAGGGGCGGTGATTTTTAAACGACCTTGCGGTACCTGGTTTAAATCGTTGATGGCAAGATCTGCTTGTTGCAGGCCATCCACTAATTGTTCGCAGTGTTTAAAATAGGCAAACCCTGCATCTGTCACAGTGATTTTTCGGGTGGTGCGAATCAGTAATTTCGTTGCCAACCGTTTCTCGAGTTGCGCCACCTTGCGGCTAATCTGCGCAACTGAGGTATTAAGCTGCTTGGCAGCTTGCGTAAAACTTTCTTTTTGTACGACAGCAACAAATTCGCTAATACCTAACCAACTGTCCATAATGAGTACCAAGTTTGCCATATTGACTCGTATTATTACATATATGTAATTATGTTTTTCATTTTAACTCAATTGTTACTGTTTTATTTATATCTATAATGGCACTGTATATCACCCGTTTTTATTATTAGGAGTTACTATGACTGACCAATTTATTAAATCTAAAGCTGCCATTGCCTGGGGGAAAAATCAGCCTCTTTCAATTGAAGAAGTTGATGTTATGTTACCGCGCAAAGGTGAAGTCTTAGTGCGTATCGTCGCAACTGGGGTTTGTCATACGGATGCATTTACCCTTTCAGGAGAAGATCCTGAAGGTGTATTTCCTGCGATCCTTGGCCACGAAGGAGCTGGGGTTGTCGAGCAGCTTGGTGAAGGCGTGACCAGCGTTCAAATCGGTGATCATGTTATTCCTTTATACACAGCCGAGTGTGGCGAGTGTAAATTTTGTAAATCAGGGAAAACTAATTTATGCAGTGCGGTGCGTGAAACGCAGGGGAAAGGTCTGATGCCAGACGGCACCACCCGTTTTTATAAAGATGGTCAGCCCATCTACCATTATATGGGCTGCTCTACTTTCTCTGAATATACTGTGCTACCGGAAATTTCACTGGCCAAGATAAATAAAGAAGCCCCCCTTGAAGAGGTTTGTTTATTAGGTTGCGGCGTAACCACGGGTATGGGCGCGGTATTAAATACGGCGAAAGTTGAACCGGGTGATAATGTTGCTATTTTTGGTTTAGGCGGGATTGGGCTTTCAGCCATTATCGGCGCAAAAATGGCCGGTGCAAATCATATTATCGGTATTGATATCAATGAAAGTAAATTTGCACTGGCAAAAAAACTGGGTGCAACCGCCTGTATAAATCCCAATGATTACGATAAACCAATTCAAGATGTGATTGTTGAGATGACAGATGGCGGCGTGGAATATTCATTTGAATGTATCGGTAATGTCGATGTTATGCGCAGCGCATTGGAGTGCTGTCATAAAGGTTGGGGTGAGTCAGTGATTATTGGCGTTGCCGGAGCGGGTAAAGAAATTTCCACTCGCCCGTTTCAACTCGTTACCGGTCGCGTATGGCGCGGCAGTGCATTTGGCGGCGTCAAAGGACGTTCGCAATTACCGGATATTGTAAATCGTTATATGGCGGGTGAATTTGCGTTAGATGATTTTATTACTCACACCATGGGGTTAGATAAAATTAACGATGCCTTTGATTTAATGCATCAAGGGAAAAGTATTCGTTCTGTTATTCATTTTGACAAGTAATTAAATCGGGCTGCGTCAGCGGCCCGATTTTTTGGAGCAGAGATATGTTACAAGATATTAGTCAAAATAAAGTTGCTGATGGTTGGCATAAACAGTATCAGCACGACTCGAACAGCTTAAATTGCACAATGCGGTTTGCCATTTATTTGCCGCCGAATGCCTCACAGCAAAACCGCGTGCCGGTTTTATATTGGTTATCCGGGTTAACCTGTGACGATCAAAATTTTATGCAAAAAGCAGGCGCATTCAAATTGGCTGCAAAGCTGGGTATTGCAATTGTCACGGCAGATACCAGTCCGCGCGGTGAAAATGTACCGGATGATGAAAATGGTGCCTATGACGTGGGTTTAGGGGCAGGCTTTTATGTCAATGCGCTGCAGTCACCATGGCATAACCATTATCAAATGTATGATTACATCACGCAAGAATTACCGCAATTGATTGAACAGCATTTTCCTGTGAGTGATAAAAAATCAATTTCCGGGCATAGCATGGGGGGGCATGGCGCATTGGTCATTGGGCTAAGAAACCAGTTAGCCTATCAATCCATTTCTGCATTTAGTCCCATCTGCAACCCCATTAATAGCCCGTGGGGAAAAAAAGCATTCACCTTGTATTTAGGTGATAAACAGGAAAACTGGTTACCTTATGATGCTTGCGAGCTAATCAAACAGGGATGCACTTTACCTATTTTGGTTGATCAGGGCGACAGCGATCAATTTCTGCAGGAACAGTTAAAACCTCAATCGTTAGTGAACGCGGCGCAGTTAAAAAAAGTGGATTTGCGATTAAATATGCGTGAAGGCTATGATCATAGTTATTTCTTTATCTCCACTTTTATTGATGACCACCTTAAGTTTCATGCCCATTATCTAATGCAAAATAGTGGCGTGTGAACAGTTGACAGATTGCCGGCCCTGTTTGTTGGTTTGAAAACGCTCATAAAGGTACAGGGCAAAGTTTCTGTTATGGGGGTTTAGCGTAATCTGAGTGCAGTTGGTTTTGAGTGTTCCTAAATATTGTCCAAATGGTTGCTGAAATTAACAATCACAATAGCTAAGACATTTTAATCAATTGGCTTCCAATCTTTTAAAGATTGGAAGCCAATTCCTGTGATCCTTATAAACAATCCTCAACCTTATTTGTGTTGATAGAAATTATAACAGTGCTTTGGCAAAAGCTATCTCTGGGGGGCCACGATGCCAGATATAATCATCTAACTTTAAAAAGAGGACAAAACTATATTAATAACTATACAAGTTTAGCCATTAGATCAACTAACGTAGTAACTGCTTTTTGTTCATCAGCACCTTCTGCTTTGATATTTACCGATGTACCTTGAGTTAAACCCAACGTTTGCAATTTAAAGAGGCTTTTAGCACTTGCAGATTTACCACTAACTTCAACAGAAATTTCAGATACAAAAGATTTAGCTTCTTTAACAAATTGAGCAGCTGGACGAGTATGTAGGCCGTTTGGAGCTGTGATAGTTACCGTTTTTTGATACATAGAAACACCTTTATTTATGAGAGATTATGGTTACTTTAATTATTAATAAATTTAAACACCGCCCTAGAATAACCAATAATCATATCTCAGCAATAGAATAACGGCCTTTCTATCTGTTAAATCTGGGCTGTGTCACGCTTTAATGGTAATCGCCCCCGTTAGTCTGATGGGGGATTGTATTGTGATGATTCCCTGCGTGCTGGGAACTGAATATGTTGAGCCTATTTTGCGATTAAACCATAGGGTACACGGTTAAAAATAGCTGCTTGTTGGGTGATGGTGGGGGCCTGATGGGGTTCTTGCCAATCCATTAGCATAATGGCCAACACGTTGCGGTGTTCCGAAGAGGATAAATCGAAATCCCCGTTAACCGAGGGGATCATCCCATGTTGATGATCAAATGCCTGCTCTATTACCCTTTGGCTTTTTAGTACCAGTGGATCCTTAATTAATCCCGCCAGTAAAAAATTAATCCCCACCTCGGCAACTACATCGGCTTTACAACGGCGCAGGATTAAATCGATATTGCTGCGATAATAATCGTATATCCACTGAAAATCCGACTCTTTAACAGGGCGTTGGTAATAGTGAGAGGCGGCTATAATAATATGTGTTAAGCCATATATTTTATTCATAAATTGTTGCTCAGAGAGTTTTTCATCCTCACTGTCGGGGTAGGTTTTTCGGAATGCGGTTATAAATGGCTCAACGACATCTTGCTCACCTAATTGGCGCAACCAATAGACCTGATTAGCGAGTTGCGCCGCCCATGCTTTAATCATCTTTTCATCGCTGACATATTTTTTGAAATCATAGCGGCGCAGTACTTCGCGCAATTTTGCATCATTTTTATGTTTTAACCCATATTCATTGGCTCGCGCCATAGAGCCCAGTAAATCAACCCCCAGATACAGGTATTCGGGCCTGCTTTTAGTGGCTTGGTAACGTAATCTAGTGCGTGTTTTGCTGCTGGCAGCATAAGACTGAATGCGTTTATCGGCATATCGTTGGATCTGCAAGGGTTGATGCACTTCGCTGGAAAAATAGTTAAGCGAACTGGCAATGCGTGCCATATCGGACCAAATGGCCATGGAATATTTATTGTCCAATGTTTGCCGATACATGCGTAACCCATAGTGGCCTGCTTTAAAGGGCGGCAAGGTAAATAATTGCTGCTCAAAGGTGGTTTTTATCTGCTGCGCATCTTGCTGTAAGTGGCTGGCCAGTGTTATCTGTTTTATGGTTAAAGTTTGCTGTGCATAAGCAGGCGTAAGCAGCAATGAGATAATAAGTAACCCGCGCATTAGTAAGAGTTGCATGCTATTCCTTATCGATTATAAATGATTGTTTTCAAATGGTTTGGCTATACACATGGTAACTAATTCGCACGCTTTTTGGGGCGAACAAAAGAGAACCTTTAGCGCTTTGAAGATACTCTGCTTGGGTGATAAAGCCAATAGCGGCTATCAGTGTCATACCAATTACGTGTTGAATATTAAAACTCCGGTGTTATTTTCAGGAAAGAAAGATTCTGGCCCATATATTGAATCTGCACATTAATTAAAATGAAGACGTTAATATGAACGGCGTTGATGATTTTTGCTTTTGTATCGTCACTGATCGCTTTTAAAATGACGAATTTATATTGATTCGCTATTTTATTGGGAATTAGAAAAGATAAAAAGTACGCGTTTTAAAGAGAGCTGTTCCTTTCCTAATGGATAAAATGATATTGATAATGTTGTTAAACTGTGAACATACGCAAGTTACGCTTATCTAAAGGAAAATATATTGTGACCGGTAACGGCTTAAGGTTTACATTGGTGGTAATAATTATAAATATAAATAAAAGCTAAAGAAAATCACAGATAGCGCTAATGTTATTCTCATACAAATGAAATCATCACCTTGAGTTTAACTACTAGCCGTTATTTTCAGCAGCAGTAATAGCTGTTTAGCAAATGATGGCACGCTCTCTTTGAAATAACTCATTCTGAGGCGCTTATACCCTAAAGGAATTATTTATGTCGCAATATAAACCAACAGAAGATAATGGCAGTTCTGATACATTCGATTTTGACCTGGAAAGCTCCGATAGCAATTCCAAAGCTGTTGTTGAACTTGCGAAATATAAGCAATCTGAGGATGCTGTTAATGCTCAGACGTCTGCTTTCGCACAGGTGATGTCACAGATGAACATTGTCGATCGTAGTGCATTTGACAAAAAATATTCTCAGCTTTGGCAAGAGGCAAGTAATGAAGATACATTACTATCTGTGTTTCTGTGCGAAATAGACTTCTTTAATGCTTACAATGATAACTACGGGCAACAAGGCGCATCTTTTATGTTACTCGTGGTTGGCCTCGCCTTGAAGAATATATGTGAAAAACATGGCTGTTTTTTGGCGCATTATCAAAAAGAAGAGTTTGGTATTTTAATGAAAGGGGGGGATCAAAAACAAGCTTCAGAAATAGCGGAAAGTATGCGCGAAGCTGTTGAGGCCTCGCATACTGAACATAAGTATTCTAGTGTTAACAGCTTTGTTACTTTGAGCATTGGGGTATCAAGTCTTTACCCAAGTTCAATGAAGGTCTTAATGGGAAAAGTTGATGGTGCATTAGATCAGGCAAAAAAATCAGGGCGAAATCAAGTATTCGGAGATTTTCCGCAGAAAACAGAGAATAGTGTTGCAGAAGTGCCAGTGACAACAGAAAAAAATAAAGAAGCGGAAAAAATTCCTGATGATATCGAAGAATCTAATTTTAAACAGTTTCTGTTAGATATGGAGGTCGCCGATCGTACTGCTTTCAATAAAGATTTTGGTAAACTTTGGAAAGAAAGCTGCGATGAGAAAGAAATGTTATCTATGATTATATGTGGATTTGATTACTTCCAACCGTTTACTGAACATTATGGTACACAAGCCAGTGAAGACGCCTTACTTATCGTTGCTTTTTCTTTGCAGCAGACATGTGAAAAATATGGCGGTTTTGTTTACCATTTGAGTGATGAGAATTTTATTGTCTTGCTTAAAGGGGGGAATGCGACTCAAGCATTAAGAATAGCTGAGCAGATACACCTATTGGTGGCTGAGGTAAATACCGAGCATAAATGCTCTGAAGTAAGTGATGTTATTACTGTGAGTATCGGTTTATCAAGTACATTGCCAAGTCATCTGAATTCTATGGCATTGTTAAGAGATGAATCTAAGAAAGCATTTCATGCTGCGATCAAGGCAGGTAGAAATCAGACAAGCGTGTTTTAATAACAATAAAAATCAGATTGTAGTTAATGCCGTTCCGTTAAGATGAACGGCATTTTTATTTCTTGTAACTTGACATTAATGGCTCGTCCATCTATTTCCTCAATTACTTTTAAACAACCAAAACAGCCTCTATCCTCTATCCTTTATGGTTTAGTAACGGTAAAAAGTTTCAGTATATTAATGACGACTCAAACTTTATGCACCAATCTCTTGCTCAACTTGTTAATTCGTTTACTATAAAATTATTTTTAATGTGTTTAATATTTACATATCAATCATTTGGCGATTAAACAGAGCTGTGAATTACAATGGAACAAGTATGAAAGAAAATAGGCTTGAATATCAATACCCCTGTCATGGTATTCATTCATCCCTTGCTAATGGCCGGGCTTCCGGACTATTAATCATTTCTAAAACAGGTCTATCATTTGTGATTAAAGGTGAGCAGATCCATTTTGATTTTGATGGTTTAGTAATTTCTCAGGGGGGAGCAAGTGATAGGCTGATTTTCTTCAAACATCTCTGTAATCGACAATGGTCTTTTTATTGCTCAGATAGATCCGTACTCAAAAATCCCATCCTTAAACAATATCCGCATTTACAACGTGTTATGACGCGCTCACGCAATAAGCGGCAGTTCAACTGGTTGATACTCGCGACTGTGCTTTTACTTTGTGTGCTTGTTCCTGTCGCCATACTTGGGAGCATGGATCTGTTTAGTAAGACAATCGCCAAACAAATTCCGCTTGAGTGGGAAGAACAACTAGGCCGTTCTAGTTTCGAACAGTATTCACTGCAATCTGAGCTTATGAATAAGGTCCAAGCAGAGCAGCTTCTCGATCCTTTAATACAACCATTACTGGCTGCTTTACCAGATAAACGTTACCAATACAGCTTCTATATTAGTGATGATCCGCAATTAAATGCTTTTGCTTTGCCGGGAGGTATTGTCGTTATTAACTCGGGGCTGATTTTAGCAGCGGATTCTGCCAATGAACTACTGGCTGTTGTCGGCCATGAAATAATCCATGTTCGAGCGCAACATGGTATCCGCAACCTTATCTCCAGCGCCGGAACTTACCTTATCTTATCAGCTCTACTTGGCGATGTTTCTGGGCTGATGGGGGTTGTGGTTGATTCCGCCCCTTTGCTGATCAATCAAGGATATTCGCGACAGTTTGAATCTGAGGCAGATCAGTTAAGTTTTGATAATTTGCTTGCGGCCAATATAGATCCTAAAGGTTTGGCGACATTCTTTGAAAAGTTGCTTATAAAAGAAAAAAACAGGTTGGATAAGATAGAGGATGAAGCGCAACGCGATCTCATTGAAACGGGATTAATATTTTTAAGTTCACACCCTGCAACAGAGCAGCGCATCGATAGTTTAAAGGCGCGTGCTGCACATATTGATGCAGATTTTATCGAATTAACAATCGAGTTCAGGCAACTGCAAGCAGCGGTAACAGAATTTATTGTCAAACCACCGGAATCAGAGCAGTAAGCTAATTCTACAAATAAAGTAATAAAAAAAGGGAATCTGATGGAAGCTGAAATTAAGGGAACGCAAGCCTTTTCCTATATCGATATCGAATTACAGCCAGGAGAAACAATTATTAGTGAATCTGATGCCATGAGCAGCATGGATGCGGATATTGACTTAACAGCGACATTCAATGGTGGTTTATTTAAAGGACTTTTAAAAAAATATCTGGGCGGCGAAACGCTCTTTGTAAGCCGCTTTAGTAATAATACCGATGCCCCAAAAAAGATAACGCTGGTGCAGCCGGTACCCGGGGAGATCCGTTGTTACGAACTAGAGGGGGGCGAATTTAATTTGCAACCGGGCGCTTATTTAGCTTCAACTCCCGATGTCACTTTAGGATTGCGCTGGGCGGGGTTAGTTTCTTTTATTGCGCGTGAAGGGCTGTTTAAATTAACGGTTTCTGGCACAGGAAAGGTTTGGTATGGGGCTTATGGCGCGCTCTTAGAGAAGGAGATTGACGGCGAATATATTGTCGATACGTCGCATCTGGTTGCATATGAGCCGGGGGTTAAATTAAAGCTGCAACTTGCTGGTGGTTTATTCTCCAGTTTCTTTGGCGGAGAGGGACTGGTTACACGCGTTGAAGGCAAAGGCAAAATTATAGTGCAAAGCCGAAGTGTTTCTGGGCTTGCTGGCTGGTTAAATCCAAAATTCAGATAATCTAGGGACAATTAAAATGGAAATTGAATTATTACACCGCCCAGGTAATAGCGCGGCAAAGGTGACATTACAAGCAGGTGAAACTATCACGGCTGAAGCGGGGGCGATGATCGCCATGAGTGGTAATATTGATATCACTACTACGACACATAAAAAGAACTCGGGTAGTTTATTTAAAGCGGCTAAACGAATGATGGCTGGTGAATCACTCTTTCTCAACCATTTTGCAGCGAAAGGTAAAACGGGTGAACTCTTTCTCGGTACGGCTCTGGCCGGCGATATGATGAGTTTGGAATTAGATAATGAAAGTTTAATCGTACAAAATGGTTCCTATTTAGCTTCCTCTGAGGGGATTGATGTTGATATGGGCTGGCAAGGTTTTAAAACATTGTTATCGGGCGAAAATGTTGTCTGGCTGAATCTAAAAGGTCAGGGCACTCTAATACTTTCCTCTTTTGGCGCTATCTACCCTATACAAGTTGACGGGGAATATATTATCGATTCGGGACATATTGTTGCTTTTGATGAAACACTTGATTTTACAATCACTAAAGCGGGGAAAAGCTGGATACATTCATTTCTTGGCGGCGAAGGATTAGTGTGTAAATTTAACGGCAAGGGCACTGTATGGTGTCAATCACATAATCCATCTAGTTTCGGTGGTGTATTAACGTCATCACTGCGTGCGCGTAAAGCCTAAAGGATATTATTATGAGTACAGACAACTCCCAAGAAACACCACAAAATAACACCTCCTCTGCGGATCCGCGCGGATTTAAATTTGAGATGGCAGGTCAGCCTGATTATGGCTTTGTCACTGTGCATCTGCCTGCCGGAGAAAAGCTTAAAGTAGAAGCTTCAGCCATGGCGACAATGGACACCAATATACGCATGAAAACTAAAATGCGTGGTGGTTTAGGCCGCTTGATCACAGGTGAAAATGTTTTCATTAATGAATTTAGCGCAGAGAATTTTACGGGTGAGATAGGTATTGCACCGGGTGCGCCGGGTGATCTACGCCATCTATATCTAGACAATGATACTATTTATCTACAAAATTCAGCGTTTGTTGCTTGCGGTTTTGATGTTGAGATAGAGAGTAAATGGCAAGGTTTAACGAAAGGTTTTTTCTCGGGAGAAAACCTGTTCTTAATTCGTGCTATGGGTACGGGTGATCTCTGGTTTAACTCCTACGGTGCAATAATAGAGATCGATGTTACTGAGGATTATGTAGTTGATACAGGGAATATTGTAGGCTTTACGTCGGGGCTCGAATATAAGGTAAGTAAAGTTGGTGGTTATAAATCACTGTTTTTTTCTGGTGAAGGTTTTGTTTGTCGTTTCTCCGGTCAAGGAAAAGTATGGATTCAAACCCGCAGCACAGCCGCTTTTGTGAGCTGGGCAAATTGGTTTAGACCGAGTAAATAACGTAAATGCTGATGCAGATGACTTGGGTTAAGCATATAAGGGCGCGGACTTCAGTCCGCCTGTTTTTATGTATAAGTGGACTGAAAAAAGGATGCGCAGAGCTCGTTTAAATTTATTCCTCCACGGCTCAACATTGTCATTTTTAATCGAAGATCTCGATGAAATATGGCTTAAGCAAAGCTCAGAATGTTTAATTAAAATCGATTAACCATAGCAATGAATTAATGAACCGCTTTAGCGGATCGCAAAGTGGTGAATAATAGGTCTCCTGAATAAAACTTACAATGCAGTTAGAGTTGATTTTTTACATGTTAGACTGATTACTTTTTAGTTCTTTTGGTAGCAAGGATCCTGAATGACCATACAGCTTGAACACAATACTTTGGCAGCGTTAACAAAACGTTCAACTTCTTTTTATGAAGACAATATTTTAGTCTCAAATATTGGCGATATTGAAATAACATACGGTCAAGCAGGAGAAAAAATAGCGCAGCTTCATACTATTTTCGGGGCGTTAGGAATAAAGCAGGGTGATAAAGTGGCTATCTGCAGCGAGAATATGCCCCATTGGGGAATTGTTTACCTCGCTATCACCTCCATGGGGGCGATAGTTGTGCCTATTTTAGCTGACTTCCATCGCAATGAAGTGCATCACATCATTAAACACTCTGAAGCTGTTGCTCTTTTTGTTTCTAACAAAATCAGCGCTAAATTTAACGAAGATGATTTCAGCAGCGCGCTACAGTATATTTTTTCATTGGAATCGCTTGAACTATTAGAAGATAAAACGCCGAAACACTCGGAACTGGTTAGTAAAGGTGCTGCAAAAATTGCCCAGATTAAGGCAAAAGCGCGGCAGCTGGCGCATCTGCAGGATGGTCGTCAGCCTGTAATAATTGATGAAAATGATCTTGCTTCGATTATCTATACCTCGGGTACAACCGGCCAATCAAAAGGGGTCATGCTGTCTCATAAAAACCTGATTTCACAGTTTCAGCAGATACAAAGCATGGTCAATATACACAGCGAAGATAAGTTTCTATCCATATTACCTCTGGCGCATACCTATGAGTGTTCTGCCGGGTTTTTAGTACCTTTTGCAACGGGCGCTTCCATTCATTACATCAGTAAAGTGCCTTCGCCAAAAATCATTCTGGCGGCGATGCAGAAAGTACAGCCGACCTGTATGCTATGTGTGCCGCTGGTCATTGAAAAAATTTACAAATCAAAAGTCTTGGCTCAGTTTAATAAAAACAGCGTGGTTAAATATCTCTATGAAAACGTCGCTTTTGCGCGTAAAAAATTAAATAAGATTGCAGGGAAAAAACTCCAGGAAAGTTTTGGCGGACAGATGCGTCTTTTTGGTATTGGCGGCGCCAAGTTATCGCCTTTTGTTGAGGCATTTTTACTTGAAGCCGATTTTCCCTATGCCATTGGTTACGGCCTGACTGAGACTGCGCCGATTATTGCCGCTGCGGCGCCCGGGTGCACAAAGCTCGGTACAACAGGATTAATTGTTCCACACATTGAATATCGGTTTGAAAAACAATCGGAAGAGATCCGTGACGGTGAGCTGCATGTACGCGGTCCGAATATTATGATGGGCTATTATAAAGATCCCGTGCGTACTGCCGAAGTATTAGATGAAGATGGCTGGTTAAATACCGGCGATCTCGGTTATATAGATGACAATGGTATCTTGACCATTAACGGGCGCAGTAAAAACGTGATTATCGGTGCAAGCGGGGAGAATATTTATTCCGAAGCTGTTGAATCTGTTATCAATCAGCACCCGCTGGTATTAGATTCTCTCGTTTATGAACTCGATCGGAAAGTGGTTGCTAAAATACACATTGATTACGACCAGTTTGATGAATCCCATAATGTAACTAATACCAGTGATTCTGCTCTGCATGGTGATATTTTATCGCTGTTGGAAGAGATTCGAACGGCTGCTAACGCACTACTTTCTAGCTATTCAAAGATAAGCAAAGTAGTCGAGCAGAGCGAACCCTTTATCAAGACCCCGACTAAAAAGATAAAACGCCATTTACATATTTAGGCGATTAATGTTTTAAGGTTATTGATTTTATGAGAAAGGTTTGTCTCTCCTCAATTAGTTTATTTCCCCTTTGAGTTGAGACGAATCATCTCACATTAAATGCCAGTAATATCTTGGTCATTTCATCTATACGCTGGATAAAACTTTTTTTTCTAGCTCGTTCGTGAATGGTATGATCACCATCACCAAAGGGCCCAAAACCATCAAGCGTTGCGACACCAACAGAAGAAACAATATTGGCATCACTCACGCCACCACGTTTTTCCGTTTTAAGTGAGTAGCCGAGTATTTTTTTCAGCTGCTCTAATAATTGAGCCTGCTTATCGGATGGTTGCATAACATCTCGCTGTATTCCTCCTGTTATTGTTGCCGTAACGCCTTCAACAAAGGTCTGATTAACAATCGTTTTAACGCCAAGTAGTAAACGGTCTTTCTCCTGGCTTTGGGTATAACGTATTTCGACAATAATTTCAGCTGTAGGTGATATGGTATTTGCGCCAAGGCCACCACTAAATTTGCCCGCATTTACCGTTGTTCCTTCGGCTAAATCAGTTAACTCTGTTAGTTTGATAATCATATGCGCAGCGGCTAAATTAGCATTACATCCATCAATATAATGGTTGCCCGCATGAGCCGCTTTACCCAGTAATGAAATAGTAAAGGTACCAACCCCTTTGCGGCCAATCACCACTTCATTATCAATACCAGCCGCTTCAAAAACTAAACAAACATCATAATCTTTCGCTAATTCAGCCGTTAACTGTTTACTGTCATCACTACCGCTTTCTTCGTCACTCACCAATAACATATCAATATTACAGATTGCTCCTTGTTTAGCTTTTACAGCTCGTAAAGCTTCAAGGGCAACTATATTGCCCCCTTTCATATCACATACCCCAGGGCCATACACCCACTCTTGATCTTCAGAAAAAGCAACAAAAGTATAAGGAGGAAAAACCGTATCTAAATGTCCCAATAATAAAACGCGTTTTTTGCCTTTTTGGAAGGGTGAATTAAATAACAGATGATCTCCTATCTCTTCTCGGGGAAACACTGTGCATTTATAACCAAGCGCTTCCAGCCATCCTCGGAAAATAACGCCATTTTCATCGACACCACATTTATTCTTGGTATATGAATTCAAATTGATAATGCTAGCTAATTCCGAAAAATCCATAGCTTTTCCCTATATGGCGGTTTGATTAATATTGTTTAAATAAAAGCAAACTTTCAAAATAAACAGACCCTAATATCACCCAAAAAGTTAACTTTTTACATTATGAACAGATGCACTTAGGGTAAGGCTTTTAGCGGATCCGCACTTTATTTACTGTAGATGAAAAAATGCTATAGCCAGGAGAGGTGTTGACCTATTTCAAACTGAGAAATAATCACAAATCATTGACATTATTAATTATTTGATTTCTAGTTAGTATAGTTAATTCATCTTTTTGTGCTACTTTTATACTTAATGTTGATGTGAATATGTAGATAGAAATTTTTATTTAATCATAAAAATATTTAGCGTTATTTATACGGAAGAATTTACTTCGAAATGGGGTGATAAAATAATGAGTAGTAATGTAAATATAGGTTCAGAACCAACGGTTGGAATGTGGTTATATAAAAACTGTGGAGGCGTTGAAATACAGCAAAAATTAATCGATATGCTGGCAAAAAAAGGGATAAAGACAATAACGGATCTAAATCTAGGAAATTCTTGCGCATCTGGAGGTGAAATTATTTGTAACGGCATTAATATGGAAAGTTTAGACGCTTTTTTTTCATACAATGCAGGGGAGCAATCAGCCTTTCAATTATATATGTATCAATTACTTAATCAGACTACTTCTACCCTTAATAATTATGATGCCTTTGCGTTGACCGAAGATAAGTTTTTAACTGCTCATGCATTAAATCATGCCGGAATAAGAACGGCTGAATATCGCATGATTCATCGTGATGATATTTCATTATTAAAAAAAACAGTCAGCGATTGGCAAGGGCAAGTAGTCTATAAGCCTACCGATGGCTGGGGAGGGAACGGGTTAGTTAAGATAGAGGACGAAAGAGCACTCGATGTTTTAATTCCCTTTTTAAACCGGATGGGGCTGGAAAACCTGTATCTAGAAAAATATATTAATTACGATAAAACAGATTGGCGAGTTGATATTGTTAATGGTGAATTTGTCGGTTGTTATGGCCGTAGCGCGCCAGAAGGTGATTGGAGAACTAATATTACCAGCGGCGGTTCTATTTTATTACGGGAGCCTAATGATGATGTTATTGAATTAGCTATCAAGGCGGCAAATGTCACCGGGCTGGAAATTGCAGGTGTGGATTTATTATATGATTTAGATGCTCAAGAATATGTTGTACTTGAAGTGAATGGGATACCTGCATTTGCGACACCTGAACAGGAAAAAATCGGCTTAAATTTTAACCAGCTTAAAATCAATAAAATAGCCGACCTTATAGAAAGCATTGTAGAAGGTGAACATAGTGAAAAAAGCTATACAAAAATCGTTGCCTAAAATTGGTTTGTTATATTTAGACCATGTCTTGCGTTTTTTTGATAAATCAAATTTTAAGGGTTGGCCGGATAAAATAGAAACCGTTATTTACCATTGGCGAAATGATAAACAATGTTTTATCAATGAAGTTAGACGAAAGAAAATTGAAGTGATAATTGGTAACGTACCTGCCACCGCATATGAAACGTTTAGAGAAATATCCCGTGCATTGCCTAATGTCCAGTTTATACCCTCATTAGATGCTCAATTTGCCAATAAATCTAAGGAAAATGTTACCCAACTTTGTGAAAAATATAATATTCCCATTCCTAAAACAAAAATATTTTATGAACCATCAGAGGCTTCGCAGTTTTTTAAAAAAACGGTTTATCCGAAGATTATTAAAAAATCTTATGGTCCTTCAAATTATGGGGGATATTTTGTTCATAAAGTAGATAGTAACCAAGAGGCCACAGAATTACTCAATAAGAAAAAGTATTACCCCGTTTATACACAAGACTTTGTGCCGATGGCCGCTGATATCCGTGTGATGTTGATTGGTCATAAACCAGTTTGTGCTTTTTGGCGCAGACCCCCTGAAGGTGAATGGTTAACCAATACCAGCCAAGGAGGCAGTATGGACTATATGGATGTGCCTCAAGGGGTATTAGATCTTGCGGTTAAAGTCTCTAAAGCTGCGAATGCTGAATACTGGGCTTGTGATATTGCAGTGGGGAACGATGGAAAATATCGCATTTTAGAATGTGCGACTGCTTTTGCCGCATTCCCTTACATTCGGGATTGGATTGGTCAGTATTTAATGTGGAAATTATCCACAGGTCAATTTAAGCAACCTTATATTCCTCCCTACAATTGGGAAGAGTTGTGCAAGATCAGCGCCCATGTTTTACGTACTATGCGCTATATAACTTTTGGACGAAAAGTCTATCCAAGTTGTGATAGCGGTGAAATGTTTACGGCACTCAGTGATGATGATTACCCCATAATAAATACCATTGACGGTAAACAGGAAGAGTGGCCGAGTGAAGTCTGGAACCGGCAAGATAACTACTGTAAGCGCGAGCCTAACAGGCAAGTAGCAACGGACACTAATCGAGTCAATAGTTCATCCGCTCTAACTGAGTCCAGCGCTCTCCTCGCAAATGAAGAGTGTGATGAATCACCGCTACTTAAAAATATCGAATCAATTTTAACCATGACTGTTGATGATGTTGAATTTTTCTTAATGGGCATTAACGGAATAGGTAAAAAACACACCGAGCTCATTATTCAAACCCTCAGTGTTGAAGGTGTTTATAACGCCTTACAGGGTGACGGTACCCATTTTTATCAAGTGAAAAACATAAAAAACAAAAAAGTTGTCAGCATTATGGAAGCCTGGCAAGTATTTAAGCTGAAGTTTAATTATTAGAGTGAACAGAGATAATGAAAAAACAATATTTTTCGTATCAAGAGACGATTGACTTCCTTAACACGGCAGCCACTGAACACCCTAATTTAATAAGGGTACAAAGTATTGGTGAAACGTGGGAAAAGCGGCCTATTGTGATGGCAACGATTAGCCTGGATGTTGCAAATGCGGACACTAAACCCGCCTTGTTATATACCGGAACTATTCATGCAAGAGAGTGGATTGGTATTGAATTAGCAAATAATTTTATTAAGTATATTATTGATAATTATCAATTCAATCCTAAGCTGCAACAAGCATTAACGCTTAACACGCTTTATATTGTTCCCTGTTTAAACCCGGATGGATTTGAGTTCTCGCGTACTCATTTTTCATTTTGGCGTAAAAATCGACGTGATAATGGTGATGGTAGTTTCGGTGTAGATTTAAACCGTAACTTTGGCGTGCGATTTAAAACCCGCTCCGATACCAGCTCAAATACTTACAGTGGCCCAAATGAATTTTCAGAGCCAGAAACATCTGCTGTTCGTGATTTTGTTGAAAGCCATGCAAATATTACTATTGCACTTGATTACCATTCACAAGGTAATGTTTTCTTCCCGGCTCATAAATTTAATCATGAAGCTGAAATAGATACGACAGATCTCAATATACTTTGTGCCAATATGGCATTTGAAATAGAAAAAGTGACCGGTAGAAAATACGGTATTCATCGCGGCAAGCCACCTACAAACTTAATCAATGGTAGCGGTAGAGAGTATTATTATAATCGCGGCATTATTGCGACGGTCGTAGAAGTGGGCACAAAAAACATTCCTGATTATATGGAAAATATGTCGCAAAGTGTAAATGAAAATATTCCGGCATTAGTGTACGCTTTTGGCTCCGCCATTAACTACTCTCATTTGGCACCGAAACGAGTAGATAACTTTAATCTCACCGAGTTAACCGAAAACAATATCTCATTAGAATGGGAATATTCTGAAAACGACCCTGTTTATTTTGAAATTTATCGCAGTATCAGTCATAAAAGTCCCTGTACCGATGATAATTTAGTGGGTATAACCAAATCATTGTTTTTTACCGATGTGCAGTTAAAAACGAGTCAGTACTATTTTTATAAAATTCGAGCCGTTGATCAAAAAACTAAAATCAAGGGGCCTTATGCGCCTGAACTTAAATTAAAAACCTTATTAGCGCATGACAAATATAGCAAAACCCTATTCCCTGCCAGCCAGGATATTGGTTATGTGGGGCAATATACCCAAGAGAAAAATCAGGAACATTTTGGTTTAAATTCTTTATTTATTGGTATCAATAAATCTCGAGGCATTTGCTATGGCGTAATTGCTTTTTCACTGGATCGCTTACCGGATGATGCCACCATTAAACAAGCAAGTTTCTCTCTCTATCCGATGAATAGGGTGAGTGCAAAAATTGAAGGCTATGGTGAATGGGGAATTTCATTTTTAGATGCGAGCTCTGTCCCTAATATTCGTGATTATAACGATATTGCCAATGCCACTGTCATTCACTCGGGACAAACGATTGAATCAGATCGTGTTACCCAAGGTGTCTGGAGTGCTTGGCATTTAAATGGTAAAGAACGGGATATTCTACAACAACAATTGAAAACGGGTACAGTGCTTATTCGTATTGATGGCCCTACGCTATTACCTAAAGGTAACGATTCTCAAATGATGCAGTTTGACATAGGTTATGGTCGCTTTGGCTCGGGCATTCATTATCGCCCTAATTTAGATATCATTTATAGCCGTCAACCTAAAACCGTTGAAGTCTCTCCCACTGCAGTTAATACTATCTCTGAAAATGGCATTGTAACGGGTAGTTTGCAATCGGGTTATGATGAAAATGGCCATGAAATTTATGGTCAGTTGTCATTTGCCTTGCATTCTATGCCTGATCCGGAAAAAACCGTGATCACCGATGCCTATTTAGAGCTTGAAAACAGCAGTGCCCTTGGTGATAAAAAAGATATTCGTTTTACAGTAGAGCTTGCTGAATTTGAAGGCATTAATATTGAAAGTATTAAGCAGCGTGAAAGTATTCAGTATATTGGATATGAAGTCGGTCACGAGCAATTACGCTATAAAACACAACATTTTTTTGATTTTGATACGCTGAGCAGAACAGAGCTAGAAGGGTTTCATTTAGGAAATAAGCAAGCCTATTTTATTATTCGTGCAACTGCCGCATTGAAAAATGGGCAAGGCGAACTGATTAACTGGCTTAATGATCCTGTTCACGACAAACAGGCTAAATTAGTCATTGAATATATTGAACGTGCTAAGTTTGCCTTACAACCTCCCAGCGATATAAAGACATCAATAGAAAATAGGACAACTAAAATCACATGGGAAAATCCTGAAAGCAAAGACTTATTAGGCTCTTTTGTGGTGAGAAACCGTTTTCATCCACCGCGTTCTCCTTTTGATGGCGTTAAAATTTATGCAGGTCAAGATACCTATACCTATGATAATTTTGGTAACCCCAATATACCGAAATATTATTCTATATTTTCATATGATGATGTGCCTAATTATTCAATTCCAACTTGTATTTACTTCAGTGTTGAAGAAACGATTCCGGTGATTGAAATTGATCCCGAGGAGGTTGAAATTCAAGGAGATGACAATATGCAAAGTTCGGGTGATGATATTTAAATAGATCTGGGGCGTTCTTATCTCGCTCTTCTTCAATCCGCTCTTGCATGACCTGCATTGATTTTGTGTTTTTGAATATTGCGTTGATATGGTTTGCTTGATTTCGGCGAACAGTCCTTATTTATTTTCAAACCAGGCTATCAGAAAATATACAAATACTTGGATCCGTTTAGTTTTATAACGCACCTTGGGGTAAATAATCGACACCGTAATCGATGGAATTTGCCACTGCTCAAATATGGGGATCAATAAACGAACCGAGAGGCGTCAGCGGATTGCCTTATTTATCCAGAAAATAATCAGGATAAGCAAAACTGATCAGATAATGAAGCGAATTGGTATAATACCCATCTGAACCTATATGTATAAATCCGAGTTGACGTGATGTGTTTCACGTTTAATGCAATTTAATACTCTGTCTTTATAGGTACTATCGTTTGATTTTCATACCGTTATAAAAATTATTATCCATCCTTCCAGTGACAGACCAAAGCAGAGCGTTGCACACCAATCTGGTGCGTGTTGATTAGGAGTTGATTTTTTAATCGAGGTGAAGTTGGCCATGATTTATGATCAAAAAAAACAGCAGTCCAAGCGCCACAAGACTTGCCTTGGTCATTATTTACAAGGAAGGGGGTGTCACAGGCTATTAAGTTGATAATTTTCTTTGGCATCTATTTTGCTAGTATTACACTTGGTCACTGTTTAAAAATGGCTTACTGCCTGTTTTCATAGTAAAAATAATGTTGTAAAGGTTATTTTTAAGTATTAATGCTTTGTTGTATTCCTAATTTGGATCATTGCAAAATCAAATATATTGAATAATATACCCCCACTCTCATATAGCGTTTTATTATTAGTTATGTTTTTTTGTTCTTTTATCTCGTCATCTGTAAAACATACTAAATGGTAATAATTTTTTGATGCTAGGTGCTATTCATCTGATTGAAGGTAATTGATCATGTCTTTATTAGAAGTAAAAAATCTTCGCATTGAGTATCCATCTCGTCATGGAATCCATGCTGCCGTTAAATCACTCTCGTTTTCAATAGAAAGAGGAGAAATTGTCGGCGTTGTTGGCGAGTCAGGTGCAGGTAAATCAACTGTCGGTAATGGCATTATGGATCTGTTGAGTCCACCGGGGGTTATTGCCAGTGGTGACATTTATTTAGAAGGTGAAAAAATTTCCGGTTTAACCGCTGAGCAAATGCGCTCAGTACGCGGCTCGAAAATTGGTTTTATTTTTCAAGATCCAATGACCTCTCTAAACCCACTTTTCACCGTTGAAAAACAATTAACAGAAACAATTCGCGCAAATTTAAAGGTTACCGGAAAAGAAGCGTATCAACGCGCGCTGAATTTAATGGAGCAAGTAGGCATTCCTGATGCGCATTTAAGAATTAAACAATATCCACATCAATTTTCAGGTGGTATGCGCCAACGTGTTGTTATCGCAATTGCCCTTTCTGGTGAGCCGGACTTAATTATTGCAGATGAACCCACTACCGCACTGGATGTTTCAATTCAGGATCAAATTCTGACCCTTATCCGTAACCTGTGCATTGATAAAAATGTTGGTTGTATGCTGGTTACCCATGATATGGGCGTGGTATCTAATGTAACGGATAAAGTTGCGGTGATGTACCGCGGTGATTTGGTTGAGTTTGGCGCAACGGAAAAAGTGCTTGGAAATCCTGATCATGACTATACGCGCAGCCTGATCTCTGCGGTACCTCGTTCAGATATTAAATTAGATCGATTTCCTCTGGTAAATTATATAGAGGAAGCGGGCGAAATGAAGAAACTGGATATAAAAAACCATTGGTTAGGCCAAAGTGAAGATCAGCGTGAATATAGCGGGCCGCTATTAAATGTGGAAAATGTCAGTTTACGTTTTACCACCAAAGACTCAATGTTTGAGAGCCGCCGTGAATATGTTCAAGCTAACAATAATATTAGTTTTCAAATTAACGAAGGTGAAACCTTCGGTCTGGTGGGGGAGTCCGGTTCGGGTAAATCAACCATAGCGCGTGTCATTGCCGGTTTATATACTCCAAATGAAGGGAAGATCACCTTTGAAGGTATTGATTTAACTGCAATAAAATCAGAAAAAGAGCGCCGGCCAATTCGCCGGCAAATGCAGATGGTATTTCAAAACCCCTATACTTCAATGAATCCTCGGATGCGTGTATTCGATATTATTGCTGAACCGATACGCTTTCATAAACTCGCCAAATCAGAGGCTGAAATTCGTCAAATTGTGCATGATTTATTAGATCATGTGGGGTTAGGGCGCATGGCTGGTGTGAAATATCCGCATGAATTTTCAGGTGGTCAACGCCAGCGTATCTCTATTGCGCGTGCCTTAGCAACAAGGCCGCGTTTATTAATCTGTGATGAACCGACATCCGCTTTAGACGTCTCTGTGCAGGCGCAAATATTGAACTTATTAAAAGATCTTCAGGATGAACTGAATTTGACCATGTTATTTATCAGTCATGATCTGCCGGTTATACGTCAAGTGTGTGATCGTGTTGGGGTGATGCAGCAGGGCAAGTTGTTAGAAGTTGCGCCTACAGAGCAATTGTTTAACACGCCACAACATCAATACAGTCAACATCTTGTTTCTTTAATGCCTGAATTTAAAGGGCTGAGAGCTTAATTCTTAATTTATCAGCCACTGATATTAACGAAAAACGCAGTGTCCCATAAATTGAATTTACAGGTTAATAATAGTGGTAAGCACGACAGATAAACTAAAGTTTAGCAGCGCGGTGTGACAACATTTTACAACAACTAAAACCAACGGGAAATTACTCCCGGCATCAAGGAGTTATGTAATGAAATTCTTCAAGACCAAACTAGCGGTTGCTTTGCTGGCAGCAGGATTAAGCTTCAGTGCTGCAGCGGCAGATATTACTGTTGCCTATGATTCTACCCCGGTATCACTTGACCCGCATGAGCAGCTTTCAGGGGGAACGCTGCAGATGTCGCATATGCTCTTCGATCCGCTTGTTCGTTTCACTAGAGCATTGCAGTTTGAAGGCCGTTTAGCTGAAAAATGGGAACGTATTGATGATACAACATTCCGTTTTCATCTGCGTAAAGGCGTTAAATTCCACTCTGGTAATTTGATGACTGCGGACGATGTTATTTGGACATTTAATCGTCTGAAAAACTCTGCTGATTTTAAAGGCGTTTTCTCACCTTATGAGAAAATGGTTAAAATTGATGATTACACGGTAGAGATTAAGTCAACTGAACCTTACCCGTTAGTACTGCAAACGGCGACCTACATCTTCCCGATGGACAGAAAATTCTATTCTGGCGAAATGGACGGTAAAGATAAAAGTGAAATTGTTAAACATGGCGGTTCTTTTGCGTCAACCCACGTTTCAGGTACAGGCCCCTATACGATAACGACGCGTGAACAGGGCATTAAAGTGGTATTTGAGCGTTTTGATGATTATTGGGATACCAACTCTCCCGGTAATGTTGATAAGCTGACACTGGTAGCGATTAAAGAAGATGCAACTCGTGTTGCAGCGCTTCTTTCCGGCGATGTAGATATGATCTACCCGGTGGCGCCAAACGATCAGAAACGTGTTGCTGAGACTGAAGGTCTTAAATTAACCACTGTTCCCGGTTCGCGAATCATCACTTTCCAAATGAATCAGAAAAGTAATCCGGCGCTTAAAAATGTGCGCGTTCGCCAAGCGATTGTCCATGCAATTAATAATGACGGTATTGTTAGAAAGATTATGAAAGGTTTTGCAACCACGGCTGGCCAACAAGGCCCTTCTGGTTACGCCGGTTATGATGAAACATTAGTACCTCGTTTTGATGTAGCAAAAGCGAAGAAATTAATGGAAGAAGCGGGTTACTCTAAAAACAAACGGTTACAGCTTTCTATGATGGCGCCAAACAACCGTTACGTGAAGGATGCCCAAATTGCACAGGCATCTGCCGGTATGCTAGCTAAAATCTACATCGATGTAGACTTGAAAACGCTGCCTAAAGCGCAATACTGGCCTGAATTTGATGTGTGTGCTGCGGACATTATGATGATTGGCTGGCATTCAGATACAGAAGATTCAGCTAACTTCTCTGAATTTTTGACCATGACGCGCAATGCTGAAACGGGCAAAGGTCCTTATAACTGCGGACATTATTCTAACCTTGAGGTGGACAGTTTAGTTAATGCGGCTAATGCTGAAACAGATCCTGCTAAACGTGCGTCTATGT
Source organism: Psychromonas sp. (assembly GCF_047632995.1). Classification (GTDB taxonomy): domain Bacteria; phylum Pseudomonadota; class Gammaproteobacteria; order Enterobacterales; family Psychromonadaceae; genus Psychromonas. The sequence goes on from NZ_JBLIEK010000028.1 coordinate 28,477, forward strand.
TACAGAAAGTAGAACAAATATTGTACAAAGATGCTGCATTTGTTCCTCTTCATTGGCAGAATTTGGCATGGGGAGCAAAATCTAATCTGCAGATTGAACCCATAGTTAACTCCATGAACTACCCGTACTTCGGTGACCTTGTTGTTAAATAAAAGGTTGTTAAATAGATAGTAGTTAAACAAGCTAATAAAGGCCCTATTTATTTAGGGCCTTACTGTGCAAAGAGATAGTTTTTCCATTCAAATTTTTATTGCGAGACCTTAGTGCTTCGTTTTAAACGTTTATTAATTAATTTGAGGTACAAGGAATGTTTACGTTTCTGATCAATCGTCTTTTTCAGGCGTTGGTAGTGATGTTTGTGATCAGTTTGGTTGCATTCTCTATTCAAGATAACTTGGGCGATCCGCTTCGCGAGTTAGTTGGCCAATCTGTTTCCGAGGACGAGAGGCAGATACTGCGTGACGAATTAGGTCTTAATGATCCATTTCCTATTAAATACACCCGTTTTATTTCCAACGCTGCGCATGGGGATTTAGGCACCTCTTATTTCTTTAAAAAGCCCGTTGTTGACGTCATATTAGATAAACTTGAAGCAACCCTTGAACTGGTTTTGGGTGCGGCATTGATTATCATATTTGTTGCCATACCGCTGGGGGTCTACTGCGCTATTCACCCTAAAAGTACATGGACAAAAATGATCATGGCATTCAGCAGTTTGGGTATTTCCATTCCGGTTTTTCTGACTGCAATTATGCTGATGTATCTGTTTTCCATTGAGCTTCAGTGGCTCCCCTCCTACGGACGTGGTGTCACCGTTAATGTTTTGGGCTGGGATACAGGATTTCTCTCCAAAGATGGTCTGTTACATCTTATTTTACCTTGTATTTCGTTAGCGTCGATCATGTTGCCGCTGTTTATCCGCTTGGTGCGTTCTGAAATGCTGGAAGCGCTTAGCTCTGAATATGTTAAATTCGCCACGGCGAAAGGGTTGCCGATGAATAAAGTTTATTACCAGCATGCTCTGAAAAATACTATGCTGCCAGTGCTTACCGTTGGTGGCGTGCAGATAGGTACTATGGTGGCCTATACCATTTTGACTGAGACTGTATTTCAATGGCCGGGAACCGGGTTTTTATTTTTAGAAGCTATTAACCGTGTGGATACCCCCTTGATCACAGCTTATGTGATTTTTGTTGGTTTAATCTTTGTTGTGACAAATACTATTGTGGATCTCTTATATGGTGTGGTTGATCCTACCGTAAATATAACCGGTAAAGGCGCTTAAACATGAATACTATTACTTCTTCTCATGTTCCTACCCGTTGGGAACGTTTGAAAAATTCAGATCTGATCTATTATTTTTTGAAAGACAAAATTGCAATGTTCAGCTTTGCTATCTTCCTTACTATTTTAGTGATGGCTTTATTTGCGCCACTCATTGCACCGACTAATCCCTATGATCTTACCAGTATTAGTCTTATGGATTCGGAACTTCCCCCTGCGTGGATGGCAGAGGGGGATGAAAACTTTGTACTGGGAACGGATGATCAAGGGCGCGACATATTCTCAACCATACTTTACGGCTCACGTTTATCGTTAACCATTGGCTTTTTAGCCGTCGGTTTGCAGCTCATAATAGGCATAGTGGTTGGGCTTTCTTCTGGCTATTTTGGCGGACGTATTGACAGTTTTCTAATGCGTTTTGCGGATGTACAGCTTTCCTTTTCAACCCTGATGGTGGCGATTATTGTCTCTGCTATTTTTAAAGCGAGTTTTGGTAACGAATTTTACAGTGAATATGCGGTGATCATGCTGGTGGTGATAATCGGTATGGCCGAATGGCCGCAATATGCGCGTACAATTCGTGCTTCGGTACTGGCGGAAAAAGAAAAAGAATATGTAGAAGCTGCGCAAGTAATGGGATTTAAAGCGGGTCGAATAATGTTCAGACATATTTTACCAAACTGTCTGTCACCGATTCTAGTTATTTCTACGGTACAAGTCGCTAATGCTATTATGTCTGAAGCTGCATTATCATTTTTAGGCTTAGGTTTACCCGTTGAGCAGCCTTCATTAGGCGCCTTGATCAGCATAGGTTTTAAATACATTTTCTCGGGCGCCTGGTGGATAACACTCTTCCCCGGTATTGTACTGGTAACTCTAGTACTGGTTATTAACCTCTTGGGTGATTGGTTAAGGGATGTCTTTAATCCGAAAATTTATAAAGGTTAACTCTTTATTATTTCCATTGTTCCCTCTGAAATATGTTTGTTGGCAGGGGGAACTGCCTGTTTTTCAATTTGGAGCGCTGACCTTGTTGGATGAAAAGGAAAGCAATACGATGAACCCATAGCTAACGCTACTCATTCATCGGCTCTTCGCAGTCTATAAACCTGATCTTATCTTTACATCCGTTAACCGTTATAAACCTTTGAATCTCCCCGATTGCATTAGCTCCCTACCAGGTGAACTGTCCTTATTTATTTTCAAACCAGGCTATCAGAAAATCTACAAATACTTGGATCCGTTTAGTTTTATAACGCACCTTGGGGTAAATAAGCGACACCGGAGAAGAGGGGATTTGCCACTGTTCAAATATGGAGACTAATTTGCCCGTTTGTATATATTGATCAGTATAAAGTTCATTTAAGCGTACTATGCCTACCCCCTCAATGGCTGCCCTACATAATATATGACCGTTGGCAGAGGAGAGTGAGCCTGTAACAGTTACATCCTGTACTTGTTCTGAACTTTTATGTTGGAAGTGCCATTTTCGTAAGCTGCCGCATAAACAATTGAACTGGGCTAATTGTTGTGGCTGATTGGGTTTCCCCTGTTTTTTGATAAACGCAGGGCTGGCAACCACATCGGTTTTTATCTCCATCAACTTACGTGCAATAAGCGCTGAATCATTTAATTGTCCCATGCGCACCACTAAGTCTACGTTTTCAGCAATCACATCAACTTGTGCGCTGCTGAAATCAAGTTGTATTTCAACGTCTGGATATTGCTGCATAAAAGCAATGACAGCAGGTGCGAGCATATTTTCTGAGAATAAACCACCCACTGAATTGAGTCGAATTAGTCCGGCTACCTGGTCTTGCTGCTCATTCAGATTTTTTCGGGCCTGTTCTAAAATAGCGGCGGCGCGGGCGCATTCGCTGTAATAAGAGTCGCCCGCATCGGTCAGTCGTATTTTACGGGTTGATCTGTGTAACAGGGTGATCCCGAGGGTTTTCTCCAGGCTCGATACTTGTTGTGATACGCGAGATTTAGATGTTTTAGTCTGCTCTGCTGCACGGGTAAAACTGCCCGTTTTTACCACCGCTAAAAATGCCAATATCTCAGGTCTCAACATAAATTATTTTCTCTCGTTTTTTGATTGTTAAATAAAGTTAAACAGTGAGTTGATTGTATTGGTGATGATAAACACTGCTCGATTTATTACAATAGTGGATATCATAGGATGCGATTAGATTATCGTTAATCTTTTGCAGTTATTTGTTTGTCGTAAATAATAGGTGGCAATAATGGAACAACGAAAATTGGGTAAAAGTGGACTCTCTGCATCGGTAATTGGTTTAGGTTGTTGGCAGTTAGGCGGGGATTTTGGTCCGGCTGGTGTTGAGAATAGCCAACAAATTTTAAGTGCGGCTGATAGTGAAGGGATCACTTTTTGGGATACTGCCGATGTATATGGCGGTGGGGAGAGCGAAAAGAAAATCGGTTGTTGGCAACGCGCACATCCGCAACCACGCACCATTGTCACTAAGCTTGGTCGTGATGCTTCTCTTTACCCGGATCAATACACAGCTGAAAATATGCAGCGCAGTATTGAAGGCTCATTAGCGCGTTTACAGGTAAATTGTATCGATTTGGTACAGCTGCATTGCATTCCACCTGCCGTGTTACAAGGTGATGCTGTATGGCACGCGCTAGAAGACTTTCGCTCACAAGGCTTAATTAACCATTACGGTGCCAGTGTTGAAAATATTAAAGAAGGGTTAATGTGTCTGGATAAGCCGGGTTTAACCTCATTACAGATAATCTTTAACCTGTTCCGCCAAGATGCAGTTCAGCAATTGCTACCACAGGCCGCAGCGGCTGATGTAGGGATTATTGCGCGCTTACCACTGGCTAGTGGTTTATTAAGCGGAAAATTTGATTTGAACACGCAATTTAGTAAAAGCGATCACCGTAACTACAATAAAGACGGCGCGGCATTTAATGTTGGCGAAACATTCTCCGGTTTACCTTATGGCAAAGCAATTGAATTAGTGAATGAACTCAAAGGTTTGCTCCCTGCTGATATTCCATTAGCGCAACTCGCGTTACGTTGGCTAGTCGACCAACCACAAATAACCAGCGTTATTAGCGGCGCAAGCAGCGCGCAACAAGTTAAGCAGAACGCTCTGGTTGCAGCCATGGCACCTTTATCAAAAACATTACACGATACATTATCTGACTTCTATTATTCAAAAGTGAAAGAACATGTTCGTGGTGATATTTAACCGCAAGTTTGAGTCTGAGGACATAAATTATCCGGACGGTTAATCGTCCTAAAATAACTAAGTGGGCAATATATGAAACAAAGAAAATATGGAAAAACCGGAAAAATGGTTTCACAGTTAGGATTTGGCGCATGGCAGTTAGGCAATACCAATAAAAACGAATGGGGAGATGTAAATCAAGATCCTATTCGCCTTGTTCATGCCGCCATCGATCAGGGTGTTAACTTTTTTGATACCGCACCTAACTATGGTCAGGGCGCCTCCATGGAATATTTAGGCAAAGCCCTGGTTGGTAAACGCTCTGCAGTTGTCGTCAATACCAAGTTCGGCCACGGCCCCGATGGTGAAAACTTTGATCATAAAACACTGAAAAAGACGGTTGAAAACAGCCTATCTATCTTAAAAACAGATTATATCGATTCAGTATTGCTGCACAGTCCTGCAATTGAATTGTGCGATGGTGACAATCCACTTTATGACGTGTTTCAGGAATTAGTACAGGAAGGGAAGATACTTGCCTTTGGTGCATCACTTGATGATTATCAAAGTATCCATAAACTCGTTAGCACAACACCCAGTAATATCATCATGCCGCTCTATAATATCAATTTCCAAGAGAGTGGTAATGCGTTTAAAGAAGCGGCTGAAAAAGAGTATGGCATAGTCGTAAAAGTGCCGCTGGACTCCGGCTGGTTAACGGGTAAATTTACCAGTGAGAGTCGTTTTAATGATATACGTTCGCGCGGGTATAGCGATTATATTGAGCGCCGGTTTGCTCTGCAGCAAGATCTGCTTAAAATAATCGGTACTGAGATGACGCTTCATGAGGCGGCTCTCTCATTTATTCTCGCACAACCGGCAGTTTCTACGGTGATCCCAGGGATCAAAAATGAGCAGCAGTTGGCAGATAATATCGCCGCGTCTCAAAAATCAATCTCCCCGGAACTACAACAAAAACTTAAAGAATATTATGACACCCAGGTTAAATCAGTGCCTTTAGGCTGGTAAATTATAGGCAGCAGCAAATGAACTCACTAAAAAACAGGAATATCCGTTGGGGAATTATCGGCCTGGGTCATATAGCCGATACATTCGCGAGCGATTTATTAACGGTTAAGGGGGCAGAGCTATATGCCGTCGCCTCAAGAAGCGAGCAAAAAGCGCAGGCCTTTGCGCAAAAACATCACGCAACTAAAGCCTATGCTAGCTATGAGGCGTTAGCCAATGATGCAAATATTGATGCCGTTTATATAGCAACACCCCATTCCGAGCATAAAGGAAATGCACTCTTATGTTTAGAGCAGGGGATCGCCGTATTATGCGAAAAACCTTTTGCCATGAATGGCGAGCAAGTGAATAGCATGATTGCCGCCGCGAAAAAAAATAATGTGCTGTTGATGGAAGCGCTTTGGACCTATTTTCTGCCGCATTATCAATTTGTATTAACTGCGTTAAATAACCAAACCTATGGCAAGCTCCTTAAAATAGAAGCAGATTTTGGTTTTAGACGGGAATTCGACGATCAATCCAGGTTGTTTAATAAATCACTGGGTGGGGGCAGTCTTTTAGATATAGGTATCTACCCGATATTTGCGGCACTTTCGACACTTGGAATGCCTGACACAATAACAGCCGATGCGACCTTCTTTGATAACGGAGCAGATTCCTCCTGTTCCATGACATTTGACTATAACAATGGTTCCACAGCATTATTAAAATCGACATTATTGGAATCAACCCCCGGTGAAGCCGTGTTCTATTGCGAGCAAGGCATAATTAAAATTAACCGCGGTTTTAATAGTCCGTCAACGGTCACCTTAATTAACGATGCAACTCAGGAAAATATTGATTTCGACTGCAAAACACACGGCTATAACTATGAAATCAATCATTTTAATGCGCTGTTACGTCAACAAAAAACCGAAAGCGATATCATGACGTATAAATTCAGCCAAAACCTGATAGAAACCTTAGACTGCGTGAGAGAACTTATCGGTTTGCAATACTGATATTTTTATTTTAAGAAGCTGGGCTGGACTGTAGTTCACTTTCAGATAAAAACAGGGCAGGGCCGTTTTATATTGGGGAATTTTGTGGGCTTAAGTCATTAATAAGCCGTTTTAGATGATCAGGCTTTATTAGGTAGTAGCAGTAACGAAGAGGTGTTCCCGCTCGGTTATTTTAAGAGGATAGAGGCTCCTCAAAAATAACATCGCTGGTGGTATTACTTAGTTAATTGTTGTGATTGTTTAATTGTATTTTTTGTTTCTGATATTTGATCGCGACTTTGTTGGAACCAAAATCGTTTTCTTCCCGTAGCACGAGCCATAACAAATTTCCTTTTTTATTTAAAAGAATAACCAGTACAGTTCTAAATTTTAGAGCTCACAATAAAAATATAAATCGACATAACACAAACTAAGTGGGTGTTATTGAGGTCAATATTTGTAGCGAGTAATTTAAATGTTGTAATGATTTACTAAATTAAAGGTGACCTAACATCACCTTTTCGATGGCACTAAATTATAGTGCGATTACATTTGTAGCCTGCAGACCTTTTGGGCCTTGCTCAACTTCAAACGAAACTTTTTGGCCGTCAGCCAATGTTTTAAAGCCTTCAGAAGCGATTGAACGGAAATGACAAAACAGGTCATCGCCGCCGTTATCTTGAGTAAGAAAACCGAAACCTTTTGCTTCGTCAAACCATTTTACTAAACCAGTTGTTGAATTAGACATCTTGTGTCCCTTATATAAATTCATTAAAAAAATATCGCAAAAATGCGCAGCGCTGAGATTGAATTATTGAATGTGATGATCAAGCTAAGGGATAAACGAAGGACAACTACAATGATGCGGGAGTGACTAAGATAACAACTTGGACTTTATAATTTCATTAATAACTCTGAATTAAAGAGCGAACGCATGGTAACTGAAAAAAGCAACAACACCAAATTTTATTTTCAATATTAATTATTTTGCTGAATTTAGAGGCAGATAGGGAGGTGAAGAGGTGTTAAGTCTTCATTTCACGAAACCGTCGCGGTTACCCATTAGTTTGCAACATGAAGACAATAGTTATTCCCTGCTCAAATATTTTTAAGCTGTATTGGTTTTCGAACTAACGCCCTGGAGGGCAAACTGATTTTGCATCGTAAATGATAACGGATATATATTCTGATAATTTACTTCAGCCAATCAATCAGTTCCTGAGTAACGATAATAACAGCTTTGTTCAGTGCGGCTACCGCTCCACTGGCATTCATCGGCAATGCGACTGGCACAGTTGCAACAAAATCTCGACTGGCGATAACTCTGTTTGTATTTTTATCGATAAGGCTAAAGCGCATTCTTATAATGCCAGAGGAGGTCCCGTCATCATTGATGCTATGGCTGAAATCAAATAGTGTACTTTCCAGCAGAAAATCAGATTCTGACTGTGATGAGTAAGGAACGACTGCAACATAACGACCGCTTTTTTCAAGTGCTTCCTGAAAAATAAGCAGCAACATGGTCGTAGGCGAATCACTCCAGCGGCTATAAGCGTAGCTGTTCTGCCCATATCGTGCATCGCTATAAATTATATCTCTACCATTAAAGAGATGCGTGCTGCGAATCCTGCCTAACATAAGAATGCTGGCCGGTTTTGCTTCGCTACTCTTAGATAGTTGAAAAGTATTCAGCTCTGGAGAAAGGGTATAGGTAGAAACAGGCGGCAGTTTTTCGCCGGCACATCCTGTCACCCCTATCAATAACGCTGCCAGCAAAATAAAATCTCTATTTTTCATGATAACCCTCCTCACCGGGTCCCGGAATCGGCTGCGAACGTTTGAAAAGCAGATCAGCTGGGCTGTTTTTAATACCTTGCAGGGTTGTCTGCAGACTTCCTGTCAAAATGTCCAGATCGCTTAAAAGCTGGTTCAATGAACTAAAATTCGTGCGCATCCCTCTGCTCATTTCCTGACTAAGACCGGTTGTATTCTTATCAAGATTATCAGCCATCTGCTCGATACTGGTTGCGGCTGCACTGATCTTTGCAGATGTTTCGGCTATCTTGTTCTCCATCACGATCCCATTATCAACAAGCGTCTGAATACCTTCTAACTGGACGCGCAGATCTTTAACCAGTTCTTTGCTTTCAAACAGCAGCAGTTCAACATTATTTAAATTTTTATGACCGAGTAAGCGGTTGATGTTTTCCAGTGTCTCAGTGGATTTTTCTGCGAATTGACTCAAAGATTGATCAATTCTTTTTAATGTTGACGGTCTTGACGGGATAACGGGTATCGTATCATTTACTCTTTTTAACAATGCAGCCTGTTTGTCTATGCCTTTCAGTTCGATATAAGCAAGCCCGGTAATACCGTAGAAATTTAGCGCCGCAGTGGTATCCGTCTTGATAGGTATCTCCTGATATATTTTGAGGAGTAATTCCACCACTTCAGGGTTATCCGCTTTTAGTCCAATTCTAACCACCGAACCAACGTCCACTCCTCGATATTTAACAGCGGCATCTATATTCAACCCTGCAACCGATTCTGATAAATGAACAAAGTAAGTATCATAAGTTTTTTGTCCGTATTGCTTTGTTAACCAGAAGGTTGTGCTTAACAATACAGCCGTCAGGATAACAACGAAGAGTCCGACAATCGTGTAATTTATTTTACTTTCCATGACCACTCCTTAAGCGCCCGCGCTCTCCCCGGAAGAACTGCTGGATGACAGGATCGGACTGCTGTATCACCGCCTTCAGCGTACCTTCTGCAATCACTTTTTTATTTGCCAGAACGGCAAAACGATCCACAATTGTCCAGATGGAGTCAAGATCATGCGTCACCATAACAACAGTGAGATCCAGCATATCTCGTAATTCAACAATCAAATGGTCAAATTCTTCAGCCCCGATAGGATCCAGTCCGGAAGTCGGCTCATCTAAAAACAATAATCGCGGATCCATAGCCAGAGCCCGTGCCAACGATGCGCGCTTGACCATGCCGCCGCTTAACTGAGCAGGATAGAGATCTGCTGTGTGGGCAGGAAGACCTACCAGGTTGATCTTCATCTGTACAATCTCACGGATCAGTTTTTCCGGCAGCGTTGTATATTCCTTGAGACTGATCGCTACATTTTCCATTACCGTTAGTGAAGAATAAAGTGCCCCGTGTTGAAAAAGTACGCCCCACTGACCCTGCAGTTCGGCAGCTTCCGCTCGGCTTATATTGATCAAATCGTGACCGAGCACTTCTATTTTTCCAGATGAAGGTCGTAACAACATGATCATCTCTTTCATTAATGTCGATTTTCCTGAACCACTGCCGCCCAACAGGCCATATATTTCACCGTGCTGTACGCTCAAACTCACGCCGTCATGAACCACATTGTCAGCAAACCGAGTCACCACGTCCACCACACTGATAACGGTACTCATATGCCCAACTCCGTAAAGATAACGGAAAAGAGTGCATCACAGGCAATGACCAGGAAGATAGCGTTGACCACACTGATTGTAGTGTAGCGGCCAAGACTTTCAGTATTTCTGGAAACCTGAAAACCCCGAAAGCAGCCGGTGATTGCAATTAACCAGGCAAAGAAGGGGCCTTTAAAAAGCCCTATCCAGACGTGTTTTATATCGAGTACATTTTGCAGACGATGGATGAATTCGGTATAGGAAATATTCAGGTGCATATTGGAAACAATCATCCCCCCCGCAATACCAATAATATCCGCAAAAAAGATCAGCAGCGGCATGGCAATCATTAAGGCAATTATGCGTGGAAGAACAAGAAACCGGTGCGGTTCAAAGCCCATGGTTCGCATGGCACTAATCTCTTCAGTAATGGTCATCGCACCAAGTTGCGCAGTATAGGATGAGCCGGTTCTACCGGCTACGACTATTGCGGTGATCAGTGGGGCCAGCTCTCTGGTAACAGAAATGGCTATCATGTCTACTATAAAAATATTGGCGCCAAACTTCTGCAACTGCAACGCGCCCTGATAGGTGATCACAACACCAATAAGACAACTTGTCAGGGAGATAATAGGCAGTGCACGAACACCCGCTTCTTCAATATTTTTGACAATCGATGCATAGCGGATGGACGATGGATGCTGCAGTGAGGTAAGCAGCGCAGCAGAATTTTCACCGATAAAGGCAAGAAAATCTTTAATATCCTGGCAGAAATTTGATGCAGACTTGCCAATATTACTGAATGGGAGCAGCAAGCGATATAATAAGCGGGGTTTTGACACCGCTTGCTGAGAAACATGGGAACGCAACAGCTGATAAAGATCTTCATACTCAGACCTGGCGCCTGTCAGCTCGACAGTGCAATGCTGTAACGTCAGTAAATCATGGTAATGGATATAAAGCATCATACCGGCAGAATCTATCTCTCCTACACCTGAAACATCCCATTGTATGGACACATTTTCGAGCGAGCCGGCATCGGTTTGTAAATATTTAACCACATTATGAAGGGCTTTAGCCGTCCAGTCTCCCTGGCATCTCAATAATACTGAACCAGTCTTTACTTGAATCTTCTCAACCTTTGCCTGTTGTAGTTTCAAATATGTCATCCATTTAAAATCAATCACTTTTATTGGCGGTCGCTGATCATCAATAATATGATGCCTTGGTCAGAGTATAGTAAGAATAAAAATCCGTTACCAAAAAATGCGCAAGATTTACAAATGGAATGATGCTGCCAGGTTTTAAAGTGAGCATGTTTTTATTAGGCGCAGCGATCCGGGGCTTGTTTTTTTATCACTTTAACGCCTTGTGGCTTTTGATGGAGGATTTAAAATCTGTCTGTTATCTATGCTTAAACAAGGGGTTAATGTTGTGGATTAATCTAACTGCGCGAGATCTGGATCGCATTTTTAAGCGGATAATTAACAAAACGGCTTTTATTTTATCAATTAGCCTTGAGTTGGGCATATTAAGTCTTCATGTTTAATACAGCTGCCAGAATGGTCTGGCAGCTGTATTATATAGGGAGACTTAATGAATAAGCTATTCCAGACCCTTTTTGTTTTACTGGCTATCTCTTCTCAGACAAATGCCGCCCCCAGCAAACTTAATCATAATATTGATGCGGGCAAGTTATTAACCTCCAACCAGGCAAACCGTAAAAATTCCGATTCTGATAGTCCATTTCCTTTATCAACACTCTCTTATCAGGAGAAAG
>NZ_JBLIEK010000029.1:0-39515 GCF_047632995.1 Psychromonas sp.
CTTTGCGACGCATCTATTTAACGCAATGCGCCCTATTACAGGCAGAGAGCCTGGGATAATAGGTGCAATTTATGATAATGATATCTACGCAGGTATTATTGTTGATGGTTTCCACGTAGCTTATGAAAATGTGCGAATTTCTAAAAAGATCATGGGCGACAAACTAATATTAGTCACGGATGCGACAGCGCCTGCAGGAGCAAAAATAGATCAATTTAATTTTGTTGGTACAACCGTTTATTACAAAAATGGCAAATGCTTAGACGCTGACGGTACGCTGGGTGGCTCTGCAATAACAATGATCGAGTCTATTAAACAATGCGTTAAATTCGTCGGTATTGAACTGGCAGAAGCGATTCGTATGGCAACATTGTATCCCGCAAAAGCGATTTCAATGGATCATAAACTGGGCAGCATAGCAGCGGGCAAAATTGCAAATCTCGCCATTTTCACGAATGACTATAAAATTATTGCAACCGTTGTTAACGGACACTACAAAATCAGCTAATAAATGACAAAATAACCAGCTGTTTGCTAGAATAGAGACTCTCTTTCAGCTTGTTATTTAAAGTGAAAAAATAATGCTACAGAATAATCAACAAACAGTTTCAAATATTGCAAATATAGATCATATCAAGAAGATAAATTACGCAACTATTTATAAAGTAATTGAAACTCACGCTCCAATTTCCCGCGTCAAAATAGCACAAGTCAGCAAACTTGCGCCTGCAAGCGTGACCAAAATAACACGGAAATTGCTTGAAAACGGTATTATTACAGAAATCGCCAGACAAACCTCAACAGGCGGACGCCCAGCTATTTCTATAGCGCTGAATTCTGCATCAATTCACGTGCTGGCCATCAAAATTGGTCGCAACCTGTTGTCAATAAGTCGTTATAACTTATCGGGTGAACAATTATCAAATAAACAGGTAAATATTGAATTAGCCAATGGTGAACAACTTATTGAGCAAATCATTTCAGAAATAGCGTTAGCTATTAACACCGAGAAACCACTCGGTGAAAAGATATCTGCCATTTCAATTACCTTGGCCGGCTTAATTAATCCCAAACAGGGTAGAATAATTTACTCCTCTCGCTATTCATTCAATAACTTCCCATTAGTGGAGATCATTGAACAACAGTTTAATATCCCGACATTTATTGGCAACCATACGCGCTGTCTCGCATTAGCGGAACACTACTTTGGTGCATCACAAGATTGTGCAGACTCTATTTTGATTAGTGTTCATCATGGTGTCGGCTCAGGTATTATTATTCATGGGAAATGTTTATTAGGCGAAAATTGTCATATTGGTGAGATTGGACATATTCAAGTAAACCCGGCAGGAAAAAAATGTCATTGTGGTAACTTTGGATGCTTGGAAACAGAAGTAAGTGATAATGTTATTCTCGAAAAAGTGAAAAATGCGATTAACGACGGTAATTTCACAACATTGATTTACGAAACACTAACAGTAGAAGATATATATAAAGCCGCAGCTAATAATGATCCGTTATGCAGAAAAGTAGTTGAGGATGCTGCCAACTATTTAGGAAAAACTGTCGCAATTTTAATTAATTTACTCAATCCGGAAAAAATCATCATTGCAGGTAAAATCACTGAAAGCAAAGGCACACTATTTTCAACAATTCAACAATGTATTACTCACCAAACATTACCAGAATTTCAAAACAAACTAACAATACTGCCAACGAAGTTACAGCCAAATTCAACAGTTGCAGCCTTTGCGCTAATTAAACAAGCCATTTATGAAGGAAATTTGTTACAAGAAATTCATATCTAATCTGAATTCTGGATTCTGGATAATAATTAAAATAAATCAAACTAAATATCTGTTCCTCGAACTAATTACAGATATTTCAAAAATTACTACTTAAGATATGTAGCAAAATATTTAAAGTTATATTCCCCTTCATTACTAAGCCCCCGGTGTCAGGATAGTTGTCGCCTCTAATTTTTAGTTAGAGGCAATTATAATGAAGAGAAAATTCACTACATCATTTAAGATACAAGCAGTTAGTCGAAATAGAGATTGCTAATACACTGCGCATTAGTGCTTCAACACTCAGTAAGTGGATCTCCTCGACTTGGTATTTAAAGCCAACACTGTTTATGATTAACGAGGTTTAGCAAATACTTGGGTCCAATAATAGGTATAAGTTACATTGCTGTTTTCGCTACACGCCAAGCCCATTTCCGTCGAATTTCCGCTCATAATATTCTTACAATGTCCGTCACTCGCCATCCACGCATCCACTACAGCCTGTGCCGTAGTCTGACCTCCAGCAATATTTTCTGCCACATAAGACCACGTGTAGCCTTGATCTGTAACCCGAGTCGCTACTGTACTTTCGTCAAGCCCGGTATGGCTGAAAAAATCATAATTAGCCATATTATCCGAGTGCTCTTGTGCAGCCGAAGTCAATAAAGCATTCCAGGTTAGCTTATCCACAGGACCATAGCTTTCACTGCCACAAGTTTGTTCCTGTATACGCTGTTCATTAATCAAAGTCAAAACGGTAGTCAGGTCATCTCTACAGCTTATTTGGCTATAATTGGTCTGATCATCATAACGGTCTACAGCACTGCTAGCATCGGTACTCTCATCTGAGCCTTCATCACTCAAAGCAGTTTCATCAGATACCTGATTGTCACTAGTTGCTCCATCATCACTATTACAACCAGAGATCAGGCCCACACAAAATAATCCCACTAACCAATAACGCATATTGCTCCCTGACTATTATTAAATATAACGAGCCTCATAATAGCAAATAAAAAAGTCTGGACACCCATAAATTTTTTCTTAAAAAGATATGGGCCCATAAATAAATGGTGAGATAGATAAATGCAATTCTGAGTAAATAACATCTATAAAGTTGTGGCTCCCTCCGTCATTCCCGAGTTGTTTTATCGGGAATCTCCTATCTAACTGCACCATAAAAAATACAATTATTAATAAGCTAAAGTGATCGATAGCCTCGACTTGCCCTTCGCTTGTATGCACTTGCTTTAACTTTCCTTGTTGGTATTCCGCCCTTGACGGCGTGTTACTTTTTCTCAACAGCAAGAAAAAGTAACCAAAAAGTGCCGTTCCGAACGTTTTTTATTCTTGCACTGTCCAATCACTTTTTAACGCACCACCTCAGACATTACATCCCTGTACTGACTGAGGTTAGAGAAAACATCCATGTTTTCTCTTGCTAAAGTGCTTGTTCAGCACAAGAAAAACGTACGGAAATTTCCCTAGCCGACTTGGTTTAGTTGCACGAGTATTTTTAATTTATAAAAATATTTTGATGTTCTCAACATTCAATTATCATTCCCAAATCCCCGCCCCGTCATTCCCGAGTGCTTTTATCGGGAGTCTCCGCTCCAGTTGCACCATAAAACACACAATTATTAATAAGCCCAAATGATGGATGTCCTCGACTTGCCGCTTATACTCTTTTCGCCATCGTCACAGCATAAACGGGTGAATGTCGAGCTTTTCAGCAACAGATTTGAATTTGACTCCGACGACAAAACTCAGCTGAACAGCGTTGACTTTAAAATCATTTGAATACTTCCAAGTTCGTCTTGGATTGTTGTACTTGTGCATAATACACCTCATCTTTAGTTAGATTTAGGTGTCCGTTAAAGCGGGGGAAGATCAACGTCCAGTTGATTAACTATCGACGCCATAGTCTCTTGTTATGCCAATTTTACGTTAACCACCAAACTTATTGACAGGTAAATATGCTTCACCTGTTTGTGAAGCGTGGCGTCTAACTCTAGTAATGATATCTTTAAAACTCATTGCACCCGTTAAAAATAAATACAAATGACTTCCATCGAGAATTATTAACGTACTTTTACTTCCTGATGCATCATTAATTGCTACGCTACTATAGCCTGAAATCGATACGATAATACCCATTGTATTATCAGCCATCTTATTTACTTTAGCTTTTAGCGAATCTATATCTGTTGCGCCAGATTGATCTTTTGTGAACTTTAATTCAACAAGGTACGTTGTGCCTTCAATTGTGACCGAACCATCGATTTGTCTTCCGTTGGTCTTATAAGGCCTCTTATTCTGTATTTCACAGAAATCAATTAACTCGTAAAACCAACTTTCAAATTCATAACCACCTTTTTGAGTTCCTATTTTAGTGTGCATAGACTCAAGATTGGCCTGAAGTTTAGTTTTATCTGTTTTAAAACGTCTTATTTCGTCTTTTTCTTTTTTTGCTCTTTCTCTAAAGTCTCGCTTTTCTTTTTCTGTTTTTATTTCATTGTCTTGAGTTTTTAAGTATATTTTTAATTCAGTTACGGCTTTGTGCGCATCTTGTATTTTAATATCTGAATCTTCCCAGTTCCGTAAATCAGGGAATGTGGTTTGTTCTGACAAATTTCTAGCCATTTGAAAGATCAGTGCTTTTCCTTTGTCGCTAGCTTGTAATTTAGGAAATAAACGATCCAATAATTCTCTTTTAGACTCGTCACTAGCCCAAGAGGATACAAATGATTCACTTACATGAGATGCTCTCAAAAATGAGCGAAGTGCATTTTTACGCCAATATGACTTTAGAACAGCTTCATAAGTCAGTTGAATTAATCTAGGTGATATTCTTGCAGCCAAACTCTAACTCTCCTTATAGTCATAACGAGGCTGTAGAATTATTCATTTTCAGCCCACTTTATTTAAAATGAAGGATACAATAATTCACATATAGTTGAGATTCAATAGATCATTCTATTTTGAGTAAAGGATTGATTAAATTGGGTGATAAATCAGTTTATTGCGGCGTTTAGGGAGGATTATTTGACGTTAAAGCTTCACCCTTAGCATTAATGTAGGCTATTCCTTAACTTCTCTATATCGTGCACCAAGAGAAGAAAAATCGAGCCCCCATGCCTTTTTTACTGAAAAAGGGTTGGGAGTCCCATCTTGCGCTATTTATTACAGTGACCAGTGGCCAAACTAACTATGCCACTTCAGTCATTACCGCATTACAAATAACAGATTAAGTGCTTCGTCCACCCGAGGCTGTTTTTTGTAAGCAGCCTTTCGCTCAATGGCTGGATCCAGCCTGTTTTACAGCCGTTCAATACATTGCTGGATACTGATACCCTGCAAAAAGCAGTGTTTGATTTGTTGCTCTTGGCTTGCGGATAAAATGAACGGAGGTTGTTCTGATAATGCGGAATAGTGTCGGATAATACGCCTGCGATAAATGGCTAAGCGATTGAATTGCAATAGCAAACCCGATATAGCAAATACTAAAACACCACAAATAATATAAAATATCAGCATTATTGCCTCCTTTGCTCAGGTTATACTCATCACCAAAAGTATAGTGTTGTAGGTGCCCTTAGCCAGTGTATTACGATAAGTGTTATTCGCTTCGATTTAAGCACCTCGTTTTAGGCTGTAGCGCGATGAAAAACAGAGAACGTAATGGATCTGCTACCTTTTCTTTCTTTTCGGCGTTAAAGTAGGGTTTTAGCTATGCGGTTTTGGAGCTCTCTTTTGTTATTAAATACATATAAAAAAATCGTCGTTTTAACAGGTGCCGGTATTTCGGCCGAATCCGGTATTAAAACATTTCGCAGTGCTGATGGTCTCTGGGAAAATTATCCGGTGGAGGACGTTGCAACGCCGGAAGGATATAAGCGCAACCCGAATCTGGTCTTAGACTTTTACAATCAACGTCGCCGCGATTTATGTCAACAGCAGATAAAGCCAAATGCTGCGCATTATGCGTTAGCGAAACTCGAAGCACAGTTCAACGGAGAGTTTCTTTTAATCACACAAAATATCGATAATTTACATGAAAAGGCAGGATCTAAGAATGTGATTCATATGCATGGTGAATTATTAAAAGCGCGCTGCCCGAAATCTGATAATGTTATTCCATGGCAAGGCGATCTTATAAGCGGTGATATGTGCAGTTGCTGTCAGCCTGCAGCACAGTTACGTCCGCATATTGTCTGGTTTGGCGAGATGCCGCTGTGTATGGACCCTATATATGAGCGTCTGGTAGATGCGGATCTGTTTATCGCCATTGGTACATCCGGCACAGTTTATCCTGCTGCAGGTTTTGTTCAGGAAGCAAACCGTTTCGGTGCTGATTCTATTGAGATTAATTTAGATGCCAGTAACATACAGAGCCACTTTACATATGTAGAGCATGGCAAGGCAACCGAATTGGTCCCCCGCCTAGTGGAAAAATTACTGGTCGAAGATTAGCGAGGGAGCCTTAATAAGGCTCAATATTAATATGCACTTTTATTTTTTTACCCGGATGAGAATTCATCCGAGTTTGATATTCATCGCCGTGATAACGGTACCACACATGGTAGCCAATCACTTTTTCTTCATAACGGATAGCATCATGCGTCTCACAATGACGTTCATTGCGATAAAAAACGTCAGAGCCTGAATTTGTATCATGTCGATCAGATAGATCATGCCCGACAGAGGCCCCCAATACAGCCCCTACAACAGTTGCTATTTTTTTATTTGTCTTATTGTGGCCAACTTTATTACCAATAGCCCCGCCAATAATGCCGCCTAAAATAGTTCCTGTATATGAACGCCCGCCCTCGGGATCTTGTTGATAACGCACCTGCTCATTCCAGCACTCCTGCTGTGGGAAACGATGTTCAATAGTGCGAGTGATCGGCTCAACATGGGTCACCTTGGCCCAGTTTGCTTTTCCATGATGACTTTTTGCCCATGAACCGGGGGAAAGTGCCAGAGAGATAATAATGGTCGGTAAAATAAGTTTATTCATAATACAACTCCTTAGAACAGTTATGCTGTTGTTTTTTCTATAACTAAACGATAGCTTAAGTAACCTGAACGTAAGCTGAATAACTATTTACTAACACGAAAATCAATACAGGCTGGCAGTGAAGTCTCTGATAGAAGTGTGCTTTATAAAACGAATGTTAAATTTTGTAAGCAACTGAAACGGGGAGGAGGAAATGGAAGAGTCAGACAGTTTATAGGGAATAGATAAAAAAATGCAATGCCAGCCCTATGATGCTGGCATTGCGGCTAAATACAGTTATTCAACTGCATTTAAATCAACAATAGGCTCCATAACCTGCTTAACCGCTTTCCCTTTTTGGATAGCGGCAACTTTTTCAAGCGCTGATTTCACATCACTTTTACTGGTAAGCACAGTATAAGTCACATCAAATGCTTTTGTTTCACCCGCTTTAATAGTCGGAACAAGTCCTAGCGAACGTTGGAATTTAGTGTTGTAGGCATAACTTGTTCCCGGCTCTATCCCTGTTACATAACCCTGCTGTTTGGTGTCAGTGTTTTTCCACATGGTTAGTACAGGTAGCTGCTTGATATTATATCCCACGGCCACACCTTGATTTCCCGCCGCATTATTAAGGACAGCAAGCGTGTTCCCCTGCGCATCAGCAAGCGGTTTAAAGTTAAAGACCATTTCATCATAGCCTTTAGTTGGCCCTTGATAATTTTGCCAATCTTTTAGCCCCTCTTTTGCGTAATCATTAAAGGGAGAAACTTCACTGGCCGCCGCTGTAAATTTTGCGCCGTTTTCAAGAATAGGCGTACCAAAGTTAGAGTGATAAATGATTTGATATTCATTATCGTAATCCGCTTTATTGGTTAACTTATCGTGTACAGAGAATGTAGTCGATCCGGGAACAACTTCAAACTGAGTCAAGGTGACCAGCTCCGCCATCTTGAAAGTACGCTCACTAATTTCGCCCTGAATAGTTATTTTATGCGGTGGCGTATCATCAATAATAACCTTAACGGTGGAAGCTGGGGTATTCTGAGCTCGCCCATGCAGGCTCAACAATTGACCATTATCATCAACCCCAGGATGCCCGGTCCACTCATACCCGCAACGTACCATCATTTCATTGAAGCCATCCAACCAGCCTAATCCGCCACGACTCTCAAGATCAATATACACAGGGTTTACTATCTCTTTAACTGGAGAATCCCAACCTAAAATTCTTTTGCCATCCATTTTAACATTAAAAATTCCCATACCTCTGGTTGGGATCAGTGTGATTGTCATTTTACCATTATTAATCAATATGATATCAACCCCCTCCTGCTTGCCACCATGTAATTGACGTTTTTCCACTGAGAATGAACTACCGTCAGTGAAGCCTAATTTTTCACTACTGATCTTCCAATTTCCCACATCAGTAGATGAAGTTGCATCTGTCAGTGTAAATTCAGCCGCATTTACAGCCATTGAGCCTAAACCAAGCAGAGTTGAAATAAATAACGTTTTAAGTTTCATATAATTTCCTGATTTTATAGTTAGTTAAAGAGAACCAAGCAACTGAAGCGTTTCACTGAATCGTTTCAGCCACTTACGGCAAGAAGCTACGCCAAATATTCTCACATTCAATATACAACCCGGCTAACTGTGATCTAATGCTCATAACGCGACCCGATCAGCGATTAATTTGATTGATGAATCACCTTCAGCAAATCACACGCAAGTCACTGTTATCTGTTTATATGTGACAATTATTTCATTTTATTGAGTTGTATTCTAAGCGGGGGATTTCGGATCTAAGTAATTTCCCTAAGAAAAAACGCTCTCCATTGGTTAAAATACGATGGAATTGCACGTTTACGACTGCATTGTGATGTTTTATAACGGTTTTCATTTACATTTAAGAGCAAAGTATACCGTCCAATGATGTTCAAAATATAATACCAAATAAGCCGATTAACTGAGGTTTCAGCCTTAGTTGATCAGTCACTTATAACTCCCCGTAATTACATCTGTTTAATTTTCCAGAGATACTCTTCAATATTTGAACCTAGAACTCATTATTTTTGCCAAAGCTATGGTAATGCTCGACATTACATGCGCTAGTTCTGTATACTATGCGACCTAATTATTTATACTATTGCACATCTTATTTTGCTTTTTTTAGCCAAATAATGAACCTGTTAGTAAACACCTGGGAATACTTCTTTGATATCTACCGCGAACATCACTATGCAGTTTGGCGCTGAGCCTTTGTTTGAAAACATTTCGGCTAAATTCGGAAACGGCAACCGCTACGGTTTGATCGGCGCAAATGGCTGTGGCAAAACTACTTTTATGAAAATTCTTAGTGGGGCGCAAGCGCCAAGTTCAGGCAATGTATCTCTTGATCCCGGCGTTAGGATGGGGACATTAAGCCAGGACCAGTTTGCTTTTGAAGAATACAGCGTGATCGATGTCGTTATCATGGGTGATCTTAAATTATGGAAAGTTAAACAGGAGCGTGACCGCATTTACGCTAAAGCTGAAATGACGGAAGCTGATGGTATGGCTGTTGCCGAACTGGAAAGTGAATTTGCTGAAATGGACGGCTATACAGCAGAGAGCCGTGCGGGTGAAATATTATTAGCAGCAGGTATTGAAGAAGCGTTCCATTTTGGTTTAATGCAGCAAGTGGCTCCCGGCTGGAAATTGCGTGTATTACTTGCACAGGCGTTATTCTCTAATCCGGATCTTTTATTACTCGATGAGCCAACCAATAACTTGGATATTAATACCATCAATTGGCTATGTGAAGAGCTTAATAAACGCAAATGTACCATGATAATAATTTCCCATGACAGACATTTTTTAAATTCAGTATGTACCCATATGGCGGATATCGACTACGGCGAACTGCGTATCTATCCGGGTAATTACGAATATTTCATGGCCGCTTCCGGCTTGATTCGTGAACAGTTATTATCAGAAAATGCTAAGAAAAGTGCTGAAATTAATGAGCTACAAGATTTTGTGAATCGTTTTGGTGCGAATGCATCTAAAGCGAAACAAGCGAGCTCACGCGCTAAAAAAATGGATAAAATAAAACTTGATGACGTCAAATCATCAAGTCGAATGAACCCTTCTCTCAGTTTTAATGAAGGCAAAAAAATGCATCGCCAGGCATTAGTAATGGAAAATGTCGGTCACGGTTTTGAAGACGGCATGTTATTCCAAAAGGGTGAACTGATTTTAGAAGCCGGCGCAAAATTAGCGGTGATAGGTGAAAACGGTGTCGGTAAAACGACCCTGCTGCGCTGCCTCGTTAATGAGCTGCAAAGCAAAGAAGGTGACATCAAATGGTCTGAAAATGCATCTGTGGGTTATTGCCCGCAAGACAGCAGCGCCGATTTTGATAATGACTTAACTATATTTGATTGGATCTCTCAGTGGCGTACCACTAAACACGATGATCTAATGGTGCGAGGTATCTTAGGCCGTTTATTATTTACAGCTGATGATGCCAATAAAAAAGCGCGAAACTGCTCAGGCGGTGAAAAAAATCGCCTTTTATTTGGTAAGTTGATGATGCAGGATATTAACGTTCTGGTGATGGACGAACCCACTAACCATATGGATATAGAAGCGATCGACGCATTGAATGATGCGTTAAAAGTTTACCAGGGCACATTGATTTTTGTCAGTCATGACCGTGAATTTGTCTCTTCATTAGCAACCCGCATTATTGATATAAAAGAGAAAGGGTTAGTTAACTTCCAAGGTACTTATAATGAGTATCTATCTAACCAGTTCCGTTTATAAAAATAGCTGAATAATTTTAAAGACAAAGATCGCAGCCTGTAATTTATAATATTACATTACAGGCTGCGATCTTTATCTCGCCCTTTTAACCAAATCACAGCCCTATTCTGCGCTACTTTATAAACTGCTTATCTAATTCATCAAGGGATTGCAGCGTGCCTGGATCTGTTGCTGCTGGCCAAACCCTACGCGCACTGTTATAGACCACGCCCGTTTGCAAACCATTATCTTGCTCAATCATTTTATTGGCTTTAGCGTAATCGGACGTTGTTTCTGCAAAGGGTTGCACCAATTTTTTCCACTCTTTTTGCTCAGGGCAGTAGGTTATGCACTGGCATAACAGATGAATAAAAGAGAATCCGGGATGTTTAATCGCCTCGACCAATATATCGGTTAATTGTTCCGGCTCCCCCGAATAAGCGCGCGCAATATAGGATGCCCCCGATACCAGTGCTAACGCCAAGGGTTGTAAAGGCTGAAGATCACTATCATGTGTAGCAAGCTTATCCGCAAAACCTATCTCTGTTGTGGGCGATACCTGTCCTTTCGTCATGCCGTAGATATGGTTATCCATCACTATCAGCGTAATATCGACATTGCGCCTGCAGGTATGGATAAAGTGATTCGTGCCGATAGAAAAACAGTCGCCATCGCCACTTGCAGCTAATACGGTTAATTCCGGCCGCGCCACTTTTAACCCGGTTGCAATGGGCAGCGCGCGACCATGAATCCCATGAAAACCATAAACAGAAGTATAGGCGGGCAGGCGAGATGAACAGCCGATGCCGGAAATAACCGCCACCTCTTCACGGGATAACTCAAGTTTAGATAACGCTTTGGCGAGCGAGGTCAACACAGTGAAATCGCCACATCCGGTGCACCATATCGGTTTTTTATCCGATTTATAAAAACGTGGTTTTTCTTTAGTCATTGACCTTCTCCCCTTGTTTATTAAGTCGCGCTGTCTGCTCTACAAAGTCGGCTACCTCTGCGCTACTGAACGGGACTGGCCCGGGTTTGGCAAGGGAGTATGATGCGGCAGAAAATTCTGCCAGTTTAAAAAGATGAGAGGCCAGATAATGGAATAATTGGCCACCATGGCTCTGCTCGATAACGATAATATGGGTAGCACCGGACAAGCACTCCTGCAATTGCTCTATTGGCAGCGGGGCCAATAACCTTAACGTAATAAGTGATGCTGCTATTCCTTTCTGTGTTAATAGCGTTAAAGCATCAAGAATAATAGCGTGAAGGGAGCCAAAACAGATTATTTTTACATCACCTTGATTATCAATTTGTCCCCAATACTCACCGTAATCATAACGCAGTAATTTGCGCTGACGTTTATCAAGCTGTTGCTGCTGAACGTTCGCTAATGCGCTCGGGTGGCCTTGCTCGTTATGGGTCAGGCCGTCTGCTGTATACATGCCGTTGGCGGTGCCCGGAATTGCCATCGGGGAAATACCGCTTTTTGTATTTAGATAGCGTAGATAGTCGCCATCGGGCTCTGCTGTTTCACGTTGCGCGGTGTGCTGATAAAAAAGCGGTTTATCTCCCGCAATAATTGAGTGCCCGATAAATTGATCAGACAAGAGAATAGCCGGACATTGTAACCGTTCAGCTAAATTGACAGTCCAACCCGTTGTAAACGCGCAGTCAGCAATTCCAATTGGCGCAGTAACAAGATGCGGCGCATCGCCGTGCATACCAAAAAGCGCTTGGTTTAAGTCACTCTGTTCTGATTTAGTGGGGATACCTGTGGAGGGGCCGCCACGATTGACATTAACCACCAGCAACGGAATTTCACTGGCGATAGCAAGGCCTAATCCCTCTGACATTAAGGAAAGTCCCGGGCCAGAGGTCGCAGTTAACGCGGGCACACCACCATAAGAAGCGCCAATAATCATATTTATTGAGGCCAGTTCATCTTCAGCCTGTACTAGCGTGCCCCCCACTTTATCGATGTTAACTGCCATCCATTCCAGCAAGTCAGTTGCAGGTGTAATGGGGTAACCCGCAACAAAACGAATGCCCGCTTTTAAAGCTGCAAGGCCGATTAATTGATTTCCGGTATAGAGCCAATAGTTTTTTCTGGGGGAGCCTAAATTGGACAGTGCCGGAAACGCGACAGATAACGCGTACTCATTACCGGTTTCTATACCTATAATTACCGACTCGATCAGCGCGGCCTCCTTACCCTGAAAATGTTCCTTAGTCACGGCGAGAAGATTGGTCAGCGGTAAACCCAATAAGTTAGCCAACAAACCAACACCGATCATATTTACCTTTGTTTTCATTTGTTTAGAAAGCAGAGTTAATGGTACGGGGCAGAGCGTTGCATGGCTGTCGATAATCGCCTGCGGGATTTCACCGGACTCTTGATCACAAATAATCAAGGTGTTTTCGTTAAACACCAGTTCCTCAATAAAAGGCGTAAGAATATGCCAATCGATCACCAGTAATAACTGCACAGCATCCTGCAAACATTCAACCCGCTTGCTGGATAGGCGCAGCATGGCTGATGACTCCCCACCTCGGATCTGCGGCCCAAAACTCTTTTTAAGCAAACCATAATAGCCCAACTGCGCGGCTGTTTTTAATAATAGTTCTCCTGCCGCAATAACACCCGCCCCACCGGGGCCCGTTATAACAAGCGAAATATCTTCAGTTTCCATTAATCAATCTCCTCGCAACCGCGTTAAGTAATTCTCGCACCTCTAATCATAGCGGAAGAAAAAAAAAGAGTGAAAACCGACTCAAAGACAAACCTAATGCCCAGCCCACTCTAACGGTTAAAGATTGACAATCATCCCCAGTTCAGCTGCCGTTATTGATAAAGTCGCCTATGCGGAGATGGTATTATTTTATAACCACTTTTCAATAAACAAAAAAAAATGGCAAACCCGTAAAGGTTTACCATTTTTTTAGTATTAATTTTAGCTCTGTAGAGGAGCTAAAATATCGTTGCGAATTAAATAGCGACGATACTATCTGCTTGCGGGCCTTTTTGGCCTTGGCTTACAGTGAATTCTACTTTTTGGCCTTCAGCTAAAGTTTTAAAACCTTCGCTAGCAATAGCACTGAAGTGTGCGAATACATCTGGACCAGATTCTTGCTCTAGAAAACCAAAACCTTTCGCTTCGTTGAACCATTTAACGGTTCCTTGTACTTTATCAGACATAATATTATCCTGTAATTTTAATGTGAAATTGCCTGCAATAGGCGGAATAGCGTAAAAACAGACTGGAACTTAAAAACTACAGAGCGAGGTATTATCAATAAAACAACGAAATGGAGGATGTAAACAAAAGGCTTTCTTTCTTGCTGGGGATTATTATATAGAATATGGGATGAATGTCAAGAGTTGGTCAATAAACATACAAATTAAATTACCAAGGATGCGGTTTTGGGCAACTGTTGGCCGCCTGGCACAATTTTAGCAGTACGACACTAGCCACTAAGCGCCGCAGCGAGTAAAATAGCAGTAATAAGCCCTATCTCAACTTAATAACACAAAGGAACCGTATGTCGCAATATTGGCTATGTATGTATTGGTTAGTTGCCGGTTATTGCAGTGCAGTCCCCTACCAAGTGGTTGTCAACCATGCACCTCCTTACCGAATTATTGAAAATGGCACGTTTTCCGGCATCTATATCGATATTTTAAAAGCGGCCGCCCTCGAAGCAGAAATAGAGCTGGAGTTTATCAATGTCCCCTTCAAACGTGCACTGCTTCAGATGCGAACAGGTCAGGCTGATATTATGCTCGGTCCGAATAAGACCCAAGAGCGGACACGTTTTATGCATTATATTAATGAGGTTCCCTTTCCACGGGAAAACAAAGCATTTTATGCTAGCAAACCAGAACGCTGCATTGACAACTATGAGGAGCTCTACGGAAAAACGGTCGAGGTATTAATTGGGGCGGTTTATTTTGATCGCTTTGATCAGGATAATAAAATAATACGTTTAAAAACAAGGAACTATAAGGCAGCAATGGGGAAAGTTGTGATCGGACGTAGCGATCTGGTGATTATGCCCGAGCGGCAAGGGGATCGACTCAACAAACAAGAAAAATTTAGCTTAGTAAAATGCGATTTCAAGGTGGCAGGCAAACTCTCCTATATTACCGTATCCAAACAGAGCAAGGACAAAGAGTTACTGGAGCGGCTCAGCAAGGCACTGCTGGCCATTGGAAAAAAACATATTCCAGAATATATAGCAGAGCAATATATAGATCTGCTTAGCGTCAGCGCAGGGAAATGATCGGCGGCTATTCTTTAACGCCCTTTAAACAGCCCGTTTTGACTCTTTTATTCTAGAAATGATTGCTATCTGGATACAGTTCAAGATCGAACAACTTATCACGAACAACCCAGAAACGACCATTCTTACGGGCAATAACAATATCGGGTGGACGCAGACGGTGTTCGTTATTTACAATTTTAGTCGGTGCGGTATCAGTAAATGGGCGGTGCCGGTCAACTAAATGTGGCGAGATAAATTCCCTAAGAAATGCGGCTTTATGGCGTTGTGTAGTAAGTGGCCAGACTTCATTGATCTCAGCACCCTGATCACTGATATAAGTGACCTTGAGTTGCGGCTTATCAAATTTATTCTTTGCGGCTTGCAAACGCAGAGCAACACATTTCATAATTCGCGCATCTTTTAATTTAAGCGCTTCACGCAGTTTTTTATCCGGATCCACCAGCACATGATCGCACTCTCGGCAGCGCCTCGCAGCGATATCATTATCAGCGCCGCACATCTCACAAAATTTAGCACGAAACCGGTAACCACAAATCTTACGTTCACCTTGTTCATTTTCAGAATAACCCTGGCATTGCCTGCCGTAGTGTTCTAGCACAAATCCAGCCGGATCCAATTTTCCCCAAAAGTTATTATTAAAACGACAAGCTGGACAAGGGATAGTAACGATTTCACTGTCGCTATCGGGTTTAGCTTCTCCCACCTCCGGCTGATATAAATCATAACAGTTACCAGCAAACTCCATCACCAGGCAATCTTTCTTCCCCTCAAACAAACGCAAACCGCGTCCCACAATCTGCTGATATAAACTGATTGACGCCGTCGGGCGTAAAATAGCGATCAAATCAACATGGGGTGCATCAAAACCTGTGGTTAATACCGAGACATTTACTAAATACTTTATTTTACCCGCTTTAAAATCATTGATAATGGATTCGCGTTCAGTGAGCGGGGTATCGCCAATCACTAATGCTGCACTCTCATCGGCTAAATATCCCATTATTTCCTGCGCGTGATTGACGGTCGAGGCAAAGATCATCACACCGCGCCGGTCAGTCGCCGTCTCAATGACCTGTTTGATAATCAGAGGGGTAACGCGCGCCGATTTTTTCACCACACTATCGAGCTGTGCCTCTTGATAATGCCCTGTTGATGATGCTTTAAGATTGGAAAAATCATACCCTAAGACGGCCATATCCATCACTTTGGGCTCGCTTAGAAACTTTTCATCGAGTAGAAAACGGATCGGCAGATCGAAAATACAGTCGCGGAAAAAGCGTTTTTGCTCTGTTCTAACCTGCCCTCGTGTGTGGTATTGATAAATCCAACCTAAACCAAGACGGTATGGTGTCGCAGTCAAACCCAATATCTTCAGATTCGGATTTGTTTTTTGCAGATGGCTAACCACCCTTTGATAAGCACTGTTCTCATCTTCCGGGACGCGGTGACATTCATCTATCACCAGTAAGGAAAATGCGTCGGTGAATTGGTCCAAGCTGTTGCAGATAGATTGTACCGATGCGAAAACAACTTGGCGGTCGGTCTCTTTACGTCCCAATCCGGCAGAAAATATGGATGCATGTAAATCGTAACTTTCATATTTGCTGTGGTTTTGTTCAACAAGCTCTTTTACATGTGCAAGCACCAGCACTCTGCCTTTTGCAAGTCGTGCTAACTCCGCAATAATAAGGCTTTTACCTGCCCCGGTGGAAAGCGCTAAAACAGCTGGCGCACTGTGTTTACGAAAATAATGAATAGTCGCTTTGACAGCATCTTGTTGATATGGACGAAGAGTATACATAAATAGGAGTAACGCATTTTAAGCTTGATTAAAGGGAGGAGTTTAACCTAATTCGACTGCCAATGTGGACAACAGACAATATAAAATGTAACGAAAAATAGGCGCTCTATTATGCATCCTATTTAACGTTACAGCGATGATATTTATTTTAACTGTTGCTTTACCGCTTGAATTATTGCTTGAGGTTTTGCTAAATAGAGCGAATGATTTAACAACACAGCATTATCACCAGCTGTTAATAACAGCGCAGGAAATGCATTTGTGCCGATCAACTCTCGAATTTCAGCAATCTCAGATAACGTATATTCAGCGGCATCACTTAGCTCATCTCTGAACACTTTATTGGGTGGAGATAATTTAAACTGTTCGATAACAGGCGTGAAATCGTGCTTACAACCTAATGGATTCCCCTCGATAAAATGTGCTTTCTGTAGTGCGTTTAATACAGGCAAGGCTTTCTCGGGTTGCTTGTTTTGCAGCCACGCCATTAAGTTGGCGGTGATTGTTGAATTTTTAGGGCTGTCTGCATAGCGAATATGCTCTTGACCAAACTCAACCGTACTTTTTCTAGCGACGGAATCTACTTGCTGGTGACCGGCACAATCATTGCCATCATAATGTGCGCAATGCCAAATATGAATCATCATGTCTGGATAAGCTTTTTCAAGCACATTCACCAATGTTGTACTCGCGTAACTCCAAGGACAATGAGAGTCATAAATAAAATATAGTTCAGGGGTCATTAAATTGAGCCTTTTTAATAAATAATGGCAGTAATACTAAATACTTTAAACACAATTTACAATTAGCGATTGCAGCTATCAAATTAAGGAGAAGATTAACCTCTCCTATTTATTCTCGATATTTTCGTTTGGCGGCGATATACCCAAGCTACCTCAAGATGCAGGAATCAGCAAGACGATAAATGATGAGATTCTAGTCAGAAGGTGATGATCTAGTCATGCTAAATCAAAACCTGCTAACAACGAAGATTTCAGCAGTTCACGATATCTTCCCCGCACGGCTGAAATATGCGGCTTAATATTGGAGATTACTTGCACAAAGAGACGATAAAGCCCTCTGCGAACACAAGCAATCCCCATATCTCCTTTAGCCTATCCGTAAATCCAACATTTCAGGAAGCTCTCGCTGAGGGACCTTGGAATAGTCTTTATTCACAGACTGGTAAACCAGTTTTGCAGTTTGACGATTTAGGGCTTTATTGAGTAGGCCTAAAAACCGAGGTTCAGCGACCAACATAACTTGCGCACAACGATTATGCGTGCGTTCATTTTCCAACCAGTCCGCCAGTTCATGAGCAAAGCGTTCTGCCTCATTATCCTTGGGGTTACTCGCGGGAACAAACACACCATGCCCTCCTCCCTTAGCCTCACTGTGCCCGAGACGATCACTAACCAGATCGCCGCCTTTCTGACGCGCCTGTTGATGGCTAAACTCATTCAGTAAACTAAAATCTTCACGCGGCAGATAGTTAAAAACTCGCGCAGCACTTGCATTTGCAACCATTATCAACGTCTTCGACATAGTGGCTCTCCTCTGTTATTCAACCAACTATTTTCAGTATAGACGCTATTCCACAGCGCAGTGGGAAGCAAGTCCGTCGGTTCAATGCACAGGCGCGAGGCAAAGCAAAAACTTTATCAAATAAGATAACTGCCCTCTTCTTTTTTCTTTACAAAACAGAATCCAAATTGATCCAAGTGTGCAAATAAAAAGGTCCGGCGGCTCATAAATAGTCGTCGGACCTTTTTCTTATATCTTTATTCCCGTAGTGAAAATAATGAACTAGTCTTTAACCCAAACGGCTACGTTGCCAGGTTTGGTTTTGAACTGAGCCCAACCGTCGTTATTGGTACAGACTTTATCCGTAGAAGCATAGCTGCCAGTAATGTCGGTAAAGCAAGCATTTTTATGCGCGTTGCCGGCAAACATCCATTTGTAACCTTCATAGCTGTTATCGGTCATCAGTACTGCCAGACCTTTCCAATGCTCCGCATCGCCTTCACGCGTAAAGCCGATCACATCTGAATTATCTAGGTAGCTATGCTGAGCGCCATAAGCATGATCTCTACGCGCTTTTAGCAGAATATCCAGAATCGGCTTATGCGATTTCATGTTAATCGTGTAGTCGTTGCCGTCACCGCCTTGATCCGTGTAGGTCGCGCCGTAGTAATCTGCGTAGAATACGTTCGGGTAACCTTCGTTACGCAGCAGGATAAAGGAGTAAGCCAGCGGCTTGAACCAGTCTGCAACCGGAGACTCTAATGACTGCAGAGACTGGGTGTCGTGGTTTTCAACCAGAGTAACAGCATTACCAGGACTAGACTGCATCAGGGTGCCATTCATCAGGCTGCCCATATCATAGTTGCCGTTCGATGTAGACGCTGTATGAAAGTTCATATGCAGCGGCGCATCAAACAGTGACATCGAATACTCCGTATCGGCTAGGTAGCCGAGCAGCGTGTTTACGTCGTACTCCCAGTATTCGGCCACAGTAAACATCTCTTTGCCGGTATGAGCGCGCACGGTATTGATCCAATCTTTGGAAAAGCTTGCCTTGATATGCTTCACCGCATCTACACGGAAACCATCAACACCGGTGAAATCCGCATACCATCTGCCCCAGTTTTTCAGTTCGTTGACCACATCCGGGTGATCCATATCCAGATCTGCGCCCATCAGGTAATCGTAGTTGCCTTTTTCGCTGGAGACTTGAGTATCCCAGGCTTTGCCTGTGCCGCGGAATTTATAAATACAGGGGCCACCACAGCTCTCTTGCGTGTTTTGATCCCAATCTGTACCGTCAAAGTGGACCCAGCTCCACTTAAAGTCGGAGTAAGTATTGTTACGCGCGGTGAAATCAAACACTGTCCAGGCGTCGATATTGATATCGCCCCAGTATTCCTGATTACGGTTGTTCGAATCAACTCTCACCGCCGTTACGCTCTCAGTCGCATCGGCACCGATCATATGGTTCAGCACGACATCAGCGTATATTTTTACGCCTGCACTATGAGCGTCGTTGATCGCCGTTATGTACTCATCTTTAGTGCCATATTTAGTACGCACTGTGCCTTTTTGATCAAATTCACCCAGATCGTACAGATCATAAACTGAATAACCCACATCCGATGTACCAGCAGAGCCTTTGTATGCAGGTGGCAGCCACAGCGCCGTAATACCTACATCAGAAAGGTTCTGTGCTTCGTTTGATACCTTGTTCCACAGGTTATCTGTGTCACTATTGTACCAATGGAAATACTGCATCATAGTGCCGTTGGTGGCAGCCAACGCTGGCGCTGAGATTGCTATTAAACTAGCTAAGATGGTTGGTTTAAACCATTTACCCTTCAAGTTTAGATTTTTCATTACTTTTCCTTAAGAAGTGAAAATTTATTATTATAAATTCATGTTCGGCCTTTACCGGCGATCGAATAATGTCCAGAAATAGAGCGCAAAACAACCCGGTAATGGTTGTTATGTGAGCTTAATCCGTCATGTTTTCAGCAAAAAATTCAGAAAAAAAGAAGCATTAGATAAAAAAAAAGGATAGTCAACAAACCAACATACTTACCTTTCTCTGCAGTGGTTTGACATTCTTGAATATGAAAGCGGTTATTACACGCATAATCTACTCAAATCTGTTCAATTCAAGCAATATATTTAATGAGGATTATATTTTTGACAATCAAACTGAGCACTTAGACTACGTTGTTTATCTATTTAGATACAAAAACAACAATACTGCGCGCATCAACGCTGCAACTAGCATCTAGATGCAATATTTCTTTACCTTCTGCAGAGATATCATCCGGTGAGGTTCGTGACGTATCAATTGCTCTATACCAATTTTTACCCTCTATATCGGGTAACTCAAAATCGAGTGCAAACCAATACATATTAAACATAATATGCAGATCCAGCCCTTCATCTCGAGCACCAATTGTTATCGCCAGAGCCAATCCAGTTGGATCATGCCAACCGGGTTTTCCGAGTTCACAACCATGCCACGCTATATCAGATAACCCGCGTTTGTTTATTTCGCCACCAAAATAGCGATTACGCGATAGCCGGGGATGACGTTTGCGAAAAGCTATCAATCGCTGCCAAAACTGCAGCATTGATCTATTCGTTATCAGATCATCCCAATTAAACCAGGATATTTCATTATCCTGACAATAGGCGTTGTTATTGCCATATTGTGTTCGGCAAACTTCATCGCCTGCAACAAACATGGGAACGCCTTTAGATAACATCAAAATAGTGGCAAAGTTTTTAATTTGCTTTTTTCTCAGAGAGCTAATTTCTGCGTTGTTTGTAACGCCCTCTACGCCGCAATTCCAACTTCTATTGTTGTCTACACCGTCACGGTTATTTTCACCATTAGCTTCATTATGTTTATCGTTATATGAGACCAGATCATTAAGCGTAAAGCCGTCATGGACAGTAATAAAATTAACACTGTTACTTGGCAGTTCATTTTGCTGTTGGTAGATATCAGCGCTGCCTGCAATTCGACCCGCAAAAGCACCGAGTATTCCAGCTTGTCCGCGTACAAAATTACGAACATCATCCCGAAAAACACCATTCCATTCGGCCCAACGGTGGCCCGGAAATGAACCGACCATATATGCCCCGCCAGCATCCCACGCTTCTGCAATTACTTTCGTATCTGCCAGTTGCTCAGACAATTCTATTCCCCAAACAACAGGAGGATGTGCAATTAGGCTGCCGTCTTCACTGCGTACCAAAATAGTTCCCTCATCAAATCGGAAGCCGTCGACGTGCATATCGCGCACCCAATATTCTAAACAATCGATAATAAACTTTTCGCTAATGGGGTGATTGCATTTAAAGGTATTGCCGCAACCGGAGTAATTACAATAATTTTTTTTATTGTCGGCCTCTAAAAAATAGTAACTGTCATTGGCGAGACCTTTAAAAGAATAAATTGGCCCTTGATCATTACCTTCATCTGTATGGGTAAAAACGACATCCAGAATCACACCAATCTCAGCCTTGTGTAATGCTTTGACTAGATCTCTAAATTCATCGAGCGGATTTCCCCCTGCAGAATCAATACAGTATCCGGAATGAGGAGAAAAAAAACTGACTGTACTGTAGCCCCAATAATTAACTAACTGATTGCCGTTAACATAACGAACCTCAGAGTCATCAAACTCAAAAACAGGCATCAGTTCAATATCAGTAATACCCAAACTTTTTAGATCGGGAATTTTTTCAATCAGACCAGCATATGTCCCCGGATTTTTTACCTTAGAGGTAGGTGATTTGCTAAATCCCCCCACATTCACCTCATAAATAATACTTTCATTCAAAAGATGATTAACAGGCAGGTCCCCTTGCCAATCATAATCGGATAGCTTCAGCACACAACTTCTCATCGAGGTATGCAGATTACAGCCCGGTTTACATGCATCAACTCGGTTCCATAAGCGCCGGTTAATACCTTTTGAGTAGGGATCGATTAACACCTTATGTTTATCAAAAACGAGACCATTTTCAGGTTGATAAGGACCATCAACACGGTATGCGTAATGGGTATATTGAGGTAATCCTTTAACAAAAACATGCCAAAAATAAAAACTGCGATGAATTAAAGGATCCAATTGAATAATCTGCTCAGGTTCTATGGAATTAGTTTGATCAAATAAAAGTAATTCCACAGCCGTTGCTCTTTCATCACAATAGATGCAAAAATTCACTCCATCTTCTTCAACGGTTGCACCTATAGGGTGGGTTTTCCCAGGTAATAATTCGTACTTTGACAAGTTCGGCATATAATCACCCTTTAGTTTTCAGTTAAAATAAGCAATAGTTTTTTATTTGAGCAGCTTATACTCAGGTTAATTATAGTGGTTTTTATTCAGCAGTCAGTTGTAGTGCTGAAGTGTCTGCTAAGTGTCATTAGCCCGCGCCCAGAATAAGTCATTAAAACGGCTTATAAAGAGTTAAAAGCGGTTACCCTTTTATCTATTATTTAATTACTAGACAGAGCAAGGGAACAAGAGAATTGTTTTTATAAATCTAGCAAATGAATATCTGAAAGAGTGCGCTGCGAAAATTTATCCTTTAATTCTTTTTTATTTTGCATGTGAATTTCCCCACCTTTAGCAATACTGAAATGATCAGGTTGCTCATTAAACAGACTTTGGTATGCCATTACCAGCTGCAGGCTATCTGCATTTTGTTGTTCACTTAATTTACTACCATCTAACCACTTGCCAGTTTCAACAGCTTGTTTTAATTTCTCATAAAGTGACGGCGATATGTTTTTTGCATACTCAGTTAAATTTGACACGTGACTCACCTATTGTTGTATTAAAGTATTAAGCTTAAACTATTGTAAGTATATTGATTTAATGGAATAGTTCTACTGATGATTACTAAGATACTCAAAAGCACGCTTGCTATAACCGCATTATTTGTGATGGCCTCTTGTTCGCCATTTCAAAGTGATAGCTTGTCCGCTATCTGCGAATCAGAACCACAGCTGTGTGATGACCTACATCAAATAAGTGATTGCCGTTATAAACGTACAACACTTATCCGCGCTCGCTATTATGATAAAATCGAGCCTAATGAGGCACATACCCGAGATTTACTTACGCAGCTTGATAACTATGAATCTTGTCTTGAATTAACACTATTTCTACAATTTACTCGTCATAAAGAGCGTAAAAAACTTCGCATGGAAAACTATTTAACCGCACAAAAGCTAATGGAAGAAAAGCTAAAAGAGAGTAAAGGCACACAAGACCCGCATCTTGCCTATTATTTATGGACGCGCCATCAAGACTTAAATGCCAAAACTGTTTTTTTAAATGCCGCCAATAAAAAAGATTTAACGGATATTAGGCTATTAACCAAGCTTGCAACTATCTATTCTAAAGAAGATCCACAACGCGCAATAGATCTTTTTTATAAAGCATTAAGAGAAAGTAAATCCGTAGATGCCCTGCCAAAAAACATCTTCA
Organism: Psychromonas sp.; assembly: GCF_047632995.1. Classification (GTDB taxonomy): domain Bacteria; phylum Pseudomonadota; class Gammaproteobacteria; order Enterobacterales; family Psychromonadaceae; genus Psychromonas. The sequence continues at coordinate 23,686 of NZ_JBLIEK010000029.1, forward strand.
CCTTAATGATGACAATCTTCTACCAGAACAAAGAATTTGAACAAGCTTATATTTGGGCATTAATAGCAAAAGAGGAGAGTACAGAAAAAGAGTTGCCAATTAATTTAGATCTTATTTTGCAAAAAGGTTTGATAAATGGCACAAAAGTAATTCTCAATGAAGATGCCCTAGAAGAGCAGGCTGAGGTTTACCATAACCAACTAACGGACGGTATTTTCAATTCGGATGCACCGCAATTTCAACGAATAGATTAATCACCACTCAGTAACCCGCCTGAAGATTAATCTATTATAAACAGCATTATACTTACGAAATAATGTAATAAAACTTTAACGACGAGTGATCAAACTTAGACACATATTAAGGTGATCAATCATAAAACTAAACTGCGAAAAATTATCGTCACTGATCTTTTTTGATCGATCAAAATTTTGCGCACTGACCACACCTATCATTTTATCTTCAATTTTAACGGGGGCAAAACAGATAGCCCCTTTACCGACTAATTTTTCTATTTCAACTGTGACATAATTTCGCCATTTTAGATCGAAAATATCATTCACAAGTACGGGGTTATCAACGTCTAAAGCATGGCTAACAAGATTCATACTTTCATTTATTGTAATTGAACGGCGACAAGTTTCAGTCTGCCCATTTCCGTCGTATGTTGCTCTGGATTCCACTTTACTTTTATTACCGCTTAACATCCAAAATGCACAGCGATCAAAACCATTAATGGGCCCGGCCTGCTCCAATGCAAAAACCAAGAACTCGTTAATATTAGTGCTTTTTCTCGTCAACATTGTTAATTTTTTCAGGGCGGATAACATCGCTTTTTCTGGTGATATCGGTGCTAATGTTGATTTTTCTAATTGATCAGTAAAGTCTGTATCTTGAGGTAATAGTTTAATGTGTCTTTCTAATATTGAAGCACCGTATGAACTCAGTAACTCAATCGCTAAGTTTCTCGTTTCTTCAATTCGCTTTTTTAAATGGTTAACATCAACTTTCATGATTTTACTGATCTCATTTAAGATCCGATCAAAATCACTTTTTTTTGCAGAAGGAGAAGCAATCGCAGCGCTGAGTTGATTTGCCAAGCTAATGGTCCGCATCTCAACCGTCCGACTTTCAGGTTGATCTAAGGATTTAATCAATAATTCACCTAAATGCCATGTTTTAGCCAAACCTATGCTGAGATCTTTAAATTTAATCCCCGTCACTGAATTGCAATATTGCTGAAATTCATCGGCAGGTAAACCCACCTCTTTAATTAATTGCTCTGCCATATCACTGCTGCTACTCCAAAAAGAAGTTTCTCCAATATGGTATAACATAGCAGCGAGGTAGACCTCTTCTTTCGTATCATCACTATAATCAGGGACCATCATCTTTGCTAATAACCCCGCATAAAAAGCATTTGCCATTAAGATGGTCAAACGGTTATAAACTTCTGGCCCCAGATTCTTGCTTTGTAATAATCCATCCAATATTTTTGATGTTAAACAGATATTCTTAACCGATTGAATACCCAATACAATTGAAGCACGAGAAACCGTGGTCACTTTTCTATATGAAACACGGTTACAGTTATTGACAACTTTTAATACGCAGGAGGAAAGCGCTTGATCATGTAAAATTGCTTTGCTCAATTGAGGAATTGAAGAAACATCATCATTGGCAAATTTATCAAGCATCCCCGCTACCGATGTGATCGCAGGCAACTCTTTTTTAGCAAGAATATCTATCCATTGTACTAGTGGTCGTTTTGCATTTTCTCGCATTAAAAATCATCCTAATCGACAGCAGAGGGAGCTAACTACGTTAACTGAGTATATACAAAACCACTTGCCAATGCAGCCCAAGATATCTCTATTGTTACAGCGCAGCTAGGAAGAGAGCGGCCAGCCTCCCAATGCCTTCCATTTATTAACCATATAAAAAAACAGCTGGGCCGTTACTTCGGTATCATATAATGCGGAATGCGCTTCACTATTATTATATGGGATTTTTGCTTGTTCACAGGCCTTAGCAAGTACTGTTTGCCCTAACGTCAATCCGGCCATAGTTGCAGTATCAAAGCTAGCGAAAGGATGAAATGGAACACGTTTTAAATTACAACGTAAACTCGCCTGATTAATAAAACCTTGATCAAATGAGGCATTATGTGCAACCAAAATAGCGCGGTTACATTTATTGTTTTTTTGATGCTTACGTACTAACTTGAATATTTCAGTTAATGCATCTCGCTCGTCAATAGCGCCACGCAATGGATTGAAGGGATCAATCCCAGTAAACGCTAACGCCTTAGGATCTAAATTTGCCCCCTCAAAAGGCTGCACATGAAAATGAATTTTCTCTGCGCAATAGAGGTAACCTTGCTCATCCATCGCAGGAAAGATTGCTGCAATTTCTAATATTGCATCTGTTTGGGAATTCAGACCGGAGGTTTCGATATCAATAATAACAGGGTAATAGCCACGAAAACGCGCGACCAATAAATTTTCCATAGTTTACTCAAAGCTCAAAAAAAGAAGTACAATTATGCCAGAAAGAGAGGTAAACAGTATAAATTTAGCTAAAGAAATCTACAACGTTGCCGATATTTGTATAGACGTCTTAATATAACGAGCCGAATTATGAAAAAAATAATATTGACCACCCTGCTGCTCTACTTTAATTGTTCTTATGCAGCCAATAAAAGCTACTCTGCAACCATGGATAATTCACTCTGGTACATATCCAGTGCAACCCCTATTCAGTGTACCCTGGAGCACCCTATTCCGCGTTACGGTCAAGCCTATTTTGAAGCAAGAGCCAATAAGAAGATAAATCTCGACTTTAAATTACACAGTAAACAGGCAATGCCTAAAACAGGTATGGTGACATTAAAATCAGTTCCACCAAAATGGCGTCCCGGGAATAGTGCAGAAAAAATAGATACGGTTAAATTCCACCAGCAGTTCGATGGTTATGTTACTCGTCAAAGTGCCTGGCGCATGCTTAATGAATTAGAGTCAGGTCAATACCCTACCTTTTATTTTGAAGATTGGTATAACAAGAATCAGATAACCAGTGTTGGCCTTTCATCGGTAAACTTCAATAAAAGTTACAATGAGTTTAATAACTGCATTGACAATTTACTGCCCTATAATTTTGATGATATAGCCTACAGCATACTTAAATATAATAAAAACGGCATAAACCTAACCCCATTTTCAAAAAAACGTCTGAAAATGATTGGGGATTATATTAAGTATGATGAACATATTAGTATTATTCTAGTTTCAGGATATTCCGACAGTTACGGTGGGCGTCATCACAATCAACAATTATCCGAGCAACGTGCAACCGCAGTAAAAGATTATCTTGCACAGTTAGGCTTAGATAATGAAAAAATTCAAGTGGCAGGATATGGGGAAAGATACCATGTTGCAGATAACAGAGATGTATTAGGGCGAATGCAAAATCGCCGTGTAGTTATCTCCATTAAACGTGAGGAAATTTAACGATATGCCCAAACTACTGCAAAGGGTAAGTTTGGGAACTTCGTTTTAAACTATTTTTTCATTTTTCCCAGCAAATCTGCAAATGGGTTATAGGTAGCAGTTGCCTGTACATCATCACCCGCAGTTACCGTACTACCGTACAAATCTGCTTGCGTATATTTATCATGCTCATGATCATGACAATAGATACATAACAGTTCCCAGTTGCTGCCATCAGCCGGATTATTACTATGGTCATGGTCCATATGGTGAACTGTTAACTCTTTTAAATTAGAATACAAAAATTCACGTGCGCACTTTCCACAAACCCATGGAAAAAGTTTTAATGCTTTATCACGATAATCACTTTCTAAACTTCTATAATTGCTTGGAATATAAGCCATATGGATCTTCTTTTACTAAGGAAAAATAGTCAGTTTAACTTGAACCACTTTCACAGTGAACCCATAAACACGAAAATAGTGTCACAAGTGAGACTAGCCTTTGTTAAAATAACGAATTTTTTCAAACAAGTCATTTAAAATATGCAGATTCAACGCCTTGCCAGTGAAATTAAATAACGCCCCTTAAATCCATGTTAGCCTGCAAAATACTAGCAATCGGTGTATCACAATATCTCTATCTTATCTGTAATCAGATTAATCGTGGTTCTCATGTTTGCCAGCCCTCAACGTCCCTAAATATTCCAACCAACTTTTGCTGTTTGCACTCGGATTTATTTCATGCGCTTGCGCCGCTGCAGCATACGCCAGAGAAATATTGCCTAAGCGATAATAGGCTTGAACTTGGGCTAAGTAATGTTTGCTTTCTTTTTTCTTTATCAATGACAACAGATCAAGTCCTTGTTGATAGTATTTCTGTTGAATCAAAATCTGTATATGCTGCCAACGATATTTAGAATCGATTTTTGCAGCCTGCGCCCATGCTTGCGTTGCATTATTCCAATTATGTGCCATTTGCCAATATTGGGCTTGAGAGGATTTAAGCTGTGCATCACTATCTATATCTTTAAGTGTTTGATAGTGCTGCGCGGCTTTTTCTGGAATACCTTGCTGAGCATATAATTGCGCCAGCGTTTTTATCTCTTGTTGGCTAAGTAAAAATCCCATGCGTTGATACTGCTGTAAAATGACCAATGCCTGCTTAGCATGTTTAGCTTTTAGATTTAAACTCACCAGCTGCTGCCACCATCGAGCAGACTCAGGTTGCAGCGCGCGCAGCTGCTCAGTGCTTTTTAGAGCAGCTGACCAACGCAGTAGCGCTATTTCAGCCGCTAGCCTAAGTTGTAAATTGGCCGTTGTCACCCTGTCCGTGTAACTGTGGTTTTTCTCTAGCGCACTGATAACAGAGATCCAATCACTATTTTGATAATGTGCTTGCGCTAATCGCTGCCATAATAGCGCTAACTTTTCAGCCTCATTACTAGGCATCGATTCGAGATGCTCAATCACTTGCCGATAATTCTTAATTGCTTGCTGATACTTATTTTGAGTGAGTTGAATATCCGCCAACATTCGCATCGTATCAAACTGCAGTTCTCCTGTTAAATGTTGTGAATTGGTCGCCAATTGCAGTGATAATAACGCTTTATTAACTTGCTCATTTTGCCAGTAAAATCCCCCAAGAACGCGCTCAACATAAGCCTTGTCATAGTTACGCTTTGCAGTAAGTGACTCTAAAAATGCAATGGCCTCCTGTAACTTGTCATCTTGTTGTAACTGATAGGCATGACTCACTCCGCTCGCCACAGACGGAGTAAGTGCCACTGCAGAGCAAGTCAATGCGCAAATAGGGAGAAAAATAGCAAATAAATAACGGCAGATCATGGCTGGATCCTAAATTCTAATTTGACCCTTTGCTCATCTTGCAACCCAGCATCGCCAATACGGGGGGAATATTTCCAACGCTTAAGCGCCCTTGCCGCCTCGCGATCAAATATGCCGTTTGGACTTGACTCCATGACTTTGATCCCTTGTGGTTTACCTTGCTGATCGACGCTAAATGCCATGATCACATAACCTTCTATTTTCCTTTGAAGAGCATGTTGCGGATAACGAGGTTCAACTCGATACAAGGGCATCTGTTGCTGCTCACGCCCGATGATGCTCTGTTGTGGTGGCGCAAGATTGATGGCGACGAGTGAATTATCCATACTTATATCGGGAAAATTTGGCATAGCCAGCGACAGTTGCTCAATAGCCGAGTTAGCGGAGAGGGGCTCAGGAGAGGGAGCTGCCAGTGCTTTTTTAGGAGGTTCAGGTAGTGCACGATTGCGCCGTTGTATTACTTGTTGTTTCTCGACCATGGTCATATCAAAACGGAGAATAGAGCCAGCCTCTGGTTTGGGCGGATTGCCGACCATTGAAACCATAAAAACAAAGATAGCAGCGCTTATAAAAACAGCTAAGGGTAATACGCACAGTAAACGTTTCATGTTTTATTCAACTTAGAGCCAGTAAATAGAGCCAGTAATGTTTCAATATTATTTTTGTTCAGTTGCCAGCGCTATTTTACTGATACCCGCCCCTTTTGCCGCATCCATAACCTCTATAACCGTGCCATTAAATGCATGAGCATCGGCCTGTATCACCAAAGAGGCTTGCGGCTGTTCCAGCAATAAATTCTCTAAGGCCGCTTGCACTCGCTCTGCATCGACCCTGCGTTTATCAATATAAATTTCATTCTTATCCGTCACTGCGATAAATATTCCCGCATCTTTTTGACTGTGTGCATGACTTGCTTTTGGTCGGTTCACTTCAATGCCAGATTCACTCACAAATGAGCTCGTCACAATAAAAAATATAAGCATAATAAAGACGATATCAAGCATTGATGTCATATCTATATGCGCTTCCTCTGGTACTTTTCTGCTCGTGCCTAATCTCATATTAAATCCACTTTTATTTGCTTCTCATTAGACGTTTAAGATGTAATTCACGCACCTCAATTAACTTGGCAATTCGGGAATGCATAAACATTCCCACCAGCGCGGCCACCATACCAACCATCGTTGGTAGTGTTGCCATTGATATTCCAGTGGCCATCAACCGAGGTTGTGCAGTTCCTTGCGTGGCAAGTACATCAAAAACTGAGATCATGCCGGTCACTGTGCCCAATAAACCAATCATTGGACACAATGCCACCGACAATTTCATCAGATTAAGATAGCGGTGCAACGCTAATCGTGCCAGCGAGAACCAAGCGTCGCGCTGGGAGCGAGCAAACCAGGAGTGCTGGTCGCCTCTTGCTTGCCACTTATTAACCCAGATTATTTGATGTTTGGGAAAGACCCAAAATAGATACACGAGTCGCTCCAGCGCCAATACCCAGAATATAACCAGCAGTAATGCCAGCACCCAAAGAACCGGACCACCGCTGCCCATAAAGGCGGCCAATGCGTTTACCCAATTGAGTTCACCCAGGTAGGTTTTAAGCAATGACAGACTATACATATTAAGCAGCCTTCGATATCATAATAGGGATAGATTCAGCGCGTTCAGCCACTAACCCAACGCCTTGTTTTTCTATAAGACTGCGTACATTTTCAGCTTGCGTACTCAGTACGTTGTGCAGCAATAACAAGGGCATGGCAGTGATCAAACCAAGCACAGTGGTCATTAATGCCATAGAAATCCCCCCGGCCATAACGCGCGGATCAGCATTTCCAAACTGAGTAATAGTTTGGAACGTGTCAATCATGCCAGTGACCGTGCCAAGTAACCCTAACATTGGCGCCAAAGCAGCAAGCAGCTTTAACATAGACAGACCGCGCTCAAGATGCTGCTGTTCATCCATAACCGCTTCAAGCAGACGCAGTTCGAGCGCATCTATATTTGCACGATTATCATCCTTATAAACACGCAATACTCGTCCAAGTGGATTGTTGGCGTTTGCGTGTTCTGGTGTTTTGAGCTGATCTTTGATTTGAGCTTCGATGCGTAACAAAATACTGCCTCGATAGGTACCAATCACCAAACCCAACGCTAAGATAGCAATAATTATCTTGCCAACAATACCCGCTTGATCAATACGTTGATACCATGTTGGCGTGTTGCCTAATTGCGCCATCAATTTTCCGCGCGAGGGATCAATAGCGAATACACCCATATTATTAATGGTTGAGATAGTCGGACTTGACTGAGGTTGGACCGGATACGCGAACGCTTGCTGAGTACTCGCCTGCCAATTGAGATAGCCGTTATCATCAACAATACCCATACTGCCTAGCCGCATAACTTGCTTGTCTGACATAACGCCCGTGCCATCAACATATTGCACAGCCACATTGCTTAATTGGCCGCTGCTTTTAATTTGATTACTCAGTGCAGTCCACAGTCCGGTAAGTTGTTCGGTAGAGGGTAACGTGCGCGCGGCAACGATACTGGCAACGATTTCACTGTCTTTATCCGCGCCAATAACCGACACACTACTGGAAAATTCTTGTTGCAGATCTTTTGCCACCTGACGGACAACGCCAAACAGTTCGCCAAGACTGCCCGCCGCCAGATGCAACTCCTGTGTTTTTCTCGTCAGCAATTGCTCATTTTTTTTAAAATGCACACTGAGCTGATCGTTTAGCTGCTGTAGTTCTGTTACTTGTGTATCTAACGCTATTTTTTTCGCAAGAAGTTGTTTCTCACTAAGTCTAAATTCAGCAACTCTTTGTCGATTATGTTTAGCCTCCGTACGTTTTACATCTAAGGTTGTTTTTACTAATTGATCAGTAAGTATTTTTTCATTGGATTCGGGCGTTTGCGCCGCAGCGGAAAAACAAGCGAATAACAAGCAGAGAAGCAGCACAGGTGCAAATAACTCTTTTACTTTTATCAAGCAGGTCATTTTACAATCTCCTGATTGAGTGATAACGGCAACACTAAAAGACTCGCAGCGGCTTGTTGATTGGCGACAGCAAAAGCCTTTTTGATATCAATTCCTATCTCTTTATCTACTGCTTGCCATTGCTTATTTTGTACATTCCAGGTCCAAAAGAGTTGTTGATCTAGGCTGCGAGCAACAAACGCCACACGTCCAAGATACAGTAGCTCGACATTACGAGCACCACTATCACTATTAATTGTGCCGTTATAACTACCCAGTTTTACACCATAATCAAGTTCTATTTGATAGGCTTCCAAAATTCGGCGATACTTTTCAGCATCGCTAATATTGGCCTCTTTGATCATTGTTTTTAGCTTTTGAATACGCTCACGACGACTCTTTATACGGATAGGTTTGTCATTTTCCACCCACCCGGCTAAGCCGTCTAACATGGCATACATCAGCGGAATAATACCTTTCTTAGTTTCTTCAATATCAAGCAGTTGCTGATCAATATCCTGCAGCTCTTGCTGTTGATTGCTGACCATATCTTGCAAGTGTTTTTGATAAACTTGCAGATTCGATAATTCAGACTCCAGCGCTTCTATTGCAGTGGCTAAATGCAGGGCATTATCACTGCTTTTATCTATTTTTTTTTGCGTTGTACCGGCCTGCTCTAGGATATCTATTTCCGTAGAGTGAGCGTTGAGCAATGAATTCGAGCTGGCTGTAAATGACAAAAAATTGCAACTGACTGCGACGACTAAAATAAAAGTGATCTTGTTTAACGACATGAAAATTAACCTATCAAATACAAATGAGAGTGATTACCATTCGCAACAAAATAGCATGTTTGCTTTACAAAAAAATTGCGCGAGATCAATTTATTCTCAGTTTAGCAAAATAACAGCGGGGTATGATTAAGAAAGGCTGCAATGCAAGCACAGGTTATTTCTCAAGCATCGCGGAACGCCAATGAGAAATAATGAAATTTGAATTGAAGCGCTCTCTTAGTTCTAAAATGAATGATAAATAACCATATATTTGCAAGTGAAATTAGAAATCACAATAAATAGAGTTTAGTCATTATCATCAGATCCAATAAAACCACCGGTTTGATGGGCCCAAAGTTGCGCGTATATTCCTTTTTGCAGGATCAGATCCTGATGAGATCCTTGTTCAATGATTTGTCCATTATCAATGACAATCAAACGGTCCATTGCAGCAATAGTCGACAATCTATGGGCAATCGCAATAACTGTTTTGTCCTGCATCAATTCAGATAAACTCTCTTGAATGGCAGCTTCAACCTCAGAATCCAATGCCGAGGTTGCCTCATCCATCACTAATATCGGCGCATTTTTTAATAAGACGCGTGCAATAGCTACGCGCTGACGTTGACCGCCGGATAATTTAACGCCTCGCTCGCCAACTTGTGCGTCGTAACCAAGATTACCAAATGTGTCACTTAGGCCCTCAATGAATTCATGTGCGTGAGCCTGTTTCGTCGCAAACAGCAATTCTTGCTCAGTGGCATCAGGCCGTCCATACAGAATGTTTTCTCGAATACTGCGATGTAACAGCGAAGTATCTTGAGTTATCATCCCTATCTTGCCGCGTAATGAATCTTGCTGTACGTGAGAAATATTTTGTCCATCGATACAAATTTGACCGTTTTGTAAATCATAAAAGCGCATTAATAGATTCACCAGCGTAGATTTACCGGCACCAGAGCGCCCGACTAAGCCCACCTTCTCACCCGCTTTAATAGAGAGATTGAATGATTCAATGATAGATTTTCCTGCCGCACCGTAATTAAAATTGACGTTAGTAAACTCAATCGTCCCTAGGGTAACGCGCAGTTCAGGAGAATTAGGCGCATCGCAGATAGCAACCGGCCTGGATAAAGTTGCCATGCCATCGATGACTGTACCGATGTTTTCAAATAATGCGCTTATTTCCCACATCACCCACTTAGACATGCCTTGAACTCGCAGAGCAACACTAATCGCAACAGTAATAACCCCGACAGTTACCGCTGTGTCCATCCATAACAGGATAGAAAGCGTTGCCGTGGCAAATAACAGCAAATAATTGATCAGATCGACACTGAGTGTAAAACAAGTCGCTAAACGCATTTGCGCATAAACCGTTTGCAAAAAGCCCTGCATCCCCTTTTCTGCATATTCTGTTTCACGCTTGCTATGTGAGAATAATTTAACCGTATTGATGTTTGTATAGCTATCAACGATGCGTCCAGTCATAGTTGAACGTGCATCCGCTTGCTTTGTCGCTATTTTTTTCATTCGTGGTACAAAATAAAACTGAATTACGATATAGATACATAACCACACTAAGAGCGGGATCATTAAAATAATATCTGAACTGCCCATCATGACGATCATCGCCGTAAAATAGACGCTGATATACACCAATACATCGACCAATTTCATCATGGTTTCACGTACAGCGATTGATGTTTGCATTACTTTTGTTGCAATACGACCCGCGAAATCATCTTGATAGAATGACACGCTTTGACGCAATAAGTGGCGATGAGTAAGCCAACGGATTGACATCGGATAGTTGCCTAATAAGGATTGATGCATCAGCATGGAGTGAGTGAATGCTAAAATAGGAATAATGACAATCACTAATACGGCCATAGCGATCAGCACACCACTTTCTTCTGCCCAGAAGGTTTCAGGCGTATGGCGAGAAAGCATGTCGACCAGTTTTCCCAAAAACCCAAGTAACAACACTTCAACAATGGCGACCAATCCACTTAAAACCGACATCGCCAATAAGGGTAATTTAAAACCTTTGGAATAATGCAAACAGAAAGCGACCAGTGTGTCAGGTGGCTGCTGTGGTGTTTCTTTGGGAAATGGCTGGGTCAAACTTTCAAAAAATTTATACATAAAAAAGGGCTCCAATCGACGCAAAAATGAGGGTGGAAATAGGCTTGCTGAATCAACAAAAATCACAAGTCGCAATGGTAATGATAATCAATCAGATTTACAATCTAAACTTGATGTAGATCATTTAAATGGCAAATCGATTTTAAAAATAATAAATATAGCTTTCAATTCAAATATATAATCAATAATATAGATGATAATGATTACCGTCCGCATTTAATAAAGAGTATCTATTATGTCAACCACAGCACATCATCTGATCAGCGCCGAGCTAAAGCACTGTTCCTATTTACCTAAAATGGCTTTCTGCATACCTTTTAGCCTGAGCCTTATTGCACTGGCTATGCCCTCTTTTACTTTTGCAGAAGAAGCAGCCGACACAAAAAAAATTGATACCCTTATTGTCACCGCCTCTGCGCTTAAATTAGCAACACCTTTGCCTGAATCTACACGCAGTGTCTCGGTTATTGACACACAGCAGCTTGAAATTCAACAACCCAGTAAACTTGATGAAGCAGTTCGATATCAAGCGGGTGTGGTATCTCAACCCTATGGCTCTGACAACGATAACGACTGGTTTAAAATCCGCGGGTTTAACGCCGCAACCTATTTAGATGGCAATCGTCTATACAACACGGGTTACTACAATTGGATAGTGGAGCCGTATGGTTTAGAGCGTATTGAAATATTGAAAGGACCGGCAGCTATTTTATATGGCGAAGCACCCGCCGGCGGTGTGGTGAATGCACTATCAAAAAAACCTAATTATAACGAAAGTGGTAATATCCAGCTTCAAGTAGGCACGCGCGGTCTAAAACAACTGGGTATTGATGTAAACAGATTGGTTGATGATGAAGGAGATATTCGTTTGCGCTTTGTTGGTACTATGAGTGAACGTGATGGGATGCTTAACGACAGCTATAATCAAGGTTATTATTTAGCGCCCAGCCTAGCGATTGATCTTAACTCCGATACAAAATTTACTATTTTAGCGTCCGTTAAACGCAGTGATGGTGTTCCTACCAACGGTTTTTTCCCCGCTTACGGCACCTTGATTGAGACAGCAGAAGGTCAAATTGATCCCAGCAGCAATCTCGGTGAGCCCGATTATGATACCAATGAAAGTGATCAGTATTCTATCGCCTATGAGTTAGATCACTATTTTGATGATACATGGACTTTCAAACAGAAAGCACGTTACGCGCAAACCGATTTATTATTACGCAGTACCTATGTGTTTCCAAACTCGACCAGTGCAGATTTATTTCGAGGTTTAGTCTATCGAGATGGTACCACCAAGAGCTTTACACTGGATAACCAAGTCATCGCAGAATGGCGCGCTGCCCGCAGTGAAAATACATTGTTAATAGGGGTTGAATTACAGCGCTTTAATAATAAAAGTAAAGAACTTGATGACTATGGAACACTGACTGGCGGAATCAGTGCATTTAATCCCGTTTATGGTAATTATACTGCGGTAGATTCAAGTATCCTCCCTAGTGTGGAAATCAACAAAAGTCAATTAGGCTTGTATGCACAGCAACAAGTGAAACTTGATGATAAATGGATAATGAAGCTTGGAGGACGCTACGATTGGGTTGATTTAGAAAATGAAAATAAGCCAGTAACAGGCTCTTCTACTCAGGAAAAAAGCAATGAATCACACTTTTCCCTAAATGCCGGCGTAATGTACCTAAGTGATAACGGTCTTTCACCTTATGCCAGTTATTCCGAATCGTTTGAAATGATCGCTTCGATTGATCCGGCAACGGGCTCAACCTATAAACCTCTCGTAGGTAAGCAAACTGAAATCGGAGTAAAATATGAACCCAGTTTTGTCAATGGTTACATAAACTTAGCATTGTTTTCTATCAGTCAAAATAATGCGCTCGTCACAAATCCCGCTAACTATGTTCAAACTCAAACGGGTAAGCTCACCTCCCAAGGTTTAGAACTCGATTTGCTTACTAATCTTACACAGGCTTTATTACTGCGTGCGAACTACACATTTACAGATGCCCGCACCGATGAGACTTATGGCAATGGTACAAAACAACAAGCAGGGATCATCCCCCGTCACATGGCATCCTCATGGTTAGAATTTGATTTTACAGATAACGGCATCCCAGGTTTTATTGTCGGAGCAGGCGCCCGCTTTAATGGTGAAAGTGTAGATAACCCAGCAAGCAGTGATTTAAAGGTGCCGAGTTACACTTTGTTTGATGCGATGGCCCGTTATGACATTAATAAGCAATGGCGCGCGCAAGTTAATGTGACCAACTTAACTGACAAAGAGTTTATAGCCAGCTGCGATTATTATTGCTACTACGGCGAAGGTATGAGTGCAGTAGCAACGATAAATTACACTTGGTAGTTTATAACCTGATAGTGAATGATGCTTGCTCGTTATTCACTTCATTCATATTATCAATGGGTTACAGGTATGTTTGAGCTAGAAAAAATTACAATACAGCACGATAATAGACATATTTTAACGGTGGAAAAGCTCTCTATTCCAAGTGATGGATTCACTGTGATACTCGGCCATAACGGCAGTGGTAAGTCTACATTAGTGAATTTATTGTCAGGTCAAATGCAAGCCGATTCAGGTTCAGTGACGCTCAATGGCAGCGATATTAGACTTCTCTCTGCGCAGCAATTAGCCAGAAAAATCGCTTTCTTACCGCAAAAATTGCCGGATGTAGCAGGGCTCACAGTACAAGAGTTGGTAAAGTTAGGTCGTTTCCCTTGGCTTGGTGTATTTGGCCGCTGGCAAAGCAATGACCAACAAATTATTCACCGCGCGATGCAAAAAACCGGGGTGCTTCAGTATGCCGATAACTTTGCCGATAAACTCTCAGGTGGTGAGCGGCAACGCGCATGGGTGGCGATGTTACTTGCGCAACAGTCTCCGGTGTTAATTCTTGATGAACCCACCTCTGCGCTGGATATTCACCATCAGTACCATTTAATGAATTTATTAAAAGAACTGAATCAGCAAAAAGACTGCGGGATCCTTGTCATCTTGCATGATCTTAATTTAGCGCTGCGTTATGCCACCCATATAGTGGCGCTAAAACAAGGCAAAATTGCGTTCACGGGGGAGACCGCGCTTTTGCTTGATGAGCAGCGGCTATCGGCTTTATACCAAACAGAGATCAAATTAATTGCTCACCCAACGCAAGCTTGGCAAAAAATTGCAGTGGTTAAATAGCCACTGCAAAAAAGAGATCCGACTGATAGAGATAATAATATGAGTACTTTCCCTTATTCTTGGCTGATGCTTTGCAGCCTACTTTTCAGTGCCACAAGCCAAGCAAATATCAGAGTAAAAGATAGCCTAGGTGAGCACGTTTTAGCACAAACGCCAACCCGCATTGTGGCGTTAAACTGGGATCTCGCAGAGCAGCTGCTAGAGCTTGGTGTAACGCCTCTTGCAGTGGCAAATATCAAAGATTATCAGACCTGGGTTGTAAAACCTGCGATTCCAGATGCGGTGCAGGATGTGGGGACTCGAACAGAGCCAAACCTTGAAAAACTTGCCAGCCTTAAACCGGATTTAATTTTAATTGCTTCGCCACAAAAGGATCTTATGGTTCGCCTACAAACGATTGCACCCGTTCTTTATTATGAAACCTACAATGCAGATCAAGACAGCGCAGCAGCAGCAATCGAAAATTTTAAAAATATTGCGGGTGTGGTCGGCAAATCAACACGTGCAGAGCAAAAACTAAATGACATGAAAGAACGTTTTAGGGAATTGAAACAACAGCTGAATGACGCCTATAACGGTCACTTGCCAAGTGTAGTTGCGATACGTTTTGCTAGCCAAACCACCATTTACCTTTACACAAACCAATCCACCACAGCCTATGCCATAAAGCAACTCGGGCTCACAGTTGAGCGTCCGCAAGCTGCAAAAAAATGGGGAATAGTGCAAAAACGCCTAACCGAACTGCAATATGTCAGTAAGGGTTATGTCATCTATTTTGATGCCATTGATCAGCAAAATAAACTAGACAAATCTATGTTATGGAAAGCGCTGCCTTTTGTTCGTAATGGCCACGTTAATCAAGCACAACCGGTTTGGAATTACGGCGGTGCCATGTCTATTCAATACATTGCAGAATCGATCACGCAAAGTTTATTGGAAATAAAACCTCAATAAAACTTATTCCCTATGTTGCAAATTCTATTCATCATCCACTTATGAAACCAATATGACATTAACCCGATTAAAATTAGCATTACTTTTTTCTGCACTGATAATAACTGCCCTTGCAGATATTCAGATAGGCACACCACTTACCTTGCTGCAACAGTGGTCATTAGTTTACGCAATTGAACCACAAGCATTCGTTGAATTTAATTTCGTTTACGCACAGTTACCGCGCTTAATCATGGCCGTTATTATCGGAGCAATGTTAGGTTTAGTCGGCTCTTTAATGCAGCAACTGACACAAAACCCCTTAACGTCTCCACTCACACTCGGCACGTCTTCAGGGGCTTGGTTAGCACTGATTATCGCCAATGTATGGTTTCCCTCTATCGCCGCCGATCACATGGCATTGGCCGCCATGAC
>NZ_JBLIEK010000030.1:0-38475 GCF_047632995.1 Psychromonas sp.
ACAATATCGAGCGCCGCTTTATCGGCACAAATAAAGACAATGAATCTATCGGTCTTGTTGAATTAATAGAGATTAATTATATTCACAGAAATGCTGAATTCCAGATAATTATTGCGCCCCAATTTCAAGGTAAAAATTATGCGCGGGCGCTTATCAATAAAGCGCTTGATTATGCTTTTACCATCTTAAATCTTCACAAAGTTTATTTACTGGTTTCCCAAGACAACAGCAAAGCTATTCACCTCTACCAACAATCGGGTTTTATTGAAGAGGGGCGTTTAGTGCAGCAGTTTTTCATTAATGGGAAATACTGTGATGCGATACGTATGTATCAATTGCAGAATCACTACTTAGCCAACGATCAGCTTAGTGACAAATCATGACCGCGCAAATTATCAACAGGTTAACGCCTCATCGTTATTATCCGGCCAACCGCATTGGTCGCGATTATTTTGTCGGTGATCTGCATGGTAAGTATGCACTGCTGAGGCAAGCGCTACAGAAGATAAACTTTGATTTTGATAACGACAGGTTATTTTCCGTTGGCGATCTGATTGACCGGGGAGAAGAGCCTTTTCAGTGTCTTCTTTTAGCACAAGAAAATTGGTTTATTCCTGTTCTTGGTAACCATGAGCAATTTTTAATTGAGTGCGAAGATAACGACATCAATAAAAAAATAGGTTGGTACCTAAATGGAGGTGAATGGTGGGAATATTTGCATCCACAGGAGCGCCATCTGGCTAAAAAAATTATTGAGGAAAAGTTTTCTCTCACATTAACTGTTGAGACATTAGCGGGTAAAGTTGGGGTTATTCACGCTCAATATCCACTTGCAAACTGGCCGCTCAAGGAGAGCTCTCTTAACCGTAACACGCTTTATGAGCTACTTTGGAGTCGAGACTGTTTAAGCAGTGACAAGGTACGGTCGGTTGCAGGTATTGATTTTATTGTTTCCGGGCATACACCTTTGACTAAACCGTTACTAAAAGGCAGGCAGTTATTTATTGATACTGGTTGCGGACACCGACCAAGCGCAATGGGGCCTAGTCCGCATCTGACCATCTGCGAGTTTAAAAAAGAGCATGTCGACGTTTATGCTCTGACAGAGCAACAAGTTGAATTTTCTAAAATTCAACTTTAAGAATTGAGGCTGGGCGCTCTGTTAAATTTCAGCTGCCTGCCATGATGAATAGAGATCTACCCATTTAATGGATATCCAGTACCATAAAGGCACGAATAAAAGTGTAGCGAGGGAGTAATCTTCGATTATTATGCCCGCTGCGATAGCAATCAATGACAAAATAGAAGAAGCAGTAAAAAATATCATTGCTACTTTTCGTGTGTTTATTCCCAACAGAGCCCAATGGACCCACATCGGCATATTATCTTTCTTTTTCATGAATTCTTCCTAAAATTTCATTCTCTATTTATAACGCTTAAAACAGCAAAATAACTCTCTTCCCTTTTATTTTTTTGAAGATATAAAAGAGATTATTATACTTTATATCACCATATAAAAAGTACAACTGTAAATTGAACTGTGATTGTAGGTTGGGTGTTTGCGCACAGGAAGGGGTCTGTTTTCTGAGCAGTTGCGCCATTTGGAGCACGCGAAGCATTGCAAGGAGTTTGATCACAGCTTGTTAGCGCAGCAGTTTTTCAACTTCTATCGGGATCTTTTACAGAAAACCACTGAGTTTATAATTGAGAACTCAACGACAGAAACAAAAAAGGAGACTTTTTAGTCTCCTTTTTAATGCGTTTGCAAGCAAAGATTAATCGCGGAAAAGATCTTTAATGTTTTTAAAGTCTTCTTTACCTTCAGTAATCTCTGCAATTGATAAACCTGAAACTTCATGCGGGAATACTAACCACTCTTCAGATTCATGAATAAAATAATCCGGGAGCAGATCAACCGCTTTATTTTTAGGTTTGTAATATGGGGTGGCAATGCGCACATCTGTCGGCATATTCAAACGCATCTGTTCGGTCAGTTTTGCTTTTAATGCGACAACACTGCGACCTGAATCGAATACGTCGTCAACAATTAACAGACCATCATCTGCATTGGCGTTTTCGATAATATAATGTAGGCCATGTACTTTAATGGTTTTGCTCTGTTTACCAATGCCGTAATAAGAGGAGGTGCGCACCGCAATATGGTCTGTTTCTACTTTTTTGTAATCAAAATATTCTTGCACAGCGATACCAATCGGTGCGCCCCCGCGCCAGATGCCGACAATAAATTGTGGACGAAAACCGCTTTCATATACTTGCGCCGCAAGACGGAATGAGTCTTCAAGCAGTTGTTGGGCGGTGATAAATACTTTGTCAGACATGTAAATAACCTCTTCTAATTAATTTCGCGCAAATATTAGACTAACGAAATAAAATAACAATGTTCTAGATGCCTTTTTATTTTTTTATTAAGTAAAGTTTTTGTCAAAATTGGTTTTTAGAGGGAGATTTGATCGATTTTTCTGTTTTGCACTAAGGGCTGCGCCCGAAAGGGGATTTTATACTGTGCAAATACTGTTTTTAAATTATTGGTGATAGTAAGTCGTCAGTGCTTAGCGGATCCTTGTCGTCATATTGCTGAGAGCGTTTTTTTACTCTGTCTTGAATCAGGAGTTGGCCAAACTCAGTAGCCGGCACAGCGGGGCTAAATAGGAATCCCTGACCATATTCACAGTGCATTTTTTCTAATAAATCAGCCTGATAACTATCTTCTATCCCTTCCGCAACCACTTTTAACTGCAATGCTTTTGCCATGGCCAGGATTGCCGAGACTAAAGAGAGATCGGCGGGATTGGTTTCCAAATCACGAACAAACGCGCGGTCGATTTTTAGTTTAGAAAATGGAAACTGTTGCAGATAACTTAACGCGGAGTAGCCTGTGCCGAAATCATCGATAGAAAGCTCAATACCCAGTTCAGTGAGTCGATTCAGCATCTCTGTAAGTTCACGGTTGTTGCTTGCGAGCAGGCTTTCGGTAACCTCTACATCGAGTTTATCTGCAGGCAATCCGCTTTTCGCCAATACAGCTTCGATCTTACTTTGTAATCCAGCGCAGTCGCGAAACTGGATCGTTGAGAAGTTTACGGCAATATGCATAGGATAAATTGATTGCCACTCGGCTGTTTGCGAACATGCCTGCTCAAGTGCAAACTCACCCAGTTGTAGGATCAGTCCATTTTTTTCAGCGAGCGGGATAAACTCCTCTGGTGAAACAAAACCTAACTGCTGGTCATGCCAGCGCATCAGCGCTTCGGCAGCGATAATTTTACGGCTCTTTAAGTCGATGATCGGCTGATAGTACATTTCAATTTCATTATTGCTGATAGCCAGGCGTAAGCGGTTGGTTAAAGAGAGAGTGCGCAGCATTGCATCATTCATGGTTGGATCGTAAAAGGTAAAACTATTCCGACCCGCATCTTTGACGCGATAGAGTGCCATATCGGCATTTTTAAGCAGACTGTCGGGATCATCGCCATCGTGCGGGTAGATGGCCATCCCTATACTGGTTGTTATAAAAAACTCTTGGTTAGTGGCTGTAAAAGGTTTTTCAAAAAGAGCGAGAATTTTTACGGCAAGCATTTCTGCATCTTTACTGCTGAGCAGATCCGGGATAATCAGTAAAAACTCATCGCCTCCCAAGCGTGCAATTGTATCGGTGCTGCGTACCGCATTAATCAGGCGGGCGCTGGTCTCTTTGAGGACTTGATCTCCTGCAATATGACCTGCCGTGTCATTAATCTGTTTGAAATTATCCAGATCAATAAACATCACCAGTACCTGGGTTTTATCTCTTTGTGAGTGGTGAATAAAGAGGTTAAGGCTCTCATAGATATAGTTTCGGTTGGCTAATCCGGTAAGTTCATCATGGGTTGCTTGATAGGCCAGTTTCTTTTCCGATCTCTTACGTTTTTTTATTTCAGTTTCCAGCAGATAATTATGATGAGACAATTCGCTTTGTTGCTTTGAGGATAGCGCTATCTGCGTTTGCAGAATCGCATTGCTGCGCTCGACGCGTATCAGATAATAAAGGCCCAGCATAACGGGAATGGCCAGTACTGAAATAGCAACAATCAACCAACCTGAGGTGAAGATATCCTGCTCATTGACGGGAGAGAACCAACTCATCAGTTTAAAAGGGGTGCCGTTTACCTGTTTTTCAATATAAAGGTTATTTCGTGACCCATTTCCCGCTTCTGGTGACATAGACAGTAATGTCGGTTTTAATGAATTCCAAACAGGAATATCGCCGTTTGGGGTGCTAAGTTGCAGGCGGCTTGGGCTCTGGGCATGCTCCTGCGCAGTGAGTTGCTGAATGATCAAGTTGGTATTGATATCTGCAATTAATAAAGCCACCGCTTTTTTTTGTTGATAAATAGTTCTTAATATCTTTATCTTAAAGACACCCTGATCGTTAGTTACTATGATTTGCGCGTCTCTGTTTTTCATCTCCTCAAATGGAATTTTACTGAGTTCAGCTGCCAATTGTGGGGTGCTGTCGGTAATAATCGCTGCGGTTAAATCCACCAGCATTATTCGCTTATAAACAGGAGTAGCATCAACCATGCTGCTGCGGGCAAGTTGGTTAATCAATTTTTTCAAGTTAAACAGACTGGCGCCCAATCCATATTCCATCGACATACCGGCACTGCGGTTAGCGAAAAAAGTGGCCATGGTTTTATCGTTGCACAGGACATAAATATCGTTTTGCGTAACCGCAAAGAAATAGCTTAGGCTATTCACATATTGAGTGACTTTAAGATGCAGTTCGTTCTGTTGGGACTCTTTCAGTCTGCTCTGGCCAACATTGGTCACCCCTAGAATTAAAAGTAGATAACCCGCGAGTATAATACCCGCAAAAATAATGACTGCTTTATTACTGTAGTATTTTCTTAAGTACATCTTTTTAAATTTCTTCTGTTGCTGGAGAAAAGAAGTTGCCGTAAAAATGGAATACAGACGGGTAATATTTTTCTACCATTATATTGTAGCTGCCATCTGCGCGGATTTTTTTTAGATAAGCATTAAAAGCGGCCCGCAGTTGTGGGGAATCTTTACGAAACCCAATCGCCATCTGCTGTGCAGGAGAGATCGGGCCGATCACTTTTATTTCATCCGACCATTTCTGTAGTGCTATCAGCGCATCGGGAACATCGAGTAGGGTACTTTCTGCATCGTTATTAATAATGGCGGGAACCATTTCATTTAATTTACGCTCTCTCGTTGGCAGAATGATGTTGGCGTCGGTTAATTCCATATTGTATAAATCGGGATCGAGACAAGACTGCTTCATCGCCAATACATCATGTCCTTTGAGCATCGCTTTGACTTGGCGGATATCTTCATTGATCTGACCGCTGGGGATGATCGGCTGGAGTTGGGAATCTGTTCGCGCGATTAACCAAACAGCGGACGGGAAGTAGGCGTCGGAAAAATCAACCACTTCTTTGCGCCACTCGAGAATTGTTGCGCCATTGGCAAGAATATCGCCCTCAATAGCGACTTCCTCCCCCCAGACTATCTGGTTGTTTATATATTGTGCATTTCGGCCGTTTAATAAACCGAATACTGTACTCCATTGCGCACTTACAAACTGATATTTAAGGCCGAGGTGAGCAGCAAAACCTTGTATCAGTTCAACATCTAGCCCGCCTTGTATCTGTTTACCACCTTCAGAATAGAGGTTGACAAAATTTGCATAAGGTACACCGATATGACGCAGTACACCGGATTTTTTTATTTCGGGAAGATCGCGTGCGCTTACCTGTCCTGCTGAAAAAATCAGAGTAAGAGATAAGGCTAGCTGTAGAAAAAGTCTCATTTTTAATACCTCCAAGCATTTCAGGTAAATATTGTTGCTTGATAAGCTCTCGGAAATCATATGATATAAGCAATAAAAAAGTATGTTATTAAATTTATATTATAAGTATTAGCACATTATTCAAGTAATCTGCGCACTAGCTGTTATTTGGTAAAACTTATTAAGTACATATCAGCATAGTGGATAAATGATTAAATAATGATCCGTTGTGAGTTTTATTTTATCTCCAACTGTTAAATCACAGAGGCAAAGGGATAAGTCCAACCCAAAGCATTTGGGTTGGACTATTGTCTACAACATCACTTGGTGGAGGTGCTGCATCGCTGCAACGAGGCCGATTATATCTTGCTCATTATGGAATAGATGAGTTGAAATACGCAATGCATGGGTATCGACGAGATCCGTTACTTTCACTTTAAAATCTGTGGTGCGGATAATATAGCCATATTCTTCACGCAAACGGTCGCGGAAAATGGTTAATAGATCTAAATCCTGTGGATCAAAAAACGGGTTGAAGGTGGTCAGTCCACTTGCTAACTCGGGAATATTCGGCGAGTAAATATGAGCGGAGGGGAAGCTCTCTTCAAGCAACTCTTTGCATAGTCGACTTAATGCTAATACGCGCGTTTCAATAATGTCTCGACCAAGCAGATCCCACATTTGACAGGCATCGGCTAATGCTTGTTTTGCCGGATAGTTATCATTGCCAATATATTGCAGCTGCAGCTGAGTGCCGAGATCGGGTACTTGCGCTAGCGATGAGTTAATAAACCACAGTGGGTTTTCCCGGTCGGGCCAGTATTCATGCAAGCGTTTTGCATTATCACGAACATATAAAATGCCGGTGGCACCCGCGCCGCACTGCCATTTGTGGCCTGAGCCAGCATAGAAATCACAGCCGATATCATGAAAATCGAGATTAAACATCCCGATCGTATGCGCCCCGTCAATTAATGTCGGGATCTTATTGGGAATGGCCACCTCTTGGCAGATACGTTTGGCGGGCAAGGCCGTACCCGTTTTGTAGGTAATATGGGAAAAAGTGATTAAGCGGATGCGGTCTCCATAATCCGCTACGGCCTCTGCGAAAACATCTACAAAATCTTGCTCGCTGATCGGCTCATTGCCGGTATAAACAGGAATTTCCAGATAAACGACTTCAACACCATAACGTTTTGTGACCACATTGAGGGGAGAATTGGCGGCCACATGTTCATGATGAGTGGTGAGAATAACATCCCCTTCTTGAAAATGCAGGCCGTTGATAATAGTGCACATGCCGTCCGTCGTATTACGGCTTAACACAATCTCATGATTATCAGCGCCAAAACCAGGAGCGATTGTGTTTACCATTTCTGAGAGATAAGGCCAGTTAGCGAACTTTTCCTGCATATCCCATGGACTGGCGGCAACAATTTTATTGTTTATATTATATTCGTGGAGTACACCTTTAGGCATAGACCCCGTTGTGCCTATATTCATATACACGCTTTTTTTGTCGAGAATAAACTCGTGACGCACTTTTTTCCAAAGCTCCCTGTCATTTTTTGTATTCTGTAAATGATGCCAACTTTGGCTGCTTTCCTGTGCCTGTGCAGCGCCGCTGAACATAACACTGCCAACACTTGCTAATGCTAAGCCTGTCGTGTTTTTCAAAAAATCACGTCGATTGATAGTTGCAGATGAATTTGGTTCATTATCGTTCATTGTAATATCCTTTTAACGGTTTAAGGGAGCTGCGGTTTCATACTATGATATATATTAGATGCTATTTTATTTTTAGTTTGATGTTTGTGTTTTTAGGTGGTCTTTTTGTGATTTACAGAGCTTGATAATAGATTTGTTTATCGCTTCATATAACGCGCTCGGTGTAATAAGCTATTTGTTTTAAACATCAGACAAATAGAGAGGGGTAAGCAGATGAGAATTGCGATTGTTGGTATTGGCGATATTGCTGAAAAGGCTTATTTACCGATTCTTGCTCAGTTAAAGGGGGTAGAGCTTGTTCTTTGCACTCGCAATAATATGACGCTGCAAAAGCTCGCTCTGCAGTATCGTATCAAGCAGTGCTATCAAGATTACCGGCAATTAAGCAAGGCGAATATAGATGCGGTGATGATCCACAGCAGTACCGCTTCGCATCCTGAAATCGCCGCCTATTTTTTACAGCAGGGCTTGCCGACCTTTGTTGATAAGCCCCTTGCGGATAATGGCCTTGACTGTGAAAAGCTTTATGAATTAGCACAAAGGCGGCAGGTGCCTCTGTATATGGGGTTTAATCGCCGTTTTATTCCACTTTATCAGCGCCATTTGGGTGATATTCAACACGGTAACTCGGACGCTTTATTATCATCATTACGCTGGGAAAAACACAGGCATAATCAGGCGGGCTCTCTACGAAATTTTGTTTTTGATGATTTTATCCACCCGTTAGACAGTGTCAATCTCGGTGCTAAAAACAATCTGGAAAATGTCCATCTGACTAGCCAGTTTAAAGGCGCTCAGTTAGCGCGATTAGATCTTCAGTGGCAACAGGGTAATACACTGCTGCATGCGTCCATGAACCGTTTATACGGCACAACCTGTGAGCGAGTGTCGGCTAGTTTTGAAAACCGTGCGTATGAGTTTGATTCGTTCACCTCGGGGAAATTTTTGCAGGATAAGCAAACGTCGATTATCCAGCTTGAAGATTGGACGCCTATGCTAACGGCAAAAGGATTTGCCGGCATGATTGATGATTGGATAAGTGTGGTTCAATCTGGCAAGTTAAAGCAGTCGGTGATAGAGCGCAATCTCAGCAGTCATCAATTAGCGGAAGCTGTCTGTCAAAAATTACAGGGCTGTGGCTAATAACAAAAACGCCACCGTTAAGTGGCGTTATTTTTCAGCTTAACGCGGCTTTAATTTACTTCATTGCCATTAGGGCTGCCTGCAGCAAAACTTTGCAAGTTACCTAATGTGGTTTCAGCTATGCTGGTTAGCGCTTCTTTTGTTAAAAATGCCTGATGACCGGTAAATATTACATTATGGCAGGCTGATAAACGGCGGAACACATCATCACCGATAATCTCATCTGAATGATCGCCAAAGAAGAGTGAGTCTTCCTCTTCATATACATCCAGCCCTAATGCACCGATTTTTCCTGCTTTTAAGGCTACAATCGCGTCGGTGGCATTGAGCAGTGCACCGCGACTGGTATTAATAATCATCACGCCATCTTTCATTTTTGCAAATGAGTCATTGTTAAGCAGGTGATGATTATCGTTGGTTAGCGGGCAATGCAGGCTGATAATATCGCTTTGTGCAAACAAATTATCGGCTGAAACATATTCAGCGCCCAGCTCGATAGCTTGCTGTGAAGGGTAAGGGTCGAATGCTAATAACTTACAGCCAAATCCTTTTAAAATGCGCATTGTTGCAATACCGATTTTACCCGTACCAATAATACCCACTGTTTTACCATGCATATTAAAGCCGACTAACCCCTGCAATGAGAAGTTAGCATCACGAGTACGCTGATATGATTTATGAATGCGGCGATTAAGGGTCATCATTAATGCGATAGCATGTTCGGCAACAGCTTCGGGAGAATAAGCAGGGACTCGCATTACCGTTAAGCCGAGCTGTTTGCTGGTGTAGATATCTACATTGTTAAAGCCTGCGCAGCGCATGACGATAACTTTAATACCTAGTCTGGCAAGTTCAGTTAATACAGGTGCGGATAAATCGTCGTTAACAAATGCACAAACAGCATCATAACCCTGTGCCAGCTGACAGGTATGGATATTTAGTTGAGTATCAAAATATTTTATTTGAGTATCTTGTTGGTTAATAAGGGGATCGAAATGGTTAATGTCATAACTACGCGTACTGAACATTGCAACTTTCATAATACAACTCCAATTGAGAATAATAACTTTTTAATGGATGTTATCAGTATTTTTGCAGGATAGGGCAAGCAAAGATGAAAATTTACCGACCCCCCCCTGTTTATGGGCGGATCACTATAGGTAAATTCCATTTCTTCATTACCGCGGTATCTGCGTCATTTTTTTGTAATCTGACATGTAATTAAATTACATGCTGGCGTGATTTCAAAGTGAACGTTATTTCACATTAAGTTAAAATGGATATTGTTGCTTGTCAACCGCTACGTTTTTCTTGTTTCTCTTGTTTGTGTGATCTGGATCGCTAACGTGTTTAAATAAATATATCGATAACCGTGACCCAGGTCACTGCTAGTTGCTCCGTTATGACTTGTCTTGCCTGTTTTGTCTTAAAGTTACACTTTATACTGTGATCTAAATCGCTCTGTTTTGCCTTGCTTGTTGCGTTTTCGTGGTCAGTATCTCATATATTTTCAGAGCTGTGCGAAATTCAAAATGTTGTGGTAGTTTTAGTTCCGAACACTTAACAATAAACCATTTCCTATTTAGGGAATTAAAACACACGGAGTAAATTATGGTTTCATCAAATGCTAAGATTAGAGTGCAAAACTTTGGTCGATTACTATCCAATATGGTCATGCCAAATATTGGCGCTTTTATCGCCTGGGGCTTAATAACGGCTCTATTTATTCCAACAGGATGGATTCCAAACGAAACATTAGCCACCATGGTTGGACCGATGATTAAATTCATGCTGCCACTGCTAATTGGTTATACCGGTGGTAAGGTTATTGGCGGAGATCGCGGTGCGGTTGTTGGTGCAATCGCGACAATGGGTGTAATCGTTGGTACGGATATTCCAATGTTTATGGGTGCGATGATTGTTGGTCCATTAGGTGGCCTAGCAATTAAGAAATTTGATGCGGCAATACACGGTAAAATAAAAAGCGGGTTTGAAATGTTGGTTAACAACTTTTCATCCGGTATTATTGGTATGCTTCTGGCGATTGTTGCTTACCTCGTTATTGGCCCTGCGGTTAAACTTTTATCTACAGGCCTTGCTGCTGGTGTTGATGTTTTAGTTGCTAATAACTTACTGCCTTTAACCTCTATATTTGTTGAACCCGCTAAGATTTTATTCCTAAACAATGCGATTAACCATGGCATATTCACTCCTCTGGGTATTGCTCAGTCCGAGTCTCTTGGCCAATCTATTTTCTTCTTAATTGAAGCAAATCCGGGTCCTGGTTTAGGTCTTTTGTTAGCTTACATGGTATTTGGTAAAGGCTCTGCAAAAGAAACCGCTCCGGGTGCTGTCATCATCCACTTTTTCGGTGGTATCCATGAAATTTACTTCCCATATGTACTGATGAATCCTCGCCTTATCTTAGCGGTTATTGCCGGTGGTATGACAGGTGTATTCACGCTTACTATGTTTGACGCAGGTCTTATTTCTCCTGCATCTCCAGGCTCTATTTTTGCAGTTTTAGCCATGACGCCTAAGGGCGCATACGTTGGTATTCTTCTATCTGTTGCTGCTGCTACTGCTGTTTCTTTTGTTGTGGCTTCCATATTGATGAAAACACAAAAAAATGTTGAAGGTGATGAAGATGCACTAGAAGAAGCGGCAAACCAAATGCGCGACATGAAGCAGGGGGCTAAAGGTCAAGTGACAGCAAATGCTCAACTAGATATGTCTGCTGTTAAAAAAATCATTGTTGCTTGTGATGCGGGCATGGGATCAAGTGCGATGGGCGCAAGTCTATTACGTAAAAAAGTAGAAGCGGCGAATTTAAATATTGAAGTTATTAATACTGCTATCAATGATTTGCCCGGCGATGTTGATATTGTTGTTACCCATAAAGATTTAACCGACAGAGCACGTAAACATGCACCAAATGCACATCATATTTCATTAACTAATTTCTTAGATAATGCAATGTATGATGGTTTGGTTAAAGATCTTAAATCTGCCAGCAGTGCACCTGCCGCAAATACACAGGCGTCTGCTGCAAAAAAGTCTGAAGGTCCTTTGAAGTTAACCGATAAAAATATCTTCTTGGGACTAAAGCCTGCAACAAAGGAAGAAGCGATTAAATTTGCCGGTGAGCAGTTGGTTGCTTTGAACTATGTCGAACCTGAATATGTACAAGGTATGTTCAATAGAGAAAAATTGGTATCCACCTATTTAGGTGAATCAATTGCCGTTCCTCACGGTACTATTGAAACAAAAAAACATGTACTAAAAACTGGCATCGTATTTTGTCAGTACCCTGCAGGCATTCAATGGGGTGAAGAGGAAGGTGATGCTGCAATTCTGGTGATTGGTATTGCCGCACAAGGTGATGAACATATTAATGTTATCACTGCCATCACCAATGCACTTGATGATGAAGACGCAATAGAATGTTTAAAAACAACAGTCAATAAAGAAGATGTACTGAAAATTTTAACTAACTAAGCGTTTCTTAAGGTGGCTGCTTCGATTGAGGCAGCCGACTAAATATTCAAGGCTAGATTTTCTAGCCTCTTTTAAATTTATGGAAATATTTATTATGAAAGCGATACATTTTGGCGCGGGTAATATTGGTCGTGGTTTTATTGGTAAACTTTTATCGGATGCGGGTATTGCAGTAACATTTGCCGATGTAAATGAAACAGTTGTTAATGCCCTAATAGCGCGCAATGAATACGATGTAAATGTTGTTGGCGCTGAGTGTGTTGTTGAAAAAGTAACGAATGTTACCGCTATTAAGTCAACTAGCCCTGATATTGTTAAACTTATTGCCGAGGCTGATTTAGTGACCACAGCGGTAGGCCCTACCGTATTGAATATTATTGCAAAAACAATCGCTGATGCGATTGAGCTGCGTATAAGTAATGGCAACAATTCACCATTAAATATTATTGCATGTGAAAATATGGTCCGTGGTACTAGCCAGTTAAAAGCGGAAGTCTTTAAATATCTGCCCGAGTCTTTGCATGTTAAATCTGACCTGACCATTGGTTTTGTTGATTGTGCTGTTGACCGTATTGTGCCGCCTGCAGCAGCGGGTGAAACGGATCCGTTGGCGGTAACCGTGGAAACTTTTAGCGAGTGGATTGTTGATCAAACACAGTTTAAAGGGGAAATTCCAACTATTAAGGGGATGGAATGCACTGATAATTTAATGGCATTTGTTGAACGTAAATTATTTACGCTTAACACCGGGCATCTGATCACTGCCTATTTAGGCGTACTTGCCGGTCATGAGACCATTAAAGAATCAATTGAAGATGATGCCATCCGCGCCGATGTAACTGCTGCTATGCAGGAAAGTGGTGAAGTATTAATACGCCGCTATGGCTTTGAACACGAAGCCCACGCTGCTTATATTCAAAAAATATTAGGACGTTTTGCTAACCCTTATTTACGTGATGAGGTGGATCGTGTTGGTCGTCAGCCAATCCGTAAATTAAGTGCAAATGATCGTTTAATTAAGCCGCTAAATGGCACCTTAGAGTATGGTTTACCTAACGCGCATTTAATTAAAGGTATCGCAGCGGCATTTTTATATAAAAACGATGAAGATCCGCAAGCCGTTGAGTTACAAGCGATGTTTGCTGAAAAGGGGTTGGCGGAAACATTGGCGCATTATTCTGGTCTGGCTGTTGGCAGTGAAACTGTTAAACTAGTTGAGCAAGCTTACCAAAGCTTAAAATAGCCTGTTAATTTAAGTGCCACTTTTTGTGGCATTTTTTATTCCATTAGAAAAATTATGCCAAAATTTGAACGATTAAAATTTGATATAGATATTGTAGAAACGCTTTCTGAAGCACAAACGGCTTATGATTTTTTTACTGCCAGTTGTGATCTATTTGAAGATGCTATTGATGTCTTAATTCAAAATGTTTTTAGAAAAGATGATTATGCAGTGAAATATGCGGTTGAGCCTCTCCTCAGTCATGATGGGCCCTTGGCTCATTTAGCCGTGCGTATCAAACTGTTATATGGTTTAGGCTTGTTAACTCAAAGCGCCTATCAAGATATTGAAACCTTTATCGAATTGAAACAGTTTGTTGAATCGGATAATGAATCGGATAATGAATCGATTGAATTTATTTCACCCTTGTTGATGGAAAAAATAAATTCTATCAGTGCAATGGCTAAAATGATGCCGCCCAACCTTTACTATGACCAAGCAGAAGAAAGTTCTCATTTTATAGTGCAGATGAAACAGGATCAGAATAAACAGATTATTAAATCGTCTTTAATTTTGGTGATCACTGAAATTATAAAAGAGCTGCATAAAGAAACGTCATTAAGTTAACCTGTATACAATAAAGTACTTCTTCTATAGCCCTATTTTTCTAGGCTTTCTCGGAAAACGTTTGCTGCTGCAAAGGGTGGATTTGAATAAAGAACACTCAATTTTAGTGGGTTTATATTCCGTTTTAACTCTTTATCTAGATAACAGATAAAAAACCACCCACTGAAGTCACTCCAGTAGGTGGTTAATAATGATCAAAGAGATTAATTAAGCACTATAAAAATGATTATTCAACCGTCACTGCTTTTGCTAGATTACGCGGCTGGTCTACATCTGTACCTTTAATTAAAGCCACGTGATAAGACAAGAGCTGCATTGGTACAGTGTAGAAGATTGGTGCAATGATAGGATCAACGTGTGGCAGGGTAATTATTTTCATCCCGTCACTCTCTTCAAAGCCAGCATTTTCATCGGCAAACACATACAATAAGCCGCCACGTGCACGTACTTCCTCTACATTAGATTTAAGTTTTTCTAATAGATCATTGGTGGGCGCAACGACCACTACTGGCATATCCGCGTCAATCAGTGCTAATGGACCATGTTTTAGCTCACCAGCCGCATAGGCTTCAGCATGAATATAGGAGATCTCTTTTAATTTCAGCGCCGCTTCCATGGCGATTGGGTAAAACTCACCGCGACCAAGGAATAGCGTATGATGTTTATCTGCAAAATCAGTGGCTAACGCTTCAATCTGTTTGTCAAAGGCAAGCGCTTTTTCAATTTGCGCTGGCAGTGAATGTAATGCATGAACAATCTCTGCTTCTTTTTCTTTGCCAATAGTACCTTGCTCTTTTCCGATAGCGGTCACTAACATTAACATTGCGGCTAATTGCGTAGTAAAGGCTTTCGTTGATGCCACACCAATTTCAGTTCCGGCGCGAGTCATAAAGGCAAGGTCTGATTCACGTACCAGTGAAGAGCCAGAAACATTACAGATAGACATTGCGGACATATAGCCCTTTTGTTTTGCTAAACGCAGCGCTGCTAGGGTATCTGCTGTTTCACCTGATTGTGAAAGGGTCAGCAGCAGGCTATTTGGACGCACTACAAAATCACGGTAACGGAATTCTGAGGCGATCTCCACATCACAGCTGACGCCGGCAAGGGATTCAAACCAGTAACGTGCCGCCATACCTGAGTTATATGAGGTGCCACAGGCAATAATCTGCACGTGCTCAACTTTACCGAGAATATCTTTAGCGCCGGTGCCAATGCTATCCACCAGCACGCTATCTTGAGTGAGACGTCCTTCCATTGCATTAATCAGTGCATTTGGCTGTTCAAAAATCTCTTTTTGCATAAAGTGGCGATATTGTCCTTTATCTCCGGCATCATGCTCAACCGTTGATTCAATAATTTCACGCTCAACGGGGGCACCGTCAACATCAAATACCTTAACATCACGACGGGTGATCTCCGCTACATCACCCTCTTCAAGATACATAAAACGACGCGTCACACTTAACAAAGCCAGTTGATCGGACGCAAGAAAGTTTTCGCCAATGCCTAAACCAATGACTAATGGGCTACCTGAGCGGGCTACTACTAAACGGTCGGGATCACGGCGATCCATCGCTACCGTACCATAAGCACCTTCAAGCTGTAGGGCGGTTTTCTGCACGGCTTCTAATAATGTTTTTGAGCTGCGCAGTTCCCATTCCACTAAATGACAAATTACTTCAGTATCGGTTTGAGAAAGAAATTCATAACCGCGCTCGCGCAGTGTTTCGCGCAAAATTTCGTAGTTTTCAATAATACCGTTATGCACAATAACAATATTTTCACCCGACATATGCGGGTGAGCATTTGCTTCTGATGGTTCGCCATGTGTTGCCCAGCGAGTATGCGCTATGCCTGTACCACCATGAAGTGGTGTCGCAGCAAGTGCATCGCCTAGCTCTTTTACTTTACCTAAACGGCGTACGCGTTGTAGCTCTTTATCAGCGTTAACAATGGCAACACCCGCAGAGTCATAACCACGGTATTCAAGGCGTTTTAACCCTTCTAATAAAATTTCAGCAATATCTCTTTGCGCTACTGCGCCAACGATTCCACACATAGTAATTCCTCTATTATTTGGTTAACTGTTAGTTTGAATAAGGGGCAAGGATAACCTGCACCCCTTGTTTGGTTATTTTGTCAGCGTCTAATGCTGATAATCTGTCATCGCTTATTAATACCGAAATCTGCTGCCAAGGCAGCTCTAAATTAGGAATTCGGCGGCCGAACTTCTCTGAATCGACCATCACTATCACCTCGCGGGCGACCTCTGCCATCACTTTACTTAAACCTGTCAGCTCATTAAATGTCGTTGTGCCGCGATCCAGATCAATGCCGTCGGCACCGATAAACAGTTGATCAAAATCATAGGAGCGTAACACCTGTTCGGCTACTTGCCCTTGAAATGATTCTGAATGGGGATCCCAGGTGCCACCCGTCATTAATAAAGTAGGTTCATTTTCCAGCTCATGAATAGCGTTCGCTAACTGCAGTGAGTTCGTCATTACTAGCAATCCACGCTTTTCATTAAGCTCTTGAATAATACCTGAGGTGGTGCTGCCGCTATCAATAATAATACGGTTATGATCGCGGATCAGTTTAGCGGCGGCTTTGGCTATATTTTGTTTGTTCACCGATATATTTTCAGCGGGGGTCTGGATCATCTCCTGTGGTACGCAAATGGCACCGCCATAACGGCGCAATAACAAGCCATTTTTTTCCAGTGCCGTTAAATCTTTGCGTATGGTCACTTCTGAGGTTTCAAAACGACTGGCCAATTGGTCAACACTCACTTCACCTAACTCATTTAATAAACTGAGAATGGTGTGACGACGTTGTTGGCTATTTCGTTTCTGCATTAATGTTTCGCTTAAGTTTCGATTGAAGCGTTATGCTAGCAAAACGAAATATAAAAACAAGATCATTCGATGGTTTTTATAAAAAAGTTTACTTTTTCTTTTAAACGGCTTCTCTTTCTAGTCAGAAAAATAATAAAGCCGCAGAAGCGTTTACGCCTGCGGCTTTATTGTTACCCATCACCCATCACCCATTACTTAGCACTTAGGCAACGGATTTGCTTAAGTAATTTATTTAACTAATTGAGGGCCTGCTGCAACTAACGCCTGTCCTTCAGGTTTATCGGTATAACGGGCAAAGTTATCGATAAATAGCTGCGCTAAATGTTGCGCTTTTGTATCCCACTCTGCTGCGTTTTCGTAAGTATCACGCGGATCTAAAATGGAGCTATGCACACCAGGTAATGCCAGTGGCACGGCTAAATTAAAGTAGGGGATTTGTTTGGTTTCTGCACGTTCAATCGATCCATCTAAAATCGCATCAATAATACCGCGCGTATCTTGAATCGAGATCCGTTTACCCGAACCATTCCAACCGGTATTGACCAGGTATGCTTCTGCGCCGCATGCCTCCATCCGTTTTACCAACTGCTCAGCATATTGAGTTGGATGCAAGCTTAAGAATGCCGCGCCAAAACAGGCGGAGAAAGTCGGTGTCGGTTCGGTTATTCCTCGCTCAGTACCGGCAAGTTTTGCGGTAAATCCGGACAGGAAGTGGTATTGGGTCTGTGCTTTGGTCAGTTTAGAGACCGGCGGTAAAACACCAAAGGCATCGGCGGTTAAGAAGATCACTTTTTGCGCATGCCCCCCTCTGGAAACCGGTTCAACAATATTTTTAATATGGTGGATTGGGTAGGAAACCCGTGCATTCTCGGTTTTGCTGGCATCATGGTAATCAACAATACCATTCGCATCAATGACGACATTTTCCAGCAGAGCGTCATGCCTAATGGCGCGAAAAATATCCGGTTCAGCTTCGGCGCTTAGGCGAATTGTTTTTGCGTAACAGCCTCCTTCAAAGTTAAATACACCATCATCGTCCCAGCCATGTTCATCATCACCAATTAACGCACGTTTGGGATCGGTTGAAAGGGTGGTTTTCCCGGTGCCGGAAAGACCGAAGAAAATAGCGGTATCACCCTCTTCACCCATATTGGCGGAGCAGTGCATCGATGCCATGCCGTTCAATGGTAAGAGGTAGTTCATTACTGAGAACAACCCTTTTTTCATTTCGCCGCCGTACCAAGTACCACCGATCACCTGCATTTTTTCAGTAAGGTTAAATGCCACAAAATTTTCAGAATTAAGCCCTTGATCCTGCCAGTCCGGATTGGTGGTTTTAGATCCGTTCATGACGACAAAGTCAGGTTCAAAGTCAACCAGTTCCTGATCCGTTGGACGGATAAACATATTGGTTACAAAGTGTGCCTGCCAGGCAACTTCCATAATAAAGCGCACTTTCAAACGAGAGCTTTCATTGGTGCCGCAAAAAGCATCAACCACAAATAACCGTTTATTGGAAAGCTCTTTAGTAACAAGCTCTTTTAGATGGTTCCAAGTCGACTGCTCGATCGCTTTATTATCATTTTTACCCTGGTCGGCCCACCAGACGGTATCGCGCGTCGTATCATCTTTAACTATATATTTGTCTTTGGGGGAGCGGCCGGTGAAGATGCCGGTATCAACCGCCACTGTGCCGTTTTCAGTGAGAACGCCTTTTTCAAAGCCTGTTAAGTCAGGGGACATCTCTTCGGCAAAGAGAGTATCGTAACTTGGATTGTAGATAACTTCAGAAACGTCGGTAATGCCATATTTACTTAACTCATCAGTCGATAATAATTTCGCTAGTGTCATATATCAGTTCCTCTTAAGTGGTTGAAATTTCATTTTTATTATTAAATAAAATATCAGTATCTTAGAGTAGGGGAATAAACATAAAGTGTGAGAGATCTAGTTCAAATAATCGGCTGAAATCACACTCTATTTTATCAAACGGTGTCTTTTTATTGAGTATTTTTGAACTCAGCCTTTATTTCTTACTACTTTGCGCAGCTCAAGTGTCTGATATACCTGTTACCAATCAATATGCTTAGCTATCGGCTTGCGCTGCTAGTATCTGATCAATGTATTTTGAATGGTCACGGATACCTTGCTTATTGATGGGGCGGGCATCTGATTAATGCTCCATTTTAGTGCATATAGAGTCGGCGCTTAACTTCTATTAGATAAGCGCTGAAATGGATAACTGCAAGTATTTATTGGTTTTAATCATTACAGCATAAGGCATTGATTTAAAGCGTGTTAATGCATGGGCTCTGTTTAAAGAACTACATTTTTCGCTGCATCCTTTGTTATTTTTATTACATAACTTGTTGCTTTTGTTGAGTATGGTATCAATTTTGCTCTTATCAGATTAAATGTTTGTAATTTGATAAGGATTAACATGGATCTAACAGCAAAAGAGCGCCACTGGTTACCTCTGTTTGGTGCAACGGGTAAGCTCGCTATGGGTAAGGCGTGCTGGTTAAACAGCTCACGCAAGAAAACATTGGAACAAACCTTTACCAGTATCGCTAATACGCGGGTGCGCATTTTAAAATCTTGGGTAAATACGCAGTGGAGTTTCCTCTCTGATGCTTCTTTGTACATTACCTCCAAAGAGGAGGGGGAATGGCAAAATTCTTTGCAGAGCTTGTTGGCAAGGAACAATTATTTTTCGGAGCTGTTTATCGTGCTCGCTGATGGCCGTGTTGCCTGCTCCAGTTATACTTCTTATGCAAAGCAGTTGGTTGATGCGAAGATGCTCCAAAAAGGGCTGCAAGCGCAGTTTCTCCATGGCCCCTATCTGGATCCGCAAACCGAAGCTATAGGTCCTTCAAGCTCCTCTTTTCATGACGCGGTTACGCTTATGTATTATCAGCCGCTGGTGGTTGATAAGCAAACGATAGGCTGCCTTTGTGGGCGAGTACCGAATGATGTGATGGGGGATCTTATCCAGCGCGAAGCGGGGCATGTTTACAGTGAATCTGGGGATAATTATATTTTTATGGTGCAGTCCAATCTGGATCCATCCATTTCGGAGGGAACGGCACTTTCCCGTTCCCGTTTTGAGGACAATACCTTTTCTCATGGCGAAAATCTTAAATCAGGCGTTAATACAGACTGGGGGACGGTCAAAGTAAGGGCGCATACTGAATTTGAAATCCGTTTTACCGATCCTGCGACCGGGCAACTGCATCCCGGTGTCAGGGAAACCATCCGCCATGGCGAAAATCTTTATGTGTGTTATCCGGGTTATTCAGATTATCGACATATTCCCGTTATCGGTAAGGGGGTCACTTTTCAGCTGCACGGTTCGCCAGATATCTGGGGGATGATGTGTGAAGCCGATCTGGAGGAGGTTTACCGCCATCGTTCGCTGACTTATACACTGGGTAAAAAACTGAGTTTTGCGATCAGTTTGCCATTTGTTAGCCACTTTGTGGCCTCCAGCTGGTTTGTTTTGTCACCTTTGCAAAGTCATATTCTATTAGGCAGCGCATCTTTATTGGCTATTGTCTGGTTCAGCTATTTTGCACTTAAACCCGTTACGGCGCACTTAAAGCATATGGTTGAGGTGATTCAGATGTTAGCTGAGGGAGATGCCAACCTTAATCATAGATTTAATACGGCACAGTTTAGTGCGGATGAAGCTGGTGATCTGGGGCGTTGGATTAACAGCTTTATCGATAATCTCGATAATATGATGAGTGAGATGATCCATGCCTCCAGTGAAGTTAAAGAGGTCAGTGAATCTATGTTACGCCGTTGTCTCAGTGTCGATCGTTCCAGCAAGGCGACCAGCCACTCGATCGGCTCTATGTTGGTTTTATCTGGCAGTCAGCAGGATGAGATAGCAAATGCCACTGTTTCAGCGCAGGTTATGCAGGAGCTGATGCATGATGTTGTCGCGAAATCAGAGCAAGAGTATACGCAGGCGGTCAGCAATACCAATAAGATTAAAGAGATCGTTTTAGCATCGGCAAAAAGTGTTAATGATGTAAATGGGCAGATGAAAGAGATTGGTGCGATCGTTGGCTTGATCACTGAAATTACAGAGCAAACCAATCTGCTTGCACTCAATGCGGCGATTGAAGCGGCGCGAGCAGGTGAACATGGGCGCGGTTTCTCGGTTGTTGCGGATGAGGTGAGAAATCTGGCCACTAGAACATCTCAGGCTGCCAGCCATATCGGTAATATAACGGACAAATTGAGCAAACAATCAGAGATGGCGGTTCGTTATATGGAACAGGGGGTTAAAAATGTCGACCAAAATAATTTTGTGATGGATTCGGGTGAAAGAAGTTTGAAGTTAAAAACGGCAGTCGAAAATATGTTCGACACGATGAATCAGATAGCCAGTAATAGTGAACAGCATGGTGAAACCGCCAAAGATGCGCAAAGTACTACAACCTCCATGGAAGTATCATCGCAGCAGTTGCTGCGCCGTACTACGCTGGTTAAAAATGCTATTTTACGTCTCAATACACTGGTTGAACGCTTTGAAGTATCTATACCCAAGCTACCTCAAGATACAGGAGTCAGCAAGACGATAAATGATGAGATTCTAGGCAGAAGGCTGATGATCTAGTCATTCTAAATCAAAGCCTTCTAACAACGAAGATCATCGTTTATCGTCTTGCCCTTCGGGAGTTTCGCCCGAAAGCTAGTGCTGCGTTGCAACGCTTGATAAGGGAATAACCATTCTCATCGCGTTGCGCCTTGCTCTAGCATCCGGGCGAACCTCTGAATCTGCATCTTGAGGTGGTTTGGGTATAAATGAGCGGCTTAAAATAAGTAACGCCACAGTAGAGTCCGCTCTCCTGTGGCGTTTTTTCTTAGTGCTGTGTATCCGTTAATAGTATTTTCAGATCGTCAACTTCAAAGTGATAATCAGTTGCGCAATATTCACAATGCATATCAATAGCACCGTTCTCTTTTAACATATCTAAAATTTCTTCTGGTGCTATCGATGCCAGTGACGATAAGCAACGCTCTTTTGAGCAACTGCACTTAAAAGTGATGGGAGTGGGATCAAATAAACGTACGGTTTCCTGGTGGTATAAACGATGCAGTAATTCGTTATTCTCCAGTGTGTATAGCTCATCCTCTTTAACGGTTGATGCTAATGCACTGACATGCTGAAATTGATCGTCGTGGTCTTCATCCACAGCGGGTAATGTTTGTAATAATAAGCCCGCAGCTTGTGGTGTATCTATATTGCTTGCATGTAAAATAATGCGCGTTGGCAACTGCTCAGATTGTGCAAAGTAATCTTCTAAACATTCACTTAATGACTCTTTTTGCAGTTCAACAATGCCTTGATAACGTTCACCGTTATCCGGGGTGACGGTGATCATTAGATGCCCTTTACCTATCAATTGTTTAAATGATAGTCCCTTTGTTTCACCCTCAACACGGGCAGTGCCGCGCAGCTCTTGATCCTGGTTGGCATTAATTACCGCCAAGTTTAGCGGGCCATCGCCTTGCAGCTGTACCGCTATTTTACCTGCAAATTTTAAGGTCGCAGTTAATAAGCTGGTGGCTATTAATAATTCGCCGACAATATTGGCGATTTCTGGGCTGTAATTATGATTTTTGATTATTTCGCTAAAGCTGTTGTGCGCGTGGGCGATTTCACCTCGTATTTGGTAGTCATCAAAAATAAAACGTTGTAGTTGGTCACTCATCTTTTTAGCTCTCTATCTGTTTAATCTTAGTGTTAGTCGTAATTGGCGGTATTACGCTCTGCTTTAGCCTGAATTAGGTCACGCCGTTCCTTTTTATTGGGCTTGCGATTTGGATGCGGCGCATTTTGTAAGCTTAATTTACGCAAGATTTGGTATTGTTCGCGCTTTTTGATGCTCTCTAGTGTTTCTTTATATAAGGTTTCTGCAATCGGCGCCCCTTGGCGTTGATCCGATAATATTTCAATGCAAACTTGTTTGAACTGATCACCTTGGCGAATTGATAATAGCGCGCCAAGTTCAACAATTTTACTGGCTTTGCCACGCTGCCCGTTATAGTGAACTTTTCCACCTTGGACCATAGTGCGCGCAATACTGCGCGTTTTATAAAAGCGTGCTGCCCATAACCATTTATCTAAGCGAATCTTTTTATCTGCCATTTTTCACTCTCTCTCTTGTGAATAAGCGAACAAACAGTATAACAAATAGTTATCCCCATGATACTTCAATATGTAAAGTCAGCAAGACAAGCTGTGCGGAGGTGTCTGCCCGTTGTGTAAAGCTCTCATCGCAGTTACGCTTTTTTTAGCATCTGCTTTTGAGTGTTAGATCAACTAGTTTGCGTATAACCCGCATTATTGAAGCAATATGCTTGTTGCTAACCGAGTGCTGATGTAGCATGCAGATTACGTGTTAGTACGTTTTACAATGTGTTAGAGACTCAGAATTAGAGATTAAGCAGGGTGTATGTTGCTACCATTATCAAATTTTTTACAAAAAACTTCCGGACTGGCGTTACTGTTGCTGAGTGCTTTATTGGCATACCAGCTTGCTTTACTCTCTTGGTCTTTTTTTCCCGAAGTAACCCCTAACTATCGATGGATTGCCCCAACTGAGAAAGTGCAGCAGGGCGATCATAAAATTGACACGAAAAAACTACAACAGCAGCACCTTTTCGGGCAGCAGATAAAAGCTAAAAAGGTGCAGAGAAAAGCACCTGCGTTAAGTGATCTGCCCAAAACAAAATTAAACTTAACTTTGGTGGGGGTCGTTGCCGCGACTGAACCGGTATTTTCCAGTGCGATTATTGAGTATCAAGGTAGACAAGAGAGTTATTTTATCGGCTCAGTGATTGAAGGTACGAATGCCAACGTTTCTGAAATATATGAAGATCGGATTATTATCGACGTCAACGGCGAGTCTCAAACATTAATGTTAGATGGAATTGAGCAGCTTAATAAACAAAGAGAGACACATGAGTTTCAATCGCAATTGTCAAACAGCGAGAATATTACTAATGAGCAAGTCCATATGGTGGATTTAGATCGCGAAGCGCTATTGAAAGATCCTGGTAAGTTAAGCGATTATGTTCATATTTCACCTGTGCGAGAGAATAATGAGGTGAAGGGATATCGTGTTAAACCGGGCAAAGATCGCGGCTTATTTGATCAGTCAGGATTAAAAGATAATGATCTCGCCGTTGAATTAAACGGTATTGATTTAACAGATACACAGCAGGCATTTACGTTAATGAAAGAATTTCCCACAATGACAGAGATGAGCTTAACAGTTGAGCGAGACGGACAGTTATACGAACTATATTTCAGTATCCCGTAACTCATTAATTTTAAAAAAATTAGATTGATTATTTAAGAAAAAATATAACGAATAGTTAATCCGTAATAAAAAGTATAAATTTGGAGTTTTAGTTAAGATGAAATTTTTAGGAAAGAAAAACAAGCTCAGCAAATTATTGGGGCAAAGTTTGTTTGTTTTACTGCTTCAGGGGGCGTTTATCGGATCTGTCTTTGCGACAGAATACTCCGCGAGTTTCAAAAATGCAGACCTTAATGAATTTATAAATATTGTTGGTAAAAACTTAAATAAAACAATTATTTTAGAACCTTCTGTTCGAGGTAAGATCAATGTACGCAGTTATGATCTGCTAAACGAAAGGCAGTATTACCAGTTTTTTCTGAATGTATTAGAAGTCCATGGTTTTGCTGTTGTTGAGATGAAGAGCGGCATTATTAAAGTTATCAAAGCCAGAGACGCCAAAGTATCGTCAATTCCTGTGGTTGATGATGGTTTGCAATATACGGGTGATGAGATGGTTACCCGCGTGGTGCCCGTGACCAATGTTTCTGTACGTGAATTAGCTCCTTTACTACGTCAGCTTAATGATAATGCGGGTGGAGGGAACGTTGTTCATTATGATCCATCCAATGTCATTATGATCACAGGACGAGCGGCTGTAGTAAATCGTTTGGTTAAAATAATCCACCGTGTTGATAGAGCTGGCGATCAGGACGTTGATATCGTTAAGCTTAAATTTGCCAGTGCTCTGGAAATGGTCAAAATTATAACTGCGATTCAAAAACCTGCCGCCGGATCAAAAAACACCACGCCAAGTATTTTAATGCCGCGTTTAGTTGCCGATGAGCGAACCAATTCAATTATTATTAGCGGCGAACCCAAAACGCGTGAGCGAATTGTTGCTTTGGTTAATAAGCTCGATGGTGAGTTGAAGAGCAGTGGTAATACCCGTGTTTTTTACCTGAAATATGCCAACGCGAAAGAGGTGGTTGATGTATTAAACGGGGTTAGCAAAGGCATTGCGAAAGATAGCGGGGTAAGCAGTTCAAAATCAGGGGCGCCCTCTTTAAGCATAGAATCGCATGAAGCTACCAACGCGATTGTGGTTTCTGCGCAACCGGCATTAATGTCATCCCTTAGCAGCATTATTCGTCAACTTGATATTCGCCGTGCGCAGGTGTTAATTGAAGCTATTGTCGTTGAGGTTTCCGAGGGTGATGGCATTAATTTGAGTACCCAATGGGGGAGTGCATATGGCGGAACGCAATTCCAGGGTAACGGCGTGACCACAGGTGAATTAGTGGGCGCTGCTTACGAAGTTGACAATTCAGACAGTGGTGATGATTTAACCAGTGCGGCCAGTGCGCTTGCCAAAGTAGCGGGAGGTATTGTTGGTTTTGCTGGTAATGATTGGGGAGTGGTATTGCAGGCCATTAGTAATTCAACCAGTTCAAATATTCTGGCGACACCCAGTATTACTACTCTTGATAACCAGGAAGCAAGTTTTATTGTCGGTGATGAAGTTCCCGTTTTAACTGGTTCGACAGCCAGTTCATCGAATAGTAATCCTTTCCAAACTATTGAACGCAAAGATATAGGTATTAAATTAAAAGTCACCCCACAAATCAATGAGGGGGATGCGGTGCAGATGGTTATAGAACAAGAGGTATCTTCGATTAAAGATTCAACTGATACCGTTGATGTTGTATTTTCAACGCGCGCGGTTAAAACAACTGTTTTAGCTAAATCGGGTGATACCGTGGTGATTGGCGGTTTAATTGATGAAAAAGTTACTGAAAGTGTGGATAAAGTGCCACTGCTTGGCGATATTCCTTTGTTGGGCTATCTCTTTAAATCAACTAAAAGCAGTACTGAAAAACGCAACTTAATGGTATTTATTCGTGCAACCATTATCCGTAACGATAAAACCATGAATGAACTTAGTTCACGTAAATACAGCCTAATTCGCGAAATACAACAATTACAAAGAGAAGACGGTGTTAATTTAATGCCGCAGAAAGATGCGCCGGTATTGCCCGCATGGGGGGAAAGTCATGAAATCAATCCAGATGATCTTTCCTTACCAAAAGAGCATAACAAGGTAGAAAAAAACAGTGTACAAGCTGATGATTCTTTGCAGGAAACGCTGTAATGAACTTGCTTGAACACCCCGCCCTTGAGGAGGAGATCGTTGAATTTACGCCGCGTGGTCAATTGCCTTTTCCATTTTCTAAAAAACATGGGCTGGTGATCTTCGTTGATGGCGACGCTACCGAACTTTGTTATAAGCAAAAACCCAGTGCTGAGTTGTTGCTTGAGGTGCGCCGTGTTATTGGTCACCCCTTTAGCTTGCGCTTGGTCGATAATGACTCTTTTGAACATTTAGTGACACAGGCTTACCAGTCTTCCTCATCAGAAGCACAGCAATTGATGGAAGATATCGGTAGCGATGACCTTTTTACCCTTGCTGAAGAGCTTCCGGATGATGAAGATCTCCTTGAAACAGAGGATGATGCGCCGATTATCAAACTTATTAATGCCATGTTAGGCGAGGCCATTAAAGAGGAAGCATCGGATATTCATATCGAAACCTTTGAAAATTCATTGATTATTCGTTTCCGTATTGACGGTGTATTGCGTGAGATTTTGAAACCTC
The DNA here is from genome assembly GCF_047632995.1 of Psychromonas sp. Lineage (GTDB taxonomy): Bacteria > Pseudomonadota > Gammaproteobacteria > Enterobacterales > Psychromonadaceae > Psychromonas. The sequence continues at coordinate 26,870 of NZ_JBLIEK010000030.1, forward strand.
AGCGTAAGTTGGCGGGTTTATTGGTTTCACGTATCAAGGTGATGGCGAAGCTGGATATCGCCGAAAAACGTGTTCCGCAAGATGGGCGTATTTCACTGCGTATTGGCGGCCGGGCTGTAGATGTTCGTGTTTCAACTATGCCGGCGAGTCATGGTGAGCGTGTGGTTTTACGTTTATTAGATAAAAACGCCATTAAGCTGGATCTGGCAACACTGGGGATGACCAAGCAAAACCATAACTTATTGCGCGAACTTATCCACAAACCGCACGGCATTATTTTGGTTACCGGCCCGACGGGATCGGGTAAAAGTACCACGCTATATGCGGGGTTATTAGAAATAAACTCTAAAGACTGTAATATCCTCACGGTGGAAGACCCAATAGAGTATGCCATTGACGGGATTGGTCAGACGCAAGTGAATACCAAAGTGGATATGACCTTTGCGCGCGGTTTAAGGGCAATTCTGCGTCAAGATCCCGATGTCGTCATGATTGGTGAAGTTCGAGATTTAGAAACTGCAGAAATTGCGGTGCAAGCGAGTTTAACCGGTCATTTAGTGCTATCAACACTGCATACGAACAGCGCCGTTGGTGCTGTGACGCGATTGCGCGATATGGGCGTTGAGCCATTTTTATTATCTTCAAGTTTATTAGGGGTGCTCGCGCAGCGTTTAGTAAGACGTTTGTGTACAAGTTGTAAAGCGCCGCACACCTCCACTGAAAACGAAAATAAAATACTCGGCTTGGCTGTTGATCAACAAGCAGTTATTTATCGTGCCGTGGGCTGTGAAAAGTGTAATCAAACGGGCTATAAAGGGCGAACCGGTATTCATGAATTATTAGTGGTGGATGAAAATGTACGTGAATTAATCCATACTGGAGCAGGTGAACAGGCCGTTGAAAAAGTGATTCGCCAGCATACACCAAGCATCCGTGATGATGGGTTAGCAAAAGTACTTACAGGACAAACTACGCTGGAAGAGATCTTGCGCGTAACGAGAGAGGATTAGTGTGGCTACGTTTCTTTATAAAGCAATAGATGCACGAGGAAAACAGAAAAAAGGTACATTAGAAGCCGACTCTGCACGTTTACTGCGCCAACAATTGCGCACTGCAGGGTTAACACCGATTGAGGTAGAAGCGGTTGCCAGTAAAACATCAAAAAGTGCAGCCAGTTTATTCAGCAGTAAAATTAAAACCGCAGATTTAGCATTAATAACACGGCAATTATCAACACTGGTTGCATCTTCCATTCCGATTGAAGAGTGTTTACATGCGGTTGCCGAACAATGCGACAAAGCAAAAATTAAATCGATGATTGTTTCCGTGCGCGGCGGTGTTATTGAAGGACGCAGCCTTGCAGAGAGTATGAGTGGTTTTCCGCTTATTTTTGATAATCTGTTCTGTGCTATGGTCGCCGCTGGTGAGAAGTCAGGGCATCTCGATAAAGTATTAGACAGGCTTGCAGACTATACCGAGCAGCGTCAGGAAATGAAAAGTAAAATGATGCAGGCGCTTATCTACCCGATTGTATTGACCCTAGTTGCTGTTTCAGTGGTTGCTATTTTGCTTACTTCCGTTGTACCTCAAGTGGTTGGGCAGTTTGAACATATGGGCGCCGCCTTGCCCGCTTCAACACGATTTTTAATTGCAGCCAGTGATCTGTTAAGTGCCTACGGCTTATATTTTGTGCTCTTTGTTTTTGCTGCGCTGTTTATTTGTCGGCAGATCTTAAAGAAAGAAGAGAAGCAATTAAAATTTGATCAGCAGCTACTTAAACTGCCCGTTATTGGACGTGTTGCTAATGAGTTAAACACGGCGCGTTTTGCGCGCACATTAAGTATCTTAAACAGCAGTGCGGTGCCGCTGTTGGAGGCGATGTCGATTTCCGGGCGAGTACTCAGTAATCTCTATATTCGTCAGCAGGTGGGGGAAGCCACAGATCGAGTGCGTGAAGGGGTCAGCTTAGGGCGAGCGCTAAAAAGCACTAAACAGTTTCCGCCTATGATGTTGCACATGATAACCAGTGGCGAGCGTAGCGGTGAATTGGGTAATATGCTGGAACGCTCTGCTGATAATCAAGACAAACAATTTGCAGCACAAGTCACTATTGCCTTAGGGCTTTTTGAGCCCGCGCTAGTCATTTCAATGGCGGGGGTGGTTTTATTTATCGTTACGGCAATTTTACAGCCAATATTACAACTTAATAATATGGTGTCAGGTTAACTGGCACTTTTACAACAATATAAAGGGGAAAATAGTGAAAAAAAGTCACAATAAACAAACAGGTTTTACCTTACTCGAAATTATGGTGGTCATTGTTATTTTAGGGATTTTAGCCTCTATGGTGGTCCCCAATTTAATGGGCAATAAAGATAAAGCCGATCGCCAAAAAGTTGTCTCAGATGTCGTGGCCTTAGAAAATGCGTTAGATATGTATAAATTAGATAATGGTATATATCCCAGTACAGAGCAGGGACTTGAAGCATTAGTTGAACAGCCAAGCGGCACACCTGAACCGCGCAGCTACCGTGAAGATGGTTATATCAAACGCCTTCCACAAGACCCATGGGGCAATGATTACGTATTAAACAGCCCGGGTGAACACGGTAAAATTGATGTGCTATCAGTCGGCCAAGATAGAGAAGAGGGCACTGATGACGATATTGGCAATTGGAACCTGGATGGTAAAAAATAGGTTTTCAGTAGGTGTTTAAAACACAGTTAAAAAATAACAACCAAGATGGTTTCACCTTACTTGAAATCATGTTGGTTGTGTTACTGATGGGCATGGTATCGGCAGGGGTCGTGATGACACTGCCCGACAGCTTAACATCAGAAGAAAATATAGACTGGCAGGCACAACGCTTTAGTACAGTATTACAGTTTGCTGAAGATGAAGCGCTTATTTCGGGAACTGAATTGGGTATTTTTTTCGATAAAAATAGTTACCAATTTGTTTTTTATGAATATAAAAGTAAAAAATGGTTGCCGGTTGTGAGTGATTTCTTCGAGGGACACGTTGAGTTACCTGAGTCGATCAATCTTACCTATCTTTTATCCGGCTCCGTTTGGGGAGAGATAGCAAGTAACGGGGATGATTTTATTGATCAGGAGTACCTTGTTGATATTGAGGGCGATGACGATATACCCAGTTTAATACCGCAGGTTTATGTGATGTCCAGTGGCGAAGTTACCCCTTTTTCTTTGCGATTTTCAGATAGTACCGGCAGCGAAAAACAACAGACTCTCACTGTTGTCGTGAGCATGAGCGGTGCTGTCAGCTTTCCTGAGTTAGAAAGACAGTGAAATTATCAGCGAAAATTACCAGAGTAAAGCAACAGGGTATGACCTTGCTTGAAGTGATGCTGGCATTGATTATTTTGGCTACATCGGGTTTAGCTGTAATGAACGCCGCCTCGGAAGCGTTAAAGAATCAAGTTTACTTGCAGGATAAAACATTTGCTTTATGGGTGGCAAGCAACCGGTTGGTTGAGTTGAAATTGGAAGGCGAGTGGCCAGCTGCAAGCTGGAAAAATGAAAAAGAAGAATTTGCCGGAAATAGTTGGTATGTACGTTACCAAACAGTAGAGACCGGTGATGAAAATTTTAAGGCTTTGGATGTTGAAGTGAGCAGTCAGAAAGAGGGCAGCGCATTGGCTTATATTAGGACCTACATTGCGAAATAATCAGCGTTTGTTATCTGCCGCCTCGCGTAGCAGAGGTTTTACGTTGCTTGAAGTGTTGGTAGCTATTTCTATTTTTGCGCTATTAAGCCTAACGGCCTATCAAGTCTTGCAAGGCGTCCTGCGCAGCGGAGAGATAAGTAAAGAACACAGTGAGTCGCTGACTAAACTGCAACGTGCAATGCTTATTATTGAACAAGACTTTACCCAAATTGTTGCCCGCGCCTCTCGAGATGGAGGTGGTGAAGAAGAAAAGTTGCGGGTTATTACAGCAGCAAATTCACTGTTTGGCTCAGAAGATCAAGGCATTGAATTTAACCGGCTAGGTTGGCAAAATCCGCTTAACTTATTGCCCCGCTCTAATGTTTTGCGAGTACGTTATCGACTGCAAGAGGGGCAATTACAACGTTTGTATTTTCTTTATCCAGACAGGGTAACGGGGCAAGAGCCGGAAGTGCAGGTTGTATTAGATGATATTGAGAAGCTCAGCTTTCGTTTTTGGAATGATGGCTGGCAAAGCAAATGGGAGAGTGACACAAAACTGCCAACGGGAATAGAAATTAGTTTTACCAGTAAACAGTATTCTGAAATCCGCCGTGCTTTTTTAATTTCCTCCGGTGAGGTTGTTGAGCAATGATGGCTAACAAGAAAAAGCAAAGCGGTATTGCCCTTATTACCGTGCTGATGATTTTGGCTATTATGGTCACTGTGGCCTCTACCATGACGGGCCGGTTAACATTAAGCTTAAAACGCACGGAAGGGTTAATTTTTTCGCAAAAGGTATATTGGTACGGGCAGGCCGCTGCCGACTTAGGAAGGATGATTTTAAATCAGGATTTTGCAGATAGTGACGTGGTAAGTTTGGACCAAATATGGGCAACACCCGATATGGTCTTCCCGCTTGAAAACGGTAATCTAGCCGGTCAGATTAAAGATCAACGCAGCTGTTTTAATGTGAATGCAGTGGGTTTAGCGGACCAAGGTAATACCCCCGCTATCCCAGTAACTCAATTCCAGTATTTACTAGAAGCTATCGGCTTAAATGACTATAGTGCCGAGATGATTGCTCAATCAACGCGAGATTGGATTGATAAAGATAGTAAAAGCGATGCAGCCCAAGGTGCTGAAGATAGTTTTTATCAGAGCCGAAGCGTTGCACATTTAGCTGCGAATAGTTTAATGGTTGATATTAGTGAACTGCGTGCAGTGCAGGGCGTTGGACAAAAAACATATGAAAAAATAGCCCCATATCTATGTGCCCTGCCTTCTGTTGATCAAACAATCAATGTTAATACGGTGGGCATAGAGCAGCCTGAAATTTTATACGCCCTATTTAAGAAAGAACACTCGCTGTCTGTTTCTGATTTTAGAAAATTGTTGGAGGATCGACCAACGAGTGGTTGGAATAGCGTCAGTGCATTTTTAGCAAATGGCCTGTTTAATGGCTTGCCGGTATCGGCCGCCTTAAAAAAACAGCTTAGTGTCAGCAGTGATTTTTTCCAGTTAAATGGTATTGTTGAATTTGAAGAACGGCTACGAATAGTTAATATATTGTTTCAAATTGAGGCAAAAAAAGCAAAAGTGATCCGTTATCAATCAGGTGGATTTAAATGAACTTAGCATTACAGAATCAGTGCCTAACACAGGTCGTAATGACGATTAGCAAGATGGAGATTATTGGTGACTGAACGATTAATAATCCGCTTAGCAACTAAAGCTTCGCAGACAAATCACTGGCTTATATGGTCTGATAGTGAAAATGAAATCATCGCATCAGGAGAGGTTGGTAGTGCCGAACAATTAAATTTATTAACTGAAAAAGCACAACAACGTACTGTTATTTGCTTGCTACCGGGTGTGGATGTTTACATTAAGGCGATTGCTATTAACGGCGTTTTTAATCGCCAAATACAGCAAGCTTTACCTTATCTGGTGGAAGAGGAACTCGCATCGGATGTTGATGCCTTACACTTTTCTGTTATCGCAAAACAGACTGGCTTACTGCATGTGGCGATTTGTGACAAGCAGAAAATAGCTATGTGGTTGAGTTGGCTGGAAGCCGCGCAGATAAACTGCAAGCAGTTTATTCCCGAAGGCTTAGCTCTGCCCTACGCAGAGGGAAAATGGCAAGCGCTGCAGCTGGAAAACGAGTGGATAGTGAGAGAGAATCAGGATATTGCCTGGAGCTGCGAGCAAAGCATGCTCGAACTCCTATTAGAGGTTAAGCTTGAAAATAATCCAGCACAACAGATAGAAAGTTACAGTCCGCTGCCTGAATCAGTGATCGGTCAATGGAGTTATAACGATGCGCTTCTACCCATGGAGTTACTTAGCAAGGGAACACTCAATAATAAAATAAATTTGTTAACGGGTGAATTCAAAACGAAGAAGGAGAGTAATGGACTACTTGAAAAGTGGCGCCTACCTGCCATTTTCACCCTTGTACTCTTTGTTTTCCTGATGCTTAATCTTTACATGAAAAATGCACAGATAGAAAAACAAGCCCTGTTAGTTGAACAGCAGGTAGAGGTTATTTATAGCAAAGCATTTCCTTTGCAAAACAAATTAAAATACTCACGCATTAAGAAAATGCTTAAAAGCATGTTGGTTGGTTTAAGTGGTGGTGCTGAAGAATCGGGTTTTCTGTCAATGCTTAATGAACTGCTGCCCGCATTTGTAAATAATCCGGAGCTTGAAGTGACCAGCCTCAAGTTTGACAGTAAAAAACTTGAGATGCGAATTTCAGTCAGTGGCAATAACTTCCAATCTTTTGAAAAATTCAGTGCTTCAATACCCGACCATTTTATTGTCGAACAGGGCGCACTTAATAGCAGTAAAGATCGTGTTAGTGGCGTGCTAACGATAAGGAAGAAATAATGACAGAACAATTTAAAGATTGGTGGAAGAGCCTCACTGAAAGAGAGCAACAGCTTTCAATAGCAAGCGTTGCCTTTCTATTGCTGGCGATCCTTTATTGGGGGGCGTGGAAGCCTCTAACAAACCAGTTGCAAGAAAGCCAAATGAAATTAAACAGTGCGCAACAGACACTGAGTTGGGTGCAGGATAAAGCGGTAATTTTAGTGCAGGCTGGCGTCGGAAAGGAGCAACAACAGAGTGCAAATTTAAGTTTAACGCAACTTGTTACTAAAAGTGCGCGAGATCACGGCATCCATTTTTCACGGATTGTGAATAAAAAAGATGAGATGGAAGTGTGGATCTCCGATATTGAATTTGATCTATTTATTGAGTGGTTAAGCGACTTAAATAACCGCTATTCAGTGTCCGTTCTCAATACCGACTTTTCGAAAATGGATAAAGAAGGTCACATCAAAATTAATCGTTTATTACTTGGTTCTCAATCATGATGCAAATAAAGAGATGTTACTTTCTATGAAAATTAAACTTATTTTATTATTCGTTTTGTTCTATCTATTGTCACTGTTAATTACATTACCAGCAAGCACTGTGATGCGTTTTATTCCCCAAAATTCGGGGATCGAAGTGGCGGCTGTTTCCGGCTCTGCGTGGCAAGGCAAAGCGTTTCAGTTTACCTATCAAAACAAGTACCATTTACAGCAACTGGACTGGAAAGTTGATTGGCTTGCATTGACAAATTTACAGTTGAAATTGGATCTTAAATTTAATAACGGCAGCAATGCGATGGCTGGAAAAGGTTTTCTCCTGCTGGGCTTTTCGGGGATATCTGTGGAAAATGTTATTGTCGATTTAAGTGCATCTGAGCTGCTTTCCTATCTCCACTTACCCCTTCCTGTACCCGTTGATGCCACTGGCGAACTCTCTTTGGTGATAAAAAACGGGCAGCAAGGCTTGCCTTACTGTCAGCAACTTGATGGCGTTATTGCATGGCAAAATGCCAAGATTAATAGTGAGATGGGGAATATTGATTTGGGCGTAGTTAATATCGATCTAAGCTGTGAAAAAGGTCAACTGGTTGCTGATTTAGAGCAGAATTCTGAACAACTTAGCAGTACGATTAATATTTTGTTAAAAGAGAAGGGCGCGTATCAGTTACAAGGTTTGCTTAAAGAGAGCAATAAACTCGATCCTTCGATTAGACAAGTATTGCCGTATATTGGTGCTAAAAACAAGTCAGGTGAAACCGTGTTGAATTTTAACGGCAAGCTGTAACGCTTGCCGGGCTATGTGTTATTGGCTCTCTACCTGTTAAATAACCCTGTAATAACAGTGTTTGGCTATCATTTTCTAAAAATCCGTTAGTGTAACTGGTATAAATTCATGTGTAGATATACACTGTGTATATTTACAGTTTTCTAGGGGGAGTTATGAAAGAGTTAACCAAACGGCAAAGTGAAGTATTGGATGTGATTAAAAACTGCATCGAAAAAACCGGAATGCCTCCAACACGTGTGGAACTAGCGAAGATTCTTGGTTTCCGCAGCGCCAATGCTGCAGAAGAGCATCTAAAAGCACTTGCGCGTAAAGGTGCGCTGGAAATTTTATCGGGCACATCACGTGGTATTCGTCTTTTGGGCGCATTTAAAAAAGAGCAAGAGCCCGTTAATGAGGGATTACCTTTAGTCGGTATGGTTGCTGCGGGAGAGCCTATCCTAGCGCAGGAGCATATTGAAGCGCACTATAATGTCGATCCTTCATTGTTTCATCCCTGTGCTGATTTTCTATTACGCGTACAGGGTGAGAGCATGAAAGATATCGGTATTATGGACGGCGATTTACTGGCTGTGCACAAAACACAAGATATCAACAATGGTCAGGTGGTTGTGGCGCGTGTTGAAGATGACGTTACCGTTAAACGCTTTTACCGCGATGGCGGTCAGGTTACTTTGAAAGCGGAAAACAGCCAATTTCAGCCAATTAAAGTAGATTTAGAATACCAGTCATTTGCCATTGAAGGGGTTGCCGTTGGTGTGATCCGGACTGCAGATTGGATGTGAAAATGAAAAAAGGGTTATTGGTTGCAGGCGTTGTTCTTCTTGTGTGCTCTTTTTTTCTAGGGCGTATGCAAGATAGGCACTATTTTTCCAGTAACCCTGAATTGTCTGTTCAAGAAAAGGGCAAGCTTTTGCCCCCGTTCTCTTTTGTAATGTCAGCCAATGGTAAATTTGATAATCAAGATTTATTAAATAAATGGACGCTATTTTTTATCGGTTACACTTACTGTCCTGATATCTGCCCGACAACACTTGCGGATCTGGATCGCGTCTACGCTAAGTTAACTCGTCCGCCCTATAATAATATCCAAATCGTTTTCGTTTCAGTCGATCCCAACCGTGATAAAGCGGCCCATTTAGCTGAATATGTAAACTATTTTAACCCTCACTTTAAAGGGGTAACCAGTACCCACAAACAACTATTCCCTTTTGCCCAGAATTTGGGATTGGTATACAGCATTGTGGATCAAGGGGTGGATAATCAATATTATTTAATTGATCATAGTGCCTCGCTGGTACTAATCAATCCGCTAGGTGAGCATCACGCCACATTTAAGGCGCGGATAAACGAAAATGGTATTGCTCATGTCGATATGGATCTGATGGTCGATAATATTCATCAGATCTATCAATACTGGCAATAATCATCTACCTGAATCCTATTATCTCGCGGGTGTTGCCGTCAGCTTAATCCTTTAATGATTTAGTCCAAAACAGCGCATGACCAAACTCCGGATCCAGTTGATAGGCAGAAAAACCTTGTTTGCGGTAAGCATTTTTTGCAATCTCATTACCTTCTAATACTTCCAGTGTTATTTTGCAGCAGTTGCGGGATTTTGCTATTTTTTCAATTTCACAAAATAATAAACCTGTTAATCCCTGCCCACGAAAATCCTTAACCACCATAACATCATGAATATTTAACAATGGCTTACAGGCAAATGTTGAAAAACCTTCTATGGCTGTTAATAGCGCCACAGGTTGTTTATCTTTAAAGGCGAGGACAATAAATACATCATTGCGTTCTAATAATGCAGCAATAAGATGCTGTTTTGCAAAATCTGAAAGGTCTTCGCCGCCCCCCATGGGATCAGATGCGTAATCCGACATTAATTTTAGGTAAGCCTGCGCATGTTCAGGCTGGGTCAAATCTGCTTGAATAAGAGTAAACATATTAAATCCTTTAATTTTTTTTAATATTACCATTTTATCGAAAGCTTTGTTGTCTTGGATAAATTAGGTTAGACTTCTAGATGTCTAAATGAATGAAATAGTTAATCTGGAGTTTTGCTATGCCGATTCGTATCCCCGATGATCTGCCTGCCGCGGGTATTTTAAAGTCTGAAAATATTTTCACTATCTCTGAAACGCGTGCGAGTCATCAAAATATTCGCCCCCTGCGTCTATTAATTTTGAATTTAATGCCGAAGAAAATTGAAACAGAAACGCAACTAATGCGTTTGCTCTCTAACACGCCACTACAAGTTGATATTGAATTATTACGCGTAGATGCGCGCGCCTCGCGAAATACACCACAAGCGCATTTAGATACGTTTTATGCTGATTTCGAACGGGTTAAAAATCAAAAATGGGATGGTTTTATTATCACCGGCGCACCGCTTGGGATGATACCTTTTGAAGAGGTTTATTATTGGGATAAATTCACTGAAATCCTCGAGTGGTCGCGTCATAATGTCACCTCCACGCTGTTTTTATGTTGGGCGGCACAGGCTGCATTTAAATATCTGTACGGCCTTGATAAAGTGACGCGTGAAAAAAAACTTTCGGGGATTTACGAGCATAAAACGTATCACCATCACCACCCATTAGTACGTGGTTTTGATGATCTTTTTTGGGCTCCATTGTCTCGTTTTGCCGAATTCGATTCGCAATATATTTCCGAAAATAGTGATTTAACTGTTTTTGCTGATGCGCCTGGGGCCGGTATTTATTTGGCTGCCAGCCCTGATTGCCGTCAGGTATTTATTACCGGCCATCCTGAATATGATGCAAATACCCTCAATAATGAGTATTTACGAGATATTGAGGAGGGGCTAGAGCCTGTTTTGCCTGTGAATTATTATCCAGACGATGATCAAAATAAAACACCCCGCGCGACTTGGCGTAGTCACGGAAACTTACTCTATAGTAATTGGTTAAATTACTGCGTGTATCAAGTGACTCCTTATGATTTATCCGAGCTAAAATAAGCACAAAAATAAAGTGTGACGGAGTTAATAAAACGCTTTATAAAAGGTTTGCTGAAGTGGCAATATGGTAGATCGGATCTACACTTAATATAGTAAGTGAGTTGGAGGAAAATTAATTAGTATCTGGCGCAACGAATGATTACAAGTCAATTTAGATTGGCAACTGGCAATTCAGGAAGCAATACCGATAGGTAGCTTCGTCTACTAAATTGTAATTTTGTCAGAGTGAGTTATTTGTTGATAATCTGAAAAACAGCATGGAGGAGAAGTAATTACTTCATATCAGTTTTTAGTAAGATCATGACCCAACGAGGAGTTGCTATGGTAACTCATTCGCCCAGTGGGCATGAAGGGGATGATCTTTTTATTTCATGCTTTTTTGTAAGAAAGAAGAAGTAGAAAAAAGAAGTTGAAATAAAACGCTGGTTGTAGATTTTGTCACTAACATGGAGGGAATAAATATTATTACTTCATATCAGTTTGTTAAAAGCGCTAATAAATTTTAGGAGTGTGTTTTTTTAAGCAACTCATCGCCAAATTGGCTTTTTAATTATCGCTTTATTTACAACGTGATAGTCGATCATAAGATAAATATGTTTGGGTTTTGTTGTGAGTATTGAGTATTGAGTGAATGTTTGATCTTTGTATTTTATATCTGTTTCGAGGGTAAACCTGTTTTTTGTAGTTGTTTATGTTTATTCAGATTAATGGAGTACAGTACTGAAGGATGGTAAAAGATCAACGAGCAAAAAACTATAAATACTATTTATTATGATGAC
>NZ_JBLIEK010000031.1:0-36557 GCF_047632995.1 Psychromonas sp.
TGGGTAAGAAGCGGATTGGATCTTCACCACCTTCACCAGAGTTAGATTTGGCACCGATACGGTTCATCGCAATAGCAAGCGTGGAGTGCGCTTCATGCGAGATAGAGCCGAAACTCATCGCGCCCGTTGCAAAACGTTTGAGAATTTTTTCAGCAGGTTCAACGTCATCAATTGAGATTGGGCCCGTTGCTTTTGGCACAAATACAAATTGACTACGCAGAGTTGCTGCATCATCACCTTGGGCATCAACAGCCGCCGCGTACTCTTGGAACTGCACATAGTTTTTATTGCGCGTTGATTGTTGCAATAATGAAATAGTGGTCGGATTAAACAGATGTTTTTCACCGCTTTGTTTCCACTGGTAAACGCCACCCACATCGAGACGTGTTACTGGCACAGCTCGTAACGGGTAAGCGAAACGATGGCGTACTAAAATTTCAATGGCAATATCATCAAGTGATAAACCTTGAATACGCGTCACAGTGCCTTTAAAGTAATTTTCAACAACATTTTTACTAATACCCAGGGCTTCAAATATTTGCGCGCCCTGATATGACTGGATGGTTGAAATACCCATTTTAGAGAATATTTTAAGCAGTCCGGCATCAATTGCATCTTTGTATGAAGCAAATATTTCTGTGACGTTTTTATCTGCAGGAATACGCTTTTTAGCTTGCAGATCAATAATCATCTCTTCAATTAAGTAGGCGTTTACAGCAGATGCACCGTAACCTATTACGGTTGCGAAATGGTGCGTTTCACGCACGTCACCTGTCTCGACCACTAAATCACAAAGTGCTCGCAGCCCTTTTTTGATTAAGTAATGGTGAACGGCAGCTGTAACTAACATAGCAGGAATAGCTGCATGATCAGATGTCGCATTACGATCGGATAGAATAATGATTGAGTAACCGTCATTGATTGCATCTTCTGCATAACGGCAGATACGATCTAATGATTTTTTCAGCTTGCCAGACTCACCAGTTGCAAGGAACAAAGTATCGAGTGTTTTAGCTTGCAGATGCTTGTCATCTAATGCATTAATTTTTTGTAATTCCGCATTACTGAGTACGGGTGACTCAAGCTCGACTTTATGACAATGCGCAGGTGTTTCAGATAATAAGTTCTGATCTTTACCCAGGTATGTTTTTAGCGACATAACCATACGTTCGCGAATCGGATCGATAGGCGGATTGGTTACCTGTGCAAAAAGCTGTTTAAAGTAATTCGACAGATGTTGAGATTGGTGCGAAAGAACAGCAAGAGGCCAATCGACGCCCATTGCACCTAACGGTTCTTTACCTTCAAGCAGCATCGGCAGCAAAATATCATTTACTTCTTCAGAACTCACACCAAACGCTTGCAGCCGTTTTAATAACTGACCATCATTTGGTTGTAGATTGCGTTCTAAAGCAGCGGGTTGCCCTTCTAATTTAACCAGATTATCAGCTAGCCAGGTTTCATAGGGTTGACGAGTCGCAATACTGTTTTTCACTTCATCATCAGAGATGATACGACCTTGTTCAAGGTCTGCCACAAAGATACGACCGGGTTGTAGTCGACCACGTAACTTAATGTTCTCAGGTTCGATATCAACCACACCACTTTCTGATGCCATAATAAGGAAGTCATCTTTGGTGACACAGTAACGAGAAGGACGAAGACCATTACGGTCAAGTGTTGCCCCTACTTGTACACCATCTGTAAAGCACACAGACGCAGGGCCATCCCAGGGTTCCATCACATTTGCATGGTATTGGTAGAATGCACGACGCGCGGGATCCATATTCTTGTTCTCTTGCCAAGCTTCAGGGATCATCATCATTAATGCGTGCGGCAGGCTACGACCAGAAAGCACAAGCAACTCTAATGCCATATCAAAACTTGCCGAATCAGACATGCCATCAGTACAGATAGGCATTAACATATCTAACTCTTCACGTGTGAAGAATTCAGCTTCAAGTAAAGCTTCGCGGGCTTTCATCCAATTAATATTGCCACGGACAGTATTGATTTCGCCATTGTGTGCGATGTAACGGAAAGGCTGGGCTAAACGCCATTTTGGAAATGTATTGGTAGAAAAACGTGAATGTACAAGTGCAAGTGCTGTAACCATTGCCGGATTTTGTAAATCAAGAAAGTACTGAGGTACTTGTTCGGTGGTTAACTGGCCTTTATATACGATTGTTTTGTATGAAAATGTATTGATATAGAAGTTATCTTCTATGCCCGCAACCGCCTGTAGACAGATACGTGTTGCGTAATTACGCAGAATAAACAATTTACGTTCTAATACAGCCGACTCCATATCCGTACCGCCAGTGACGAACATATGTTCGAACTGTGGTTCAGTGCTCAGGGGATCCGCACCTAGCATTGAATTATCGGTAGGGAGAACACGGTAACCAATAAGCTCAAGGCCTAAACGCTCAACATTACGTTCTAAAATATCACGACATTCTTTACGTTGGTTTGCATTTTTAGGAAATAGAATTGTACCTACACCATATTGATCAAACTTCGGTAAGCTAATTCCTTCCTTGAGCGCTTGCGTCACTAAAAACTCATGCGGTTTTTGCAGCAAAATACCAGCACCATCACCACTGCATGGATCGCAGCCTTGACCACCACGGTGTTCCATACGTGCAAGCATATCGAGTGCTTGAGTCACTATTTTGTGTGATTTGCTGTTTTTCAAATGCGCAACGAAGCCGATACCACAGGCATCATGTTCCATCTCTGGCACATAAAGGCCTTGAGCGTTTTGCTCTATATTAGTCATAAACATGTCCTTCAATATAAAACGGTAAAGTGATTTTTATGCTTTCCGTTTTAATGTTTTCAAAATGCTATACATGGCCTATTTATTTGCATAAGCAAAAAAAAGGCAATTAAATTTTACTTTTTTAGTAAAGAAAACTACTTTCTAAAGAAAAACAGACTTAATTAGAAAACGTCCTTAACAAGAAATAACGCGAATACCATCCCTAACAAGCACAGGGCTCATACACCACTTCTTCTAAATCAACCCACATAACAGGCGTAATTTTGGGCATATTCTACCGTTTCAAACGCATAAGATCCAATTTTCTTGTTTATCTTGATCTGGACGGGTTGTTAACGGCTTGTAACAACTCCACGGTAAGTTGCTAATTTACTTTAACATTATTTTTTTGCTTAAAAACCAACCGATTCTTGATGTAATAGTGAATTATTGCTCGTCAAATAGATAGCAAATTGATAAAAAAAGAAGACGAACAGTCAGGAAGCTGATGATATACAAGGAAGGAAGCCGGAAAAAAAAGAGACGTAAAGTGAATTAATATTCACTTTACGTCTCTTTTTATGCTTATACAAAATGTGCTTTTAGACTTGTGCAATAAATGCTGTGCTAATCTGGATGTGCAGCATAAATCGCTTCGAACAGCTCAAAATCATCAATAAACAGAGACCTTAAATCAGGATCAAAGTGTTTACCTGAGCCATTGATAATTTTTTACTTGCCGTTTTTTACATTTAAATAACCCAACTTTGCATTTTGCTCTATTTTAGCCATGCCACTATTAACCGCGCTAGCGTGCGGTTAACGAGAAGTCGGTGATGATTTTATTGTCTTTTAATCGACCGTCTAAGGAGGGCTGAAGTGCAAAAACTTGCTCGTTATCCACTTTATACTGATCAATCAACTGGTTTTTTATACTGCTGATACGCTGCTTCGCTAAATTAGTCAGCTCCAGGTCGGTGATGGTTTCCGTTGTCAGCAGGACATTGTATAGAGCATTCATATATTCCGCTGTATCAGCCTTTTGTTGACTCAGTTTGGGCTTGGGGTTAGCTTTTTCCGCTGCCAGCGTGTCGGCTTTTATCTGATCAAGTGCAGACTGCCCGGAACGGCTTATCAGTAGCGCCTCCATCTCCGCTGCGCGCTGTTGTTCGCTGCTGGATTTCAACCTGTTGTCCAGCTTTCGCTGTTTCAAAACATCACCATCTGCTTTGCCGTCTACTGTCGCGCGAATCTCCAACATCAGTTTAGGTCGACTTGTTAATGCCTGTGCAAGCTTTGCCAGATTGGCTATCTGATCGGGTGTTAAATTGGCGCTGCCGGCTGTGAATGCAACAGAACTTAATTGATCAGCATCGCCCCCCACCAAATTACCAATGATGGCAAAGGGCGCGGTGACCGCCTTAGTAATGACGTTGACCAGCGCATTGATGAAGATACTGCTAATGTCGAAGTTCGGATCATCCATATTACCTCTGGCAGGCAAATTTATGTCGATAACACCATTGCGGTCTTTTAATATCGCGATCGCGAACTGCAGAGGTAGATCGACCGCTTCTTTACTGGCAATCGAACGTCCCAACTCAAACTGGTCGAGGATAAGATGGTTCTTAGCATCCAACATTCCTTGCGCAATTTTATAGTTAAGTTGCAGGTTTAGTTTACCTTTATCAATGGCATACCCTGCGTAGCGGCCAGAGTAAGGGGTCATTGTAGAAAGTTCGATATTGGAGAACTTAACCATCAGATCTGTATACAGGTCGCCGCTTAATAGGTTTATTTTTCCTTTCACTAGCGCCTTACCGTACTCCTCAACGGTTCCATTAATGTCTACAAAAGCCCGTTCCATATTATTCGATGAGAGCCCGTTCACTTCACCGCTAATATTTTGAATACTCGTTGCAAACTGTTGGCTAAGTGACAGATCGGCAAAATAGGCTGCGCCATTGTTAATCAATATCCGTTTTATCTGGATAGGAATGGGCGTACTTTTCTCTGCGGAGCTTTGCGCAGTAGCGCCCTTTTTAGGGGAATTCTTGACAACCGTCTGCTCAGTCTCGACGGCGGGTAAATCAGTGTCCGCAGAGACACTAAGTTTCGCCAGATTGGTGGAGCGATCCTCAGTGACAATAATTCGCCCATATGGCTGTTCAATACGGATATCGCTGATCGCGATGGCGAGCGGATTAAAGTTAATCTCGAGCGGCGCAATGGTCAAATTCTGCCATCCAAGCAAACGTTCATTAACTGACTGGTCCGTGCTATTGAATTGATTCACATTGATTGCACCGTTGAATCTGCCGTTTAGAGGGTCTCCAGCGTTTTCAGAACTCAGAGCCAGATCGCCATTAACCGATAACGTACCTTCATTAATGGTCACCCTAAGCAGATCATTGAGATAGGGTTGCATGGTGACTAATGCCAGATTATCAAAATTGATAGCCGCCTTGAGATTAAGCGGAGCAGGGACAACTTGTCCGTTTATCTCACTTTTACCCGAATTCTCAATAAAATAAGAAATGCCAAAATCGAGACTTGTTGACAGATCCTGGCTGAGCCCGGATAGCTGACTGTTAATCTGCTTTATAGCGATATGAGCAGCCGTTTTGCTTTTCAAGTCAGTTACATTTATTTGCCCGTTGTTAAGCAGTAACTCCCCGATACTCCATTTAAATGGCGACTTCGCTTCGCTACTGTTGAGCTCATCTTTAATTACAACACCCTCTTGGATTTTGTTCTGACTCTGGGTAAAAGAGGTCAAGATAGGCAACTCACCTTGGCCGTTGCGCTCAAGTTTTAGCGCCGGCGCATCGATAGCGACTCGGCCGATAGCTAATTTTTTTTCACCTAAATTAAAATCTAGCGAGCCGACTTTTATTTTGTCGATATTTAAAAAGTTGTCAGCTCTGTTTTTAATCGCAATTTGTATCTCATCAAGCATAACGGTTGCATTACTAATCGCCAGCTCAGTGCCGTTTCCGGCCAGACTGACATTATACTGGCCTTCAAAGTCAAGGAGCCCATGGGCTAACGTATAAGGTACAAGGTCCTGAGCATACCCCCATAACTGGTGGGCTTTTATATGCTCGATCTTAAGGAAACCAGTGGAGTTAAACGGTGCGACACCGATATCCCCTTTCCAAGTAAGTTGCTGCTCGCCACCTAAAGAGATAGCTAACTGATAAGTCCCCTCTTTATTTAAAAAAGTGGAAAAATTGTTGAGGGTAAAACTGAGCGGTTTGAGATGGTGTTTGATAAGCGTTGCGGGAGTATGATCCACAATATCAATTTCACCTGCTTCTACTTTTATCACATCAAACAACAATTTAGGAATGCCGCTGTCACTGCCTTTTGCAGGCTTTTGGGGCTTCCCTGCCTGAGCCTGCTCAAGCGCATTTTGGAAATTGGTTTTTCCTTTATTATCAACAACCAATTTAATATACGGGGAGACCAGCTCTAAATTAGAAAAAGTAAGCGCGCCCTCAATAATGGAGCGTAACTCAATATCATTATGATATCGGTCAAAGGAGATGACGACATCTCCTTGTTTATCTTCAACCACCAGCTTGTTAATCGTTAAAGTGAGTGTAAAAGGGTTTAGCTCCACCTTTTCGATACGACTTTGCCAGCCAAGATTCTGCTCAACTTGCTCTATTAGCGTGTTTTTTATAATGTTCGGCAAGACTAAAAAGCCGACTAGCGCATAGGATGAAATAACAAACAGCACCCAAAAAAGGCGAGAGCGATACCAATAACGACTTGTGATTTTTGACCATGCGGACACGTTAATTCCTTTTAATTGGGAAGAATAATTGGAGAATAAGTTTAATAAACCGCTGTGCTAATCTGGATGTGCAGCATAAATCGCTTCGAACAGCTCAAAATTATCAATAAACAGAGACGTTAAATCTGGATCAAAGTGTTTACCTGAGCCGTTCCTGATTTCTTGTCTGGCCTCTTCTAATGTCCAGGCCTCTTTATAACAACGTTTATGACACAATGCATCAAACACATCCGCAATCGCAGTGATCCTACCCTCTAAACTGATCTGATCGCATTTTTTACCATTGGGATAGCCCGACCCATCCCATTTTTCATGGTGATCAAGCGCCAAATTAGATGCCATTTTTATAATGGAATTATCATGCCCCCTAAAAATATCCCAGCCTTTAATAACATGCTGTTGCATCTGTTCCCATTCAAGCGCATCGAGTTTGCCCTTTTTTTTCAGAATATGATCCGGAACGCCAACCTTGCCCACATCGTGCAGTTGCGCAGCCAAACGAATCCGTTCGCAATAAAACTTATTTTCACCATGGAGCTTGGCTAACTGCATGGCAAACAATCCGACCCGCACGACATGCTCACCCGTCTCTTTAGAATGCGATTCCATTGCCCCTCCCATCAAGGTGATCGCTAATTCTTGCGTTTCTTCAAAAGCGTTCGCTAAAAGAAGATTTTCGTAACTTAATAAAACATTGCGTAAAAAGAGATCAATCATATCCACTTCTGAGCTATCTAAAATTCGCTCTGTTTCAAAAGCAAAAATAGTGTCA
Source organism: Psychromonas sp. (assembly GCF_047632995.1). GTDB lineage: Bacteria > Pseudomonadota > Gammaproteobacteria > Enterobacterales > Psychromonadaceae > Psychromonas. The sequence goes on from NZ_JBLIEK010000031.1 coordinate 7,339, forward strand.
TAACCGCGATCAGAATGGTGAAAATAGACATAATAACGTTGATCATGAAAGTTGCATTTAACTTTCAGCGCATGTTCAAAAAGAGCGCGCTCATTGTCTGGCAAATCCTTTATATCGTTGTGAACCAATACTTGTACATTATTCGCGCTTGCCGAAAACATATTTAATTTTTCTTCCATTTTTGATATGGCAAATGCCTCGGAAGGTTCCAGCAACACCTTAGTCGTAGAAATATTTAGCACCAGTTCAATCTGCGCTAAAACAGTTGCAGCAAAACTAAATAAATCGCTGGCACGACTAATATTGGCAATTGATTCAATGACCTGTACTAAAATTTCACGGTGTTTTTGCAATTGACAAATATCACGATAGGCGCGTAAAGAGGTATAAAAAGTAGATTCCATATCTATCTTACGCAGTTCTGCTTTATTCTTGTAGCCGTCTATATCAAAGTCACGAATGACACTATGCTCTGGTGCGATCCCCGGCTGCCCGGTACGTAATATTATACGCGTGAAACGGTTTTTTAATTCTTGACGAATAAACTTAGCTAAATCCAATCCAGCATTTTCCGTTTCCATTACCACATCTAATAAAATTAATGCAAAACGCTGATCTTGTAGTAAAAGCTCCTTCGCTTGCAGAGCTGAATAGGCACTAAAAAATCGCATCGGTTTGCCTTCAAATACAAAATTCTTCATCGTCAATTTTGTGACGGCATGGACATCTTCTTCATCATCAATAATGAGTACGTTACAGTATTCAACGCTTGCAACTTCATTAGTATCCATTGACGGTTCGATAATCTCTTCAGCTAACCAATCCATAAATATCCTTTTTACTTACTCGCTTTGACATCAACTCGTATTGGAAAACACAATAGGAATGTCGAAGCTTCACCGATACGCGATGTGCAACTAATGCTGCCGAGCAGTTGATGAACCACTAGATTATAGACAATATTCATGCCTAGACCACTGCCTCCAGATCCACGTTTTGTCGTGAAAAAGGGATCAAAGATTTTATCACAAACATCTACTTCCATACCATTGCCGTTATCTGAGACTGTCAGCATCACATTACTTTCATCAAATTCAATAGAGAACAGTATTTCACCACTTTTCAGCCCATTGTCGAAACCGTGTATCAATGCATTCATCACTAAGTTAGTTACAATTTGCGCGACTGCACCGGGATACGTGTGCACCTCCTGTTCATTTTCTGGCACCTCGAACCGCACATGAATATCTGTTTTTTTAAGTTTATGGTGCAAACTAAGCAGTACCTCTTTTATGTAGTCACTTATCTTAAATGTACGCACCTCATCACAGCCTTGATCTACGGCAACCTGCTTAAAGCTACGAATAAGATTCGCAGCTCTGGCTAAATTTGATAATAACAGTTGGCAATTTTCATTAACTTCATTGCAGTAACACTCTAATTCAGAACGCTTTAATTGTCCGTTTTCAACTTTTTTATGCAAATTAGCTGTTTCACCATGTAAATGAGACGCTAAGGTAACGCTTACCCCCAGCGGGGTATTAACCTCATGGGCGACACCACAGACTAAATCACCTAATGACGCCATTTTTTCCGCTTCAACAAGCTGATTCCGCGTTGACTCCATCTCCTTAATAACTGTCTTTAATTGTTCGCGTTTTTCAAATAACTGATAAGTCCTATTCGCCACCTCTTTTCTTAATACTTTCACAAAATGCTCTTTGCTGTACTTATGCACACGCAAGCTGTAGCCAAGCAGAATCAGCAATAAAATAAACGATAATATAGCTAGATTAGTTGCCCAATCATGCTGTAACTGCAGAGTCTGTTTCCGCTCTATACTAAGTGAATCCTGCGATTCAAAAAATTCATTAATTAACGTCATCATCTTTGATTTTTCGAGAAAATACCGCTCGCTATACAAAAGCGACAAAGCGGCAAGTCGCTGCTCAGAATGCGGGTAATCAATACTATTTTCTGTTCCCTGTTCGGCTAGCGCGAAAGCTTGCAGTTCTAACGTGGTTAACTGATTCGAATGTATTTTCGCTTTATCTAAAAAAGCAAATTCTTGTTCAGTAAGATCCGATTCAAGCAATAATTTTTTGAAAGCTTTCTTTTTCCCCTCAACGCTCGCGTTGTTAGCGTTTTGGGGCATCAGCAGCGCCCAGTAAATGCGATGAGAATTGTTCGGGTGTAACTTAGTCCCATTGCTCATGGCTAAAATATCATGATAAAACTGCAAATATTTTGCATTACCCGTTGCCACATAGGTACGAGCCATCAAAGAAAGCTGGTCTGAACTTGCGCTTAACTGCTCCGCTAATCGGTATGAGCGATAGCGGTTTTCATTGTTTGCCTGCAGATCATGCATAGTGCGATAAGAAAAATAGGAAGAAATTAGCGCGGCGATAGCGCAAATAAAGGTAAATAAGGCAATGGGTGAGGATAAGTGAGTGTTATTATGATCAGCTTGTTGCTGTTTTGAATTTGAATCCATACCCATAATATCGCCTATCATGATGTAAATTAAGAGAGAGAGTAAGCTTACTATCACCAACTCATTACCTTGATTTTAACTATATATGCACTTATTGCAGGGCAGAATTCACATTTTTTAATTAATTCTCAATAATTTTCGCACACTTCATGCCTCGCTATTTTACATCCTGTGTATATCAAACCAACAGGCTAACTAATAATATCGCCTTCCACACAACCGATAAAGGCGCTGATTAGCGGTTCCTTTGCACGCGCTTTATAGCAGCAGATCCCTAACTCAAATGACGGCAAAGGCATGCTAATCGGCAAACGCTGCACGCGATCCCGCACTGGGCTGTTTTCAATCACCACATCAGGCACGATGCCCACGCCACAGCCCAATGCAACCATACTGATTAACGCTTCATGTCCGGCCACTTGCGCATAAATAACAGGTTTACCAATTTTAAATAATCGGTACCAGTTATCAAAGCGGCGACGTACTGCGCCATGCTCAGGTAAAATAAAGGGGATGTTTTTCCAGTCAATATCGGCCTGTTTAATTTGCTGGGAAGCCGAACAGGTTATGGTCGGCGCTATAATAGAGAGCGGTATTTCAGCGAGCGGGATAAAATGCAAACGCGTAGGAAAGGGTTCCGGATAAGCTGTAATCGCAAAATCCACTTGATCTTGTAAGACTTGATCAACAGCAACCGCACTATCGCCCGTGATCAGTTTAATTTCTACTTTCGGATACAGTAATCTAAAGCGATCTAAAATGGGCGGAAAATGACTGTAGGCGGCAGTGACCGAGCAATACAGATTGATCACACCTTCCAACTCGCTTTTGCTTTGTTTGACAGCACGTTTCAATAGCGCCCATTGTTCAAGTTGCAGCAAGGCATACTGCTTGAATATCAGCCCGGCCTCAGTTAATACAACAGAACGATTATCACGGTTGAGTAAGCTAACACCTAACTCATTTTCAATTCGTTGGATAGCGCGGCTAAGCGTTGATGGACTGACATGTTTTGCTTGCGCCGTTTTAGAAAAGTGCAGACTATTGGCTAAATGCACAAACAGCGCTAACGATTTAATATCCATTGCTTTACTTCACAATCGGCAAATCTTCACGACTGCCCCACTCACTCCATGAACCATCGTAAATTGATAAATTTTGATAGCCAGCCAATGTTGCCCCTAACGCTAAAATACAGGCAGTGACACCTGAGCCGCAACTAAAAATAACACGTTTGTGTTTCGGCGCTAGCGCTTCAAAAAGCAACGCAAGCTGATAGGCATCTTGCATTTTTTGATCTTGCAGTATCTGAGTTGCGGGCAGGCTTTTGGCGTTAGGCATAGAGCCGGAACGCACACCTGCTCTTGGCTCTGGAACTTCGCCTGAAAATCGCCCGGCGGGACGCGCATCAATAACGGCATGGTCACTACTTTGTGTAGCATGCAGTACTTCACTCGCATTGCAGATAAGCGCGCTCTGGTAACAAGCAATGAAATCGCCTTGCGCCAGCTGTTTTACAGGTGCGCCACTTTCAGTGGCAAAGTTTTCCGCTTTCCACGCAGGCAAACCACCGTCTAATACTGCTACTTGGGAAAAGCCCATCGCTTTAAACATCCACCAAACACGCGGGCTGGAAAAGATGCCTAAGCTATCGTACACAACAATAATGCTATTTTGATTAATACCTAAATTTTGCGCCGATTGCTGAAAATCCGCGGCACTGGGCATCATATGCGGCAAATCAGCATTGCGATCACAAATTTCACGATCAAAATCGAAAAAAAGCGCCCCTGGAATACGTTCATTACTCCATTCCGACTTACCGTCACGGTTAACATTGGGCATATGCCAACTGCTGTCCAACACAACTAAATTTTCATGATCTATATTTTTATGCAACCAATCAGTTGCAACAAGGGCACTAGGTAAGACTAATGGTGTCATATCATTTCCTTTTAAAATAATAAGTTAAGCATTTTTATTTGTTAAGTAATGAGAGTGATATTGCAATAAATTAAATAATAAACAGTGCATCATCATCAGATGATGCTGTTTAAAAATCAAGCTAATCTATAAAAAAGCGTGAACAGGGCTCTGATCAAAAAAAACTGCAAGTGTATTTCATTTTTTGCAACATAGCATTGCCAATATATCATTTTGCGCAATATAAGTTATGCGCTATAGTGCTTGTTGAAAATTAATTTTTATCTGCTTCCCTATAAACTATTTTTTGGAGTGTCACACAATGGCGAACTACTTTAATACCCTTCCTCTACGTGAGAAGTTACATCAACTAGGTCAATGTCGTTTTATGGATCGCAGCGAATTTGCTGACGGTTGTGAAGCATTAAAAGGCAAAAAAGTAGTTATCATAGGGTGTGGCGCACAAGGCCTAAACCAAGGTCTCAATATGCGAGATTCTGGTCTTGACGTATCTTACACGCTACGCGCGGCTGCTATCGCTGAAAAACGCCAATCTTGGAAAAATGCAACAGAAAATGGTTTTACTGTTGGTACTTACGAAGAGCTAATTCCACAAGCTGACCTTTTATGTAACCTTACTCCTGACAAACAGCATACTGCGGTAGTTGGCGCGGTTATGCCTCTTATGAAAGACGGCGCTACACTTGCTTACTCACACGGTTTTAATATCGTAGAAGAAGGTACGATTGTACGTGATGACATCACTGTTATTATGGTGGCACCTAAATGTCCAGGTACTGAAGTTCGCGAAGAATACAAACGTGGTTTCGGTGTACCGACACTGATTGCTGTTCACCCAGAAAATGACCCTAAAGGTCAAGGTCTTGTAACGGCTAAAGCATACGCAAGTGCAACAGGTGGCGATCGCGCAGGTGTATTGATGTCTTCTTTTGTTGCTGAAGTTAAATCTGACCTAATGGGTGAGCAAACTATCCTTTGCGGTATGTTACAAACTGGCGCAATTCTAGGTTATGAAAAAATGGTTGCTGACGGTTTAGAGCCAGCTTACGCATCTAAACTAATTCAATACGGTTGGGAAACGGTAACTGAAGGGCTAAAATACGGCGGCATCACCCATATGATGGACCGACTATCTAACCCTGCTAAAATCAAAGCGTTTGATATGTCTCTCGCACTTAAAGATATTCTACGTCCACTGTTCTATAAACATATGGATGACATCATTGAGGGTGAATTCTCAGCAACTATGATGAAAGATTGGGCAAATGATGATGTTAACCTGCTTAAATGGCGCGCAGCAACAGCTGAAACTGGTTTTGAAAAACAACCAGCCGGCGACATGGAAATCGATGAGCAAGCATACTACGATAACGGTATCTTCCTTGTGGCAATGATTAAAGCGGGTGTTGAGCTTGCGTTTGAAGCGATGACAGCCTCTGGTATCGTTGCAGATTCTGCTTACTACGAATCTCTACATGAAACGCCGCTTATTGCGAACACTATCGCACGTAAAAAACTTTACGAAATGAACGTAGTTATCTCTGATACAGCAGAATATGGTTGTTACCTCTTTGATCACGCTGCTAAACCACTACTTACAGATTTCGTTAAAGCGATGAGTACTGAAATGCTGGGTAAACCATTAACAGTTAAGTCTAACTCTGTTAATAACGCACGTTTAATCGAAGTGAACGAAGCAATTCGTACTCACCCGGTAGAAGTCGTTGGTAAAAAACTACGCGGCTATATGAAAGATATGAAAACTATCGTAACAGAGTCTTAATTTTTAAGCGCTAATGTTTGATGTTGAGCCAAGCTAATCAGCTTGGCTTTTTTCTGTCTGTAAAAAACAACGCCTATGCTAACAACCCGTAATGAGATGAAAACTATCGTAACAGAGTCTTAATTTTTAAGCGCTAATGTCTGATGTTGAGCCAAGCTAATCAGCTTGGCTTTTTTCTGTCTGTAAAAAACAACGCCTATGCTAACAACCCGTAAAGAGATGAAAACTATCGTAACAGAGTCTTAATTTTTAAGCGCTAATGTCTGATGTTGAGCCAAGCTAATCAGCTTGGCTTTTTTCTGTCTGTAAAAAACAACGTCTATGCTAACAACCCGTAAAGATATGAAAACTATCGTAACAGAGTCTTAATTTTATTAGTTTAAAACTAAGTTTTTGCTAGAATAAAAACCAAGATCTGTTCTTGTTTTTTTTATGCCTGTAAAAAAGATGAAAATTATCGTAACAGCGTTTTAATAATCAATGTTTATTAGCAAACGATTTGTTTGCAAAGAAGATATATAATAATGGCCCTGCCCTCATTGAAGGTGGGGCTTTTTTATGGCTAACAGTTGAGTAGAAAGATGACAGAAGAGTACGAGAACCGTTTTGGTGGCATTAAACGCTTATATGGCAGCAAGGCCTTGGCAAAGTTTAAAGAGAGCCATCTCTGCGTGATCGGTATCGGCGGTGTTGGTTCATGGGTAGCCGAAGCACTGGCCCGCTCTGGCATAGGGCAACTTACCTTAATCGATATGGATGATATTTGTGTCACTAATACCAATCGTCAAATCCATGCATTAACCAATACGATTGGCGAGACGAAAATAGAGGCGATGGCGGCACGTTGCCGGTTAATTAACCCGGAGATAAAGCTTAATTTAATTGATGATTTTATTGATAAAAAAAACTGTTTTGAGTATCTCTCCAGTGAATTTGATTATATCTTTGATGCGATTGACAGTATTCACGCTAAAGTGGCCTTAGTAGCACACTGCAAGCGCAATAAATATCCGTTATTAACCTGTGGAGGCGCCGGTGGACAGCTCGATCCGACACAAATTCAGATCACTGATTTAGCCAGAACCATTCAAGATCCGCTGGCTGCCAAAGTGCGCTCGGAGCTGCGCCGTAATTTTAACTTCAGTAAGAATCCCAAACGTAAATTTAGAGTTGATTGTGTTTTTTCAACAGAGCAGCTTAGTTATCCCGATATGAATGGTGAGGTGTGCAAAGAAAAAGCCGACTCAGATGGCAATATGAAGATGGATTGTGCCAGTGGTTTTGGCGCATCGAGTATGGTAACCGCAAGTTTTGCTTTTGTGGGCGTGGCCTTTATGCTGAAAAAAATAGTCAGCAAAAGCCAATAGCAGGATCGAGTGCCAACGCGCCTTGCTCTTAGCGCATTGGCTCAATATCCAGCGCTAACTGCTAGAGAGATCTAACAATTCACGTAAGGCGACCTGACACATACTAAATTCGGGCGCTTTTACCGCTAATAACGCATCCGCCATTTTATACCAGCGCTGTACAAGGCTCTGGTGCTGGTTTTCCCAATCATCAAATGCCTGACTAATATTCCCCTCTTTTAAACCGAGTAAGATCGTCTGGCTAATGCGTTTTTGCTGCCACTCTAAATCATCGCGCATCGCCTCTCTTGCCAGAGATTGCCAATGGCTATCTACAGGCAGCAATCGAAGCTGGTTGGCGACATCAAACAGCTGCAGTTTATCTGTGGCATAGAAATAAACCTGCGCCGTTAAATGCGCATCGACTTTAAGTTTAGTGGCGACAGAAATAACATTGAGCAGGGCATAAATCTGATCGGTACTGGCGAGGTTATGCGCGATAATTTCCGGGACTGACGATTCAGTCAACGAGGCGATCATCTCAGATCGATAAACAATTTCCTTACCCATTAATACCATTTCAATATCGTCAACAACCGATTGTAATGGCTTTTTATATAGCTTAATTAACTCGCCTGTATCGAGCTGATCACGATGATTGCGGAGTAACCAGCGCGTTCCATGGCGCACCATACGCTGAAGTTTGAAGATCAGATCACTTTGCAAGTCACAACTGACCTTATTATCTAACAATTCAATCTGCTCCAGAATAGTATTTAAGCCGAAAATATCACGCGCAGCAATCCATGCTTTACTTACCTCCAAAAATGAACAGCCTGAGCTTGCCATAATACGATGAGCAAAAGTTGCCCCCATCACATTAAAAAGATCATTACTGACTTGTGTTGCCACTATCTCTGCAATCAATGGATGTTGCTGTATCTCATGTTTGTATTTCTTCACTAAAGAGGCGGGGAATATTTTTTCAGCTTCCGCAAGCAGGTAGGGATCTTCCGCTATATTGGCCTTTGCCAGTGCTTCTTTCATCTCATTTTTTGCATAAGAAAGCATCACCGAAAGACTCGGACGCGTTAATCCTTTTTGGCAATTTTTACGATCACTTAAGATATCATCAGCAGGGATAGCTTCGAGTAGCCGGTTGAGTTTGCCTTTCCCCTCTAAATCATTGATAAGCTGACGATACTCTTCAATACGCTGATAGCTTTCAAGGTAAGAAATACTGACGCACTGCGCCTGACGGTAATTATTTTTTAAGACAAGTTGTGCAACTTCATCGGTCATGGTCTGCAAGCGAATATTACGCTGCTTAACGGTTAAATCCCCTTGTGAAACTAATTTATCAAGTAGGATTTTAATATTCACTTCTAAATCGGAACAGTTCACCCCCCCTGCATTGTCAATCGCATCGGTAAAACATAACCCCTCGTGTAATGCGTATTCAATACGGCCACTTTGCGTAAAACCTAAATTACCGCCCTCGGCAACCACAGAGCAATGCAGCTCATCACCGTTAACCCGTACAATATCATTGGCTTTATCTCCGACATCAGCATGACTTTGACTTCTCGCTTTAACATAAGTACCTATTCCCCCATTCCATAACAGGTCCACCTGCGCTTTTAATAAAATTGTAACCAGCTCGCTCGGGGTTACCTGTTTTTGGTAAATATCAAAACGTTTAGCCATCTCAGGACTGACTTTTATTACTTTAGCGCTGCGAGCAAAGATCCCTCCCCCCTGAGAAATCAAATCGCAATTGTAATCAGCCCAGCCCGTATTTGGGGTTTCAAAGAGGCGTAAACGCTCAGTAAATGAGGCTTCTAAATCAGTAGGTGCCGGATCAATAAAGATATGCTGATGGTTAAATGCCCCCAGTAATGCGATGCATTTAGATCTTAACATGCCGTTGCCAAACACATCCCCGGACATATCACCAATAGCAACCACACTAATCGGTTGCTGCTGAACATCAATACCCAGTTCACGAAAATGGCGCTGTACGCTTATCCAAGCACCCCGCGCGGTAATAGCCATCTTTTTATGGTCATAACCATTACTGCCTCCGGAGGCAAACGCATCATCCAGCCAGAAGTTTCTTTGCGTCGCAAGTTGATTAGCAATATCAGAGAAGGTCGCCGTGCCTTTATCCGCTGCAACAACGAGGTAGGGATCATCACCATCATAACGAATCACATTAAGCGGCGGTACTATCTCTCCTTGGCATAAATTATCAGTGATATCTAACAAAGCGCTAATAAATATTTTGTAGCAACAAACACCCTCGCGCATAACACTTTCCCTGTCCATTGCAGGATCAATCATTTTCGCAACAAAACCGCCTTTTGCACCAACAGGCACAATCACCGAATTTTTAATTTGCTGCGCTTTTACTAAACCTAATATCTCGGTGCGAAAATCCTCGCGGCGATCTGACCAGCGTAAACCGCCCCGCGCGACTTTACCACCGCGCAGATGAACCCCTTCCATGCGGGGGGAATAAACAAATATTTCATAATTTAAACGCGGTAAGGGGACTTCACTTATTTTTTCATGGTCAAACTTAAAACTGATATAAGGTTTATTTTGCCCCTCGCTCTGCTGAAAATAATTACTGCGCAGCGTTGCCATAATAAGCTCAACATATTGACGTAATACGCGATCCTCATTGAGATTACTGACATCATTTAGCGCATTTAAAATCTTCTCTTCTAACTTTTGCTGTTTTGTTAAATCACAGCCACAACTCGGATCAAAACGAAGCTTAAACAGCTGCACTATCTCTTTAACTAATTTACTGTGATCGAATAATGTTTTGGCAATGGAAAAATGGCTAAAACCAAAACGTAACTGTTTTAAATATTTAGCATAAGCACGCAACATGCTGATCTCTCGCCAGGTAAGCCCGGCCCCCAAAATCAGTTTATTGAAAGGATCATTTTCAGCATCACCGTACCACACAGATAAAAAAGCGTCGGCAAAGAGCTCCCGATAGGCTTCCGGATCAAAATTACAGACCTGTGCATAGACTAATGTAAAATCATATAACCAAAATGGTTGACCTCCCGTTGGCGTCACCTTATAGGGATATTCTTGAGCGACTTTCAGTCCTAGATTTTCTAAAATAGGAATAATATCTGAAAGCAGTAATGCGCCATCTTGATGAAACAGTTTTAATTTAAGTTCACTGCCATTTGCTTCAACTGAGCGATAAAAACGCAGTGTCATCGAACGATTTTGGTCCGCATATAAAGACTCGATACGCTCAATATCAGCCACGGCAACCCGTGGACTGAAGATATCCTGATAACTGCCCGGAAATGCCAAATTGTATTTATTGGTGAGTTTTATCCCCTGCTCTTCACTAAAATGCTCAATTAACGAATCGTTTAATTCATCCCCCCAGCGTTTAGTTAACTGCTTCATTCTATCTTCAATTGCCTGCACTTCAAGCTCTTCATTGAGCGGGCTTTTAAGCCGTAGCACCAAGCGTAAACGCGCCAAAGTAGATTCGCTTAAATAGGTTTGAAAATCACTATCGCTAACCTCCAAGGTACGGCAAATAAGCTCTTCAAAGGCCAGTCTGACCTTAGTGTTATACAGATCACGAGGCACATATAAACTGGCAATTACAAAGCGTTTATTACCTTCGCTGCGTAAAAAAAGTTTTAGCTCTTTGCGCTCCTGCGCATGTAAAATTGCAGTGACGTTTTGTAACAGTTCACTTTCATCGCACAATAAAAGATCTTCAATGGGATAGGTATAGAGAATTTGTGACAGCGCCTTATAATAATGGCCACCTTGACTGTACGCGGATTGCTGTAAAATATTAGCCAGCTTATGGCCAACCATGGGAATATCGGTCGGCGTGCCAACGTAAAATGATGAGGTATACAAACCAACAAAGCGATAACCGGAGGTAAGCTCCCCCGCCTGATTGAAACGCTTTACATAAACCACATCAAGATAGGCAGAGCGGTGCACCATGGCACGCTGTGATGCTTTAGCGAAATGGATAAGTGATGCCTTACTTAACAGCTCAAATGATTCAAATTGCCAATCATAGCCAGTTTCATTAGTGCGCTTTAATAGACCTAACTGACTTGCAGCAACGGATTTAACCTCCCCCTGCTCAATAATAAACTGATCGCAGCCAATAAAAGTAAAATGGTTATTTAGCATCCACAGTAAAAATGTTTGCTGCTCCTCTAAGTCATTTATTTGTCGGTTAAACTTATCGCTTTTACTGTATTTGAGAGCTCTTTTAACGGCTTTTGTTATATGCCCAAAATCATCAACCACCAGGCTAACATTCTCTAACGCCTGTTGTATTTTTGACTCAATTTGAACGCGGTCAACTTTTGCACTGGTTTTATCGATTTCAAAATAGAGTAATAATTCATTATTACTCTGAGCATCGAAAGATAATAATTTTCCGGTTTTTCCACGAACAGTTGCCAGTTCACTGTAAAAACTGCGATACACTTTAATATTTTGCTCATTAATAATGAGTTTTAAGGTATCAATAACAAAGGGGACATTTCGACATAACACACTGATCACAGTATGGGAAGATTGCCATTCATCCTGCTCTACATCCGGATTAAAAACCTGCACTTTCGCTTGTTCGGTTTTCCACAACTGGACTTCACGCCACAATGTAACGGTTAATCCACTTAAATCTATTGGTGACATTTGTGTTAAATCGCTGGTAGCAACATCGCGATACACGGCATTAATAAATTGCTGCAACATTTTTTGTGCGCGATCTGAAAAATGGGTGTTTAATTGGGAAAATACCTGCTCTAAAATATCGCTTTTTTGATTGAGTCTTGAAATCATCGGCACGCCTATCTTATTGAATACACTTACTCTAAGGCTAGGATACAATATAGAATTAACCAATTAAGTAAGTGATCAAATCGTTATTTTAGAACAAGTAAAAAAAACAACCGAAGTTGCTTTTTATAAATAGATATTAGTAAGCGTAGATCATGCCGTCGATTTATATGTTAACCAATTGTTATAAAAGGATAAATATTAAATGGCGGATCAAAGTCCCCTCATTATCCCCCTACTCGTTCTCAGTAATGTATCTACTCATGTATTTTTATACACGATATTATAATGAATGGATAATCTACAGGATAAATTATGAAGTGACATAGTTAATTTGGCCACAACTATCCTGACACAGTGGGTTTGGGTCTTACCGATATTTTAAGAAATCTTATTCGAGCATCTTGGTTTATAGATAGTCTTCATTGCAGCAATATAACGTTGGCGGCATTGAGTCCGCGTGCAACGCTTTGTTAGTATGAAATCACAGCAATGCGATCAAATACATTGCGGCAATAAAAGATGTGACCTTTGCGAACACCACCATAATAATTACATCTTTCAAGGATGTTTCTGTGAATTTAATTAACAGAAACAATAAGGCAACCCACGACAAAATAAAACCAATGTATGGAATAATAGTTACAACTGAGGAGATTAGAGCCGCAAGAGCTAAATAACGAAAAGGACAATATTCACCACTCCAACCAACACCAGTTACTACTTGCATTGATTTCATCCCAAGCCAAAGAAATGCTGTAGTAACTAGCAAATTAATACTAATGATTAATAGTAATTCCATTTACATACTCTCTATTTTAATACTAACGCCGCAAACACTGGCGCGTAGATTGGCGCTGTTTTTGCGAGCTTTTTGTTTTTAGCAAAACCGCGACAACCGTTATGCGTCCGGTGCATTGCCTTGTTAGAGGTTTCAAACAAGGTAATACTCACTTAAGCCAGTAACCAAGTGCTAATACAAGTACAGCAACAAAGATTGGAACCCATATTTTTTCAACCCAAAGAAACTACTTTGCTTCGAAGGACTAGGCTGTTCAAGGTAATCAACCCCTAAAGCAGATAATCTTAAGTTTTGATACTCAAATTCTGTTGGTGATGAAGATGAAGTAATATCGTCACCACTAATCAATCCCCTATCATGGAGACTATTTACAACATAACAGTCAATTTCAGAGGAATTACATCCAGAATTTTCTTTAACATGAGTAAGCACCGTACGTACATCTGACATCAAATACCTCTAACACCTCTAACACCTCTAACATCTCTAACATCTCTAACACCTTATTAAACGGAAAAATTTCGTGTTTCCACAAGAAAAATAGCCATCAAATATTTATGATAAAAATAAACGTTACATGTTTTGACGCCACTTATCAAATGGTTACATTTTAAATAGGATCTAACTATTATAGAAGGCGTAATTATTCCGTATTTACGGTGGAAACACGGAATACAACACTAAACCACCAACGTATGCCCATTGACCTTCAACCATTCCCGGCATTCTTTATAATCCGGCATTACGCGCTCGACCTCTGTCCAGAACTTTGGTGAATGATCATGGTGTCGTAAATGGCAGAGTTCACGGACAAGGATGTAATCAACAATACGGTTGGTTGCAATTAGTCCGTACTGCAACCTCCCCAACAGCTTTTAAATAACTTAATGCTGCTGGTTCTTGGTTTAACAACGACGATTTTTTGGATCCATGTTAGAGACCATAGTTAGCGTCAACTAAATCACCCACCTCAACGTTTTTAATAAATGACTTTTCTCCTAACCAATTTGATAAAGCATGGCGATCTTCTTCTGAAGCTGAGCCATATCGGTCAATTGAAGATACGAAAACATCAAACACATCAATCCCACCTCCACCAGCAATCATTAAATTTCTCGATTCAACGAAATCTACCATGTCATTCAAGAAAGGATCTAAAGCACTTTCCTCCATCTCCTTAAAACTCAATGACACTTCAAATCCATAAACTGTGTATTCATCAACATATAACTTTTTACGGAGTCGACGGCTTCTTTTTACATTCTGATCAATCTTCATTTTGCCTCTCTTGTATTTCATTTATTAGGTTAAAAAATATAAAGCTAAATATCTCTCTCAAACCACCAGCGTATGACCATTGACCTTCAACCACTCACGGTAGGATTATAAAGGATCTAACGTCGGCCACTTACTGTTTTTTGCCTTGAATTTGATGCGTTATGGATATAGTTAACCGCATTCACATCAAATAAAATAAAAAAAGCCCGTAAAGCATGGCTTTACGGGCTTAATGAAACATTGTGCGTTTCTATGAAATGGCTAGGTGATGACTACATCATGCCGCCCATTCCACCCATTCCACCCATATCAGGTGCCGGAGCACCCGGTGCAACCGGAAGATCTGTGATCATACATTCGGTCGTGATCATCATACCCGCAATAGAAGCGGCAAACTGCAATGCACTGCGCGTTACTTTAGTCGGATCTAAAATGCCCATTTCAAGCATATCCCCGTATTCACCCGTGGTTGCATTGTAACCAAAGTTTCCTTCACCCTGCTGTACCTTGTTGGCAACAACAGAGGCTTCTTCACCACAGTTTTCAACGATTTGACGAAGAGGAGATTCCATTGCACGCAGTGCAACACGAATCCCGACATTCTGATCATCGTTATCACCTTTAAGGCCTTTTAGTAGTGCCGCAACACGTACGAAGGCAACACCGCCACCGGCAACAACACCTTCTTCAACCGCTGCGCGTGTCGCATGCAAAGCATCATCTACACGATCTTTTTTCTCTTTCATTTCAACTTCAGTTGATGCGCCGACTTTAATAACTGCCACGCCGCCCGCTAGTTTTGCAGACCGCTCCTGCAGTTTCTCTTTGTCATAATCAGATGAAGAGGCTTCAATTTGTTGTTGAATTTGGCTTACACGCGCTTTAATAGCGGCATCTTCACCAATACCATCAATAATAGTTGTTTCATCTTTACTGATAACAACACGTTTAGCTTGACCTAAATCTTCCAGTTGTACTTTTTCAAGATCTAAACCAATCTCTTCAGAGATAACTGTCGCTGCAGTTAATATCGCAATATCTTGTAACATTGCTTTACGACGATCGCCAAAACCAGGGGCTTTAACCGCACAGACTTTAACGATACCGCGCATATTATTAACAACAAGTGTTGCTAATGCTTCACCTTCCACATCTTCAGCAATAATAAGTAGAGGTTTTGATGCTTTAGCAACCGCTTCTAATGTTGGTAATAATTCACGGATATTACCGATCTTTTTATCAACCAATAAGATGTATGGGCTTTCTAGCTCAACGGTGCCCGTTTCATGATTGGTCATAAAATAAGGTGATAGGTAACCACGATCAAATTGCATACCTTCGACCACATCCAGCTCAGTTTCTAAACCTTGACCTTCCTCAACAGTGATCACGCCTGCATTACCCACTTTCTGCATTGCTGAAGCGATAATTTCACCGATTTCAGAGTCTGAGTTAGCAGAAATAGTACCTACTTGGGTGATAGCTTTTGAATCAGAACACGGAGTCGACAATTTTTTCAGTTCGATAACTGCAGCTTTAACTGTTTGATCGATTCCACGTTTCAGATCCATTGGATTCATGCCTGCAGCAACTGCTTTGAGACCTTCTGAAATAATAGATTGAGCTAACACTGTTGCAGTTGTTGTTCCATCACCCGCAGCATCATTAGTTTGTGAGGCGACCTCTTTAACCATCTGTGCGCCCATGTTTTCAAACTTATCTTCAAGCTCTATCTCTTTGGCTACAGTCACGCCATCTTTAGTAATTTGTGGCGCGCCAAAACTTTTATCAATAACAACATTACGTCCTTTAGGACCTAACGTCACTTTAACCGCATCAGCTAATACATTTACACCAGCCAACATTTTAATACGAGAGTCACTACCGAATCTTACATCTTTTGCAGACATATTTATTTTCCTTTACCTGTTAAATTTATAGTCAAACTGCTTTGCTACATTTACAAAGCTGCGTTGAATTTAAAGTTTATTCCACTACGGCTAAGATATCACTTTCACTTAATATAATGACTTCTTGGCCTTCAATCTTTTCTGTTTTCAGGCCATAACCTTCACTGAAAATAACGATATCTCCCACTTTTACATCAAGCGGTTTTACTTCACCACTATCTAAAAGACGACCTTTACCGACAGCAAGCACTTCACCACGTGTTGACTTTGCAGCAGCGCTTCCCGTTAACACAATGCCACCCGCTGATTTAGTTTCTTGTTCAGTACGCTTTAAAATAACACGATCATGTAATGGACGAATTGTCATGGTTTTTCCTTATAATAATTAACGTTGGGATTGATAAAATAGATGGGGATGAATAATATATTATCAAGTAAACAGTGTGATTTTCTTTACCCAAAAAAAACCTGTATTACAAATACAGGTTGTTAGCAATGCAGTTGAATTAAATTTAAGTTAGCCCATTGATGCCTTTGGCTGCGATAATTCATTTATAATTTTATTGATTTCACTGACCACAATCAGAATACTTTTCTCACTTTTCTGATGTTGATAAGCAACAACCTTACCCTCAATAACCCTTAAACGGCCCAAACCCACAATAAAAATGCGACCATTAAAAAATGCTTTTACGAACTTTGCAATTTGGCGAGGTTGATATTTTTTAAAACTTCTTAGCGTGATAGAATTTTTAATATTCACGATTAGCCCTTTTTATTTTTATGTAATCAAATTTTTAGTTGTTAATTTATTATTCTTTTATGACAAAATAATGAAACACCAATATTTTCAAACACTTTACGTGCAATTTAAAATATTTACCATAAATTTATAAAGTAAAAATCATATCTCGTGATGTTCATCCAAAAACCTACTTTTCATCGTCCTTTCGTTCGAACTCCCCTTCAATAATATTTTTATCTCTGTTTTGCCCCGTAAAAGAGCCTGTTTGGGATTGGGAATAACTGCCTGACATAGATGCATCTGTCTTTAATTTCACATTCGCCATTACAGTCTTAGCAAGACGAGCTCTAATCGTTGGCTGCAAGAGTAATAAACCACAAAAATCAGTTACAAACCCAGGTGTAACCAGTAACACCCCCGTCACTAATAACATGACCCCTTCGACTAGTTGTAAAGCTGGCATTTCACCTTGCGCTATACGTTGCTGTAGCTGTTGTAAAAGTTGAACCCCCTGACTGCGGACTAAAGCTGAGCCAATTAATGCAGTAACGACAACCAAGGCAACCGTTGGCCACGCACCTAAAAAACTGCCAACTTTAACCAGAACAAAAATCTCTAATAATGAAACACTGGTAAAAACTAAAAATAAGCGTGCAAACATGCTTTCTCCGACTGACTCTATTTATGTCACTTTAATATGTATTCTAACTTTCTATATGAGGGTGCTTTAAGCAAAATTCAAGGTGCCAGTCCTTACTTGAAAGCCTAATTTTAAATCGTCAGCAAGATAGCCCATTTATTGTTTTATCCAATGGCAGTTAGTCCGTAAAACATTGTAAAAGTTCATATTTACACCCTAACTCAAATGGCAGAAATTGCAAATAGCGTCACTTGAACTCTAAATTTCGTACTTGTACTTTTGTCTTAATTGAGTGTGTATAGCGACTATCAGAGGCAAGTTCCCCAGCTAGCTCTATCTGCACGCTGCGCATCGTAGCCGATGCCCCCGAAATGCTGCTATCTGTCAGATCGGTAAAGTCTAATGCTGTGATTTTAATAAACTGTTTATCCGATAATGCTGTCCAACTGCCATTCCCTGCAGCATAACAATCAGAGGCCAGCGGTCCAACACCAGTGCCAAATTGAATTTCATTTTCGCCAGGAATAAAGCGAAAAGCCATTTTATTAGCATCCGTAATAGAGGGTGCGGCATCGTGGTTATAATAATAAACAATACAGTCTTGCTCTGCGCTGTTGATAGAGTCGACGGTTTGAGTTGCGCCGCTACCGACCATAAATTCATCGCCACCGTAACCCGCTCGCCTAATATCAGTTTCCATAACAGAGATAATTGATTGTAAATCAGTACGCAAACGAGAATATTTTAAACTTTTCGCCCCCGAAGAAACGCCCGTCACATATAAGCCAATAACCATAGCTAATAGCACAGAGCCAAGCAACAGCGCGATTAACAGTTCGACGAGTGAAAAACCTTTTTGCGTCACTAACATTTTTTATATCCTAGTTGTGCTTGATCAGGCGAACAAACTCTTAAACGGATGGTTGACTGAATAACTTTTAACTTATAGCCCGTCAGATCAGTCAGTGTCACGCTGCCAGCATTAATACTAAATCTCATCGGGCTGTAAGATGCTTGATTACCGTTAAAGGTTATATCGGATGCAGAGGTGAATAAGGTTTTACCATCGCTCACCTCTTCAATATGCTCTAAGCCATTTAACAAGCAGGAATTAGCAACAAAACAATCACAACTAGGTAAATCAGTCATTGCCATTTTCCATTCCCCACTATTACCCTGTTGACAAAAGTGTACATAGACCTTTTTGTTGTACTTGATAGATTGCGACTTTGCGAAACGCAAAAAATGGTAAAGCCGCTCAGTTTTCTGTATTAATGCTTGTTGAGCAAAAATGGCGCTATAACCATTCACTGCCATTGGGATTAAAATCCCGAACACAGCCAGCGTGACAAGCAATTCAGTAAGCGTAAATCCAATCATTGTATAGTGATTTTTTTTCATCAATAACAGATCCTCAAAACAGGTCCATTTACTCACTCAAAATATTTTTAAGCTGCGCCTCAATAGAACGGTAGCGCTGCATTGATAAG
Organism: Psychromonas sp.; assembly: GCF_047632995.1. GTDB lineage: Bacteria > Pseudomonadota > Gammaproteobacteria > Enterobacterales > Psychromonadaceae > Psychromonas. The sequence goes on from NZ_JBLIEK010000031.1 coordinate 26,631, forward strand.
CTATCAAGTTGTTCTGCTTCTGCTTCTACGACATTAATACATTGTTTGACAATAAATTTTTTCTTGGAAAACTTTTCATTGGGCGGCCAGCCTTTGGTTATTGACTGGGCTAAATTTAACGACAATTGCGTGTTATTTGGCATTATTTCAAACGCGTCAATAAATATACTTGTTGACGCTGGATATAAACCACTACGGTAAAGTTTAATACCTTGTTCATTGAGGCTAAGTAGTTTCGCAATTTTGTCTTTATGCCCCTGCTTAACTTCATTAACAAGCAGTAGATCACTCATCCCCTCAATACTATCATCGCTTTCCGGGAGGGTAATTAGCGCCATAATTTCCTCATATTTTTCATAATCCCCCAGTTCAAACCAGGCTTTTGCTAACGCCAGTCCACTATCTCGTCCACACTCAATAATCATTTCAACATTACAGTCGTTAAGCGATTGGGTTGCTCCCTTTAATAATCTTTTTATTATCATAATGCGCGCAGACACTATTTTCTCAAGTTGATGAAATAGCGTTTTATCAAAGCGTTGTGCGCCGCTCTTTAATGTAGCTTGTACCTGCGAAAATATTTTCGCCTGCTGCAATTCGCTACTTTTTTGCGCGCGATCTAACAAACAGTGGATATAGTTAAAATGATGATCAATATGTTCATGCACAGAAAAACGGGTATTATCTAGCACAGTTTTAAAACAGCGTTGCGCAATTTCCCAATCCCCTTCTAACAATGACAGGTTAGCTAAGGCACGCTGTCTGGGAATGTTTTTGGGGGATAACTTCACCGATTCAAGTAATATTTCTTTTGCTTGTGAATAACATTTACGCTGGGCATAGATACTTGATAACCAGTTTAAAGCTTCGATGCGTGTTTCTTTTAATTCACAGAGTGGATTTAATAGGGCTGCAGATTTGCTGTAATCACCCAGATGATAATAAGCGACCGCTTTCCCCAACGTAGCCCAAGAGAAATCTCTATGAGCCAAAATTGAGTTATATAAATCCAGGGCTATTTGAGGCTGTTTTAAATGCAGTAACACCTCACCTTTCAATCGCATAATAGGCAATGCGTATTTCTGATTAGCTTGGCTTGCTTTGGTACATTCTGCTAACGCTGTTTTATAATTTTTCAGCGCAAGCGCGTCATAAATAGCACCGAGAACTTTACGTTTGTTCAATGCTCTGACTAAACGTGCTTCTAATGTTTTATAGGAAAAAGGTTTTAATAAATAGTCATCCGGCTGCAATTCCACAATGCCATGGATAACCTGCAAAGCAGTTTCAGCGCTTATCAATATAAAAACGGTATTACTTTTAAGTAACTCCCTTAGTTTTAACTCTTCAAATAACTGATAGCCATCTTTACCTTTGCCTAAGTTGAAATCACATAAAACAAAGTCATATTTTGTCACTTCACATAATTCAATTGCACGATCACCGTTACCTGCGACCGATATTTCCTTGCAACCTAAGAGTTGTAGCATGCTCTTTATCGCACTTCTTATTGTGTCGATATCATCAACCACTAAAACAGATTGCGTAGAAAAAAAATTACTGGGTAACGCCATAATTTATCTGTACCTAACTTATAAAAAAAGAAGATTATTGAAGTCTAGTAGAACAGGAAACTTTAGCTATTAAATAATTAGTGAAAGCAAAGTCATATCATAAAACTGCAATATTTAACGCTTATTCTCTTCCTATTGACACTGTTATCACCATCCAAAAAGGAATTAGTATGCAATATAACCATGACACTGATCTGCAAATAATTACCGATGAAATACTATCCCCGAAAAAAAATGCTCCAAAAGTCAGAATGTGGCGAGAAATAGAAGAGGTGAAAGCGCGTCAGAAATTAGCAAAAGAATTATACGATATTGATCCAAGTTTTTCGTTATTTTACAATCAGCTCGTTTAATCTTCTCTTCTCAGAAAACCAAAACGCATCAAAAATGATGCGTTTTAAATTTACTGAAAAAGACAATTAAATTTGAAATAAAGACTCTATTGATAACCCCTGTTGAGAAAGTACTTCCCGTAAACTTTTCAATGCCTCTACCTGAATTTGGCGAACACGTTCACGCGTTAAACCTATCTCTTTACCCACATTTTCTAACGTTGCAGCTTCATAACCTAACAAACCAAAGCGTCTTGCTAATACCTCTCGCTGTTTTGGGTTAAGATCTTCTAACCAATCAACAATACGTAACTTCATATCATCATCCTGCAATTCATTCTCAGGTGATGATTCTTTACGATCGGGAATAATATCTAATAACTCTTTATCAGAGTTATTACCGATAGGGATATCCACCGAGCTGATCCGCTCATTAAGCTTTAATATCTTAGAGACCTCTTTTGCAGAAACACCTAACTCTTTAGCAATATCTTCAGCCGTTGGTTCATGAGTAAGCTTATGAGCGAGTTCCCGAGCAGTTCTGAGGTAGACATTTAATTTTTTAACAATATGGATAGGGAGACGAATAGTGCGGGTTTGATTCATTATTGCACGCTCGATGGTTTGACGTATCCACCATGTAGCATAAGTTGAAAAGCGAAACCCTTTTTCGGGATCAAATTTCTCTACTGCACGAATCAATCCTAAATTCCCCTCTTCAACCAAATCTAGCAGGGATAACCCTCGGTTGTTATAACGTCGAGAAATTTTAACTACAAGTCGCAGATTACTTTCTATCATACGTTTACGTGCGACTGCATCTCCGCGCAGTGAGCGACGTGCATAATAGATCTCTTCCTGGGCTGTTAATAATGGAGAAAAACCAATCTCACCGAGATAAAGTTGAGTGGCATCCATTATTTTCAACTCATTGCTTGCCGTTACTGCTGTTTTATCAACAGATTCATCTTTTACACCGTCATTTTTACATTTTTGCGAATCACTTTTAGCCATTTTAACCATAGCTAATATCCCCTTTTTTGATACTCAAATTGTTCTTTTTTCCGCGCAAAGAGTTGCATTACAATGAACCATAACGCCTCCTTAATAATTAAGCTAATCTCCTTTTATCACATAACAATCTGGTTAAATACCAAGTTGTTATCGCTTTGGGAGATAACGTAAAGGATCAACTGATTTGCCACGGTAACGAATTTCAAAGTGCAGATGCACGCTGTCAGTACCACTGTCTCCCATTATCGCAATTTTTTGTCCCGCTCTAATTGTTGAATTTTCACTAACCAGGAGCTTTTCATTGTGTGCGTAAGCGCTTAAATAATCATAATTATGTTTGATAATAATTAGATTACCATAGCCACTTAAACCACTCCCTGCGTAAACAACTTCGCCAGATGTAGCGGCATAAATAGCCGTGCCTCGTTGATTCGAAAGACTAATTCCTTTCATACCAAGTTGCGATGAAGCGAAGGTTTTGGTTAATTTCCCTTTTGCGGGCCAATGCCAAGTAGTTACTTTCCTATCGCCCGTTTTCTTGTTGTTTACTGCTTTTGGGGGTGTTTTGAGATCAACCTTATCTGCAGAATAAGCTTTTGTTTTTTTCTCTACAAGCTTTTTACCCTGGTTTTTATCACAGCTTTGACCTGTACACTGTGTTGGTGATTTTTTGTCTTTTATTTGTGATGTTCGGTTGCTTTTTGCGGTTGTTTTTTTGGCTTTTGTTGCGTTTAAATTTAGTGTTTGCCCTTCGTGGATAATATAGGGTGGTTTTATATTGTTATAATTAACCAAGGTCTCCACATCAAGACCGCTCTGCCATGCAATAGCATATAAGGTATCACCCGCTTGAACTTTATAAACGTTTGACTTTTTAACTGAGGAATTGACCTCACGCAAGCTCTTAGAATGGCTATTACTATTACTTTTGCTTAAGGTTAGATCAGAAACAGGGGCTCTGGGGCCTGATGCACTGCACCCCAACAGCCCCCACAAAACAAATATCACAACAGCTAGATTTTTCACAAGCAGTTAGTACCTCAAGGTGAAATACACAATAACGGCAAGCAATACGGTTATCCATCCCAACGTATCAATATATTTGCGCAGTTTCGCTTCCATTTTCTCTCCCCCTAAGACCATTAATCCCGCCACTAGAAAGAAACGTAAGCCACGGCCGATTAGTGCAGTCAACATAAAAGGTAAAAAGACCATTCCCATGATACCTGCGGTGATAGTAAATACTTTAAAGGGGATAGGTGTGAAACTGGCGATAAAGATAACCATTACCCCCCACTGTAAAAACCAGGCTTGTGCCGTTTCCATTTTACCTTGATAACTCATGAATTCTATAAAGGGCAAAACAACAGGTTCATATAAAACATGGCCAATATAATAACCGACAGCGCCGCCAAGCACAGAAAAAATGGTTGCGCCTAACGCGTAACGCCATGCCAGTGCACGTTTAGCAAGCGCCATCGGTGCAAGCATAATATCAACGGGAATAGGCCAAAAAATAGATTCGGCAAAAGCATTCATATAGAGATAAAATGGCGCATGTTTATGCTTAGACCAAACCATCACTTTGCTGTAGAGAGGGGAAAATATTTTCACTTTTTTTTCTCATATTATAAATAAAAAATCTAAAGGTTTAGTTTATTACCGTGTTGTTAAATCACTAATTCACGCAACACACTGGTCGCATAACAACCCGATGGTAAATAAAAATCGATTTTCACACTGCGGTCATCGAGCCAAACAGCGCTAAATTTTTCAGGGATCAACAACAGAGGCCGACGTTCTTGCTTTAAACCATTTTTAACCAAGCCCGCTTGAATCTCCTGATATTTTGATAACAGCACTGTTTCATACTCTTTAGCATCCAGCTCAGAGGTCAGCTCTCCCGCTCCCCAGAGAGGCGCAGTTAAGCAGACTTCTCGCCGCTCTAAACGTTCCATTGTGGCGGGTTCAAGGTCCATTAACGGAAAGAAGGAACGATTACCAACAAACTGTACACAATCACCTAACAAAGGAGTTTTATACAGAGCGTCTTTGATACGTGCCGAAATCACTTGATTAAAAAGGTAACTACGCGCTGCGCTTAAATAGATGCCGCGTTTAAAGCGATCTTTTATTTTTCGACCTTGAAACATAGTTAATGCCGCATTGACATTATAACCATCGAAACCAAAACGCTGTGCGCCAAAATAGTTTGGCACCCCTTCCTGTACTTGTTGTAGTGCTTTTTGCAGTGCACTTTTATCACTTATTTCACGCAACACAATTGAAAAATAATTGCCCGCTAACGCCCCTGTTTTTATCTTTTTATGGTGACGAATAACCTTTAAAATAGTGACGCCAGGGAATTCAAACAGCGAAAAATCCGGCGTTATTTTTCCGGGAATATGCAATGAAAACCACTGTTTAGTATCACCTTGACGATCTTTAAGTCCTGCGTAACTGACATTTTTTGCAGGGATTTCTGCAAATTTTGCCAGTTCACGCGCTAAAAACTGGGTGTTCTCCCCCACTTTCTGAACCCACAAACAGACATGTTCTCCCTCTCCGGTTAATTCAAACCCCAAATCTTCCTGCACATTAAAATCTTCACATGACTGTTTAAATAAGCCACTGCTTTGAGGTTTGCCATAGAGATAGTTAAAATCTAAACTGAATTGTTGCTTTTCATTTTCTTCATTCATTATTTTGTCTTACTTATTTATTTTTCATTAACAGGACCACAGCATGGCTAGCAATACCTTCGCCACGTCCGATACAACCCAACTTTTCAGTGGTGGTTGCTTTGACATTAATATTATGGGAGTCGGTTTCTAATAACGCCGCAATCTGCAAACGCATATCATCGATAAATAACGCCATTTTAGGGGCTTGTGCAACAATGGTCAGATCAACATTACCAATTTTATAACCTCTATTTTTTGTTTGCTGAAAAATATCTTCAACTAACTTACGGCTATCAATACCCGCATATTTAGGATCGTCATCTGGAAAATGGCGACCAATATCACCCAGCGCCAATGCACCTAACAGTGCATCACATAAAGCATGCAGTACGACATCACCATCTGAATGCGCAATTAATCCTCTAAAATAGGGGATCTTTACACCGCCAAGAGTGATAGGACCTTGTCCGCCAAATTTATGCACATCAAAACCATGCCCGATACGAATCATATTTTTATCCACCCATTGATTTATTGCGACAGGTACAGCTCTGCAAGCTGCAAATCTTCATAACGTGTGATTTTGAGATTGTCACTTCGCCCTTCAATGATAGTAACAGGCAAACCTGACATTTCCATAGCAGAAGCTTCATCGGTAATGTTTTGCGGCTCTTTTGCGCTGGCAATGGCCTTAATCAAGGCTTTGTTTTGGAACATTTGCGGTGTTAAAGCATGCCATAAATTTTCCCGTTCAACCGTACCCGTGATTTGCCCCTGCGGATTGCTGCGTTTCATCGTGTCACGTACTCTTGAACCGAGAATCGCTCCTTGTTTTGAGATCGTGACATGCGCGATTAACTTGTCGATATCGACACGTGAAATACAGGGCCTAGCGGCATCATGGACTAAAACATAATCATCACCATTGATAACTGTTAGCGCAGATAGCACAGAATCAACACGCTCGCCCCCGCCCACTACCAACTCTATTTTAGGGTGGTTGGCGACATCAAGTTGCAGGAACCAGTGATCATTTTTAGCAAGGGAGACCACCACTTTGCAGATATCAGGGTGATTAAGAAAAGGGGCCAGGCTATGTTCAATAATGGTTTTACCTAATAAAGGTAAATATTGTTTAGGGATATCTGCGCCGACCCGCTTACCTATGCCTGCGGCCACAATAACGGCAACTAAATTTAATTTATTCATCCTAGTAATTTTCTTTGGGGACGATACGGAAAAAGGTTTCCCCCTCCTTCACTAGCCCCAATTCATTGCGCGCTCGCTCTTCAATGGCTTGTGATCCCAGCTTTAAATCCTCAATTTCTGAAAACATCATTTGGTTACGCTGTGTTAATTCCGCATTACTTGCCACGATAAGATCAACTTCTTGTATTAACGCATAGTTATCCTGTAAGCCGTTTTTACCAAACCATAGATGATATTGCTGTACCGCCAACAAAGAGATAAGCACAAACAGAAATAAACGCATAACAGAAAAACCTCAAGGTAAAGCAACAGATAAATGGAAGAAAGCCATTTTACACATTAGCTCATAAATTAACATCTGCGGTGAAAACATAAGTTTACTTATATGCAAATAATAAAGGGATCATAAATCAGAGAGTAGATTAAAAATTAACACTCCCATTTAATTTTATAATTTTATCTCTGTTACATTTTTAATTTTGTAACTATCTGTTTCTACAAACTCTGCATTCAGTTTGTAATTTCCAAAGTGCAAATATCACAAGCTTTAACTCTCTTTCCCTAGATAACTGACGCTACAAACGCCAATTTTGTGGTAGTGCGTCGACAAAGTTGCATAAAAGTTCCCTAAAAAAGAAAGACCAATGATAAAAGTGTGACACACGTCGTATCCATCACCAAAGAAAGCCCCCTATAATGCCCACCAAGTTAGTCGGAACTGCAATAATCACTTTAACGGCACGAACCAACTAACTCACCTCTTGGGGTGATGGATTATCAAAACAAATAATAAATAAATAACAAATAATTAAACTAAGGAATGACTATGAAATTTAAAACTCTTACGGCTGCAGTCGCAGTCGCATTGTTATCAGCTAGCGCATCAGCGGTAGATTTTAACGGTTACGCTCGTTCAGGTGTTGGCGCATCTGCAGACGGCGGACAGATCACAGCAAATGATGGTGTAGCTGGTGTTGGTCGTCTTGGTAATGAAGGTGATACTTACGCAGAATTCGCGCTAGGTCAAAATGTATATGATGACAACGGTGTTAAATTTTCTGTTCACACTCTAATGGCATACGGCCTTGGCGGCGATAAAGCTGATTGGGCTGAAAGTGGTGCATTACGTGAAGTTTATGTTAAAGGCAGCGGCCTGCTAGGTACTTCTACTCTATGGGCTGGTAAACGTTACTACCAACGTCATGATATCCATATCGTAGATGATTACTACTGGGCAATTAATGGTGAAGGCGCTGGTATTGAGAATATCGCACTTGGTAATACAGCTCTTTCTCTAGCTTGGTTCCAACGTGGCGGTTCTAATGGCAGTGCAAACACAAATATTTTAGATGCACGCTTAGCGGGCATTCAAATGTGGAAAAATGCATCGTTAGAAGTGGGTGTAATGAGCTGGATGCCTAATGCAGAGACAGATGCAGATAATGCATCTACTATGCTTACTGCTGAGTACACTCAAGGTGATTTCTTCGGTGGGTTTAACAAAGTAGTTTTACAAGCTGGTAACTACGGCTTTGCTAACGGTTTTGTTAACAGAACTGATGGAAGTTGGGTTGGTGATGCAAGTGATGCATCTGATGATGCAATGGCATTCCGCATTTACAACCATGGTGTTGTAAGCGCAGGCGACAAAGTTAATCTTGCTTATACATTAAACTTTGCTACTGGCTCTGATTTAACAGAAACAGATGATGGTGATTTCACTCTGTACAATGTTGTTGTTCGTCCTCAGTACTCTTGGACTGAAAACATGAAAACTCAGCTTGAAGCGGGTGTTTATGTTAAAGAAGCAGGTACAGTTGATTCATCTGAAGCGAAATTTACAGTTGCTCAATCTTGGTCTCCTGCAAGCGGCTTCTGGTCTCGTCCAGAAATCCGTGTTTTTGCAACTTACCTAACAGATCTTGAAGATGGTGAATATGCAAACGGTGAAGACAACGCATTAAGCATTGGTGTTCAAGCTGAAGCTTGGTGGTAGGCCAAAAAGTTTAAACGCTTAATTTAAGCAATTAACTTTTTCATTGAAACCCTTATCAGGTAACTGCTAAGGGTTTTTTTATATCTCGAGAAAAGGAGGAAAAAAGATAAATGGGTTCAGGTTAAAATTAACTCTTGTCTTTACTGCTATCTAAAGGGCGTTCTCTTTTTAGATTATGCGCTCTTCTACCTGTTAACTATCCAATATCGCTTATAACATGCTAGCTACCGATTGCCATACTATTATTCACGCGACTGAGAATATTACCTAATAGTTGTTGTATCGATATGCGACGATAAGCTTCCTGTAGATCACTTGGCGTCTTAGCTAATGGCAAATATAATGGGTGGGGAGTACATAGCAAATGAACATGATTAGTCATAAAAATCTATGCGGGGATATCAACTGAAAATTGAACAGTACAAACCTTCAATTGGGATTAGCAGATAAATCTGCATTATCAGCAAAAAAGATATGGTGATTATTACCTCTGGGAATAATATGCTGTGGTAGATCTCTAGGGTAAATTCTTGCTAATCTGGCCATTTTTCATACTCCAATCACTCTCCGGTTGAGCTTAGTTGAAGTATGAAATTTAATCTGACCCCATTTATGTTCTAAGAAGCGCTGTAAAGAAAGAGAGGTGAACTATTTAGCAGGCTTCCAAAACAGTAACCTGTCTTCCAACTGAGGGAAAATAGGGTGAATTAATAACTTATAACTTGTTATCAGCCCGACTATCGCCTTAATAACAACCATCTGATCAATGGCTAAAAGATAGTACGCAAAACCGCCAACAAACGCAGAAGTTAGCATGAACAATTGAAAGATACGCAACTGTTTCACGCTTAATGCGATTAATATCAGCGCAAAATCAACCCAGGTAAGCAACAACCCCAATGATGGGTTTGCCAAATAATCATTGGCTGCAAAGTAGGTGAAATAGCTTACACCCGCCACCATTAAAGCAAGCAGAAGATGCGTCACTTTTTTAGGCGTATTAGTAAAATCACAAACATAACGGTAGAAAGTGACACTACCCACCACTAAATTCAGCAATACTTTCGGCATTACACCAATCATAAATCCCCAGCTCACATCATTCGCAACCGAAAGAA
>NZ_JBLIEK010000032.1:0-35632 GCF_047632995.1 Psychromonas sp.
AACCTACTCTTTCAAGGAAACAACCGTCACGCGGGCTACGGCTATCAGTTACTACCACTTGGTAGAATGGGCGTTTTTTAGCGCCACCACGAGCTAAACGAATAGTTACCATATCGTCCTCTATTTTATTATTAAACGTCATCAGTCAGAAAATTCTGACCACCTGCTTTTGTAGAAAGCTGCAAAATTATACTCCTCTTACTCAAAAGAACAATCAAAATCACACTTTGCTTAATTCAGAGGAGGCTAAAATGCAAAAACCCAAGGTAAAATTTAATTTAACTTGGGTTTTTTGTATCTAGGGCCTGTCACTTATTTTTTTTTAAATCTTCCCAGACCTGGAGGTTGTCCCATACCGCCCGCGGCAGCTCCTCCCATACCTGGCGGCAACATACCCTGCATACCGCTCATCATTTTACGCATGCCACCTTTGCCTGACATTTTTTTCATCATCTTTTGCATCTGCATAAATTGTTTAAGTAATTTATTAACATCTTGAATCTGCGCACCGGATCCCGCCGCAATACGGCGTTTGCGTGAACCTTTAATTATTTCAGGTTTAATACGCTCTTTTTTGGTCATCGAGTTAATAATCGCTTCCATTCGATCTGTGGCTTTATCGTTAGCTTGGTTTTTTACAGCTTCTGGCACTTGCCCCATGCCTGGCAATTTATCCATTATGCCCGCCATGCCGCCCATGCTTTTCATCTGTACAAGTTGCTCACGAAAATCGTCTAAATCAAAACCTTTGCCTTTTTTAATTTTACTGGCTAATTTTTCTGCTTTTTCCTTATCTACCTTGGTTTCCATTTCTTCAATTAATGAAAGAACATCTCCCATACCAAGAATACGTGAAGCAATACGATCCGGATAAAAGGGTTCTAATGCATCAACTTTTTCACCCATACCGATAAATTTAACTGGCTTACCCGTAATATGACGGATAGAAAGGGCAGCACCACCACGCGCATCACCATCGGCTTTGGTTAGGATAACCCCCGTTAAGGGTAGCGCTTCATTAAATGATTTTGCAGTATTGGCGGCATCTTGACCGGTCATTGCATCAACAACAAACAAGGTTTCCACAGGCTTGATGGCACCATGAAGATCTTTAATCTCATCCATCATTTCGTTGTCTACATGCAGGCGACCTGCTGTATCGACGATAACAACATCAATAAATTTCTTTTTCGCATAATCAATCGCGGCATTGGCAATAGCGATTGGCTTTTGTGATATATCACTTGGAAAGAATTCAACGTCCACTTCCGCAGCGAGTGTTTCAAGTTGTTTAATTGCAGCAGGTCGATAAATATCGGCACTGACCACCAAGACGCTTTTTTTATCACGTGTTTTTAGTAAACGCGCAAGTTTTGCAACTGTGGTTGTTTTACCCGCACCTTGCAAACCTGCCATGAGTAGTATTGCAGGTGGTTGGGTGGCAAGATCTAATGCTTCATTAACCTCACCCATAGCCAATTCAAGTTCATTTTGAACAATTTTAATAAATGCCTGACCAGGACTTAAGCTTTTAGCAACCTCTTGACCAACAGCACGTTTTTTTATTGCTTCAATAAAGTCACGAACAACAGGCAATGCTACATCGGCTTCTAATAAAGCCATGCGCACTTCGCGAAGAGTATCTTTAATATTATCTTCGGTTAAGCGTCCTTTGCCACTGATGTTCTTAAGGGTTTTCGACAGTCGATCGGTTAAATTCTCAAACATGGTCAGATCTCATCGCTAAAAAAATAAAAATGATTATACGCAATTCTGCTTTTCCACAATAGCATTAACTTCAGATCCGCTCAATAAAGCATATAAATGCTCTTTTAAGAATAGAGCAGAGGTATATACCCATGATACCTCAAGATACTTTATCAGCAGGGCAAGTCAAATCGCACTCAACTGCGTCGTTATAAAATCTCAATGTAGAGCAACTATATTTCAATTTTATGCCTAGCATCTAAGTACAATTTGGCTTGCTGATTTTGCATCTTGAGGTAACATGGGTATAGTCACGTTTATTTATTAACTTCAGTTGTGTTGGGTGATATGGATTATTTTGCGTTAATAAGTAGCATTTTTTATATTCTGGCGGGAATTATTGCCACCATACAGCTATATAAACCAGCGAGATTGCGGCCTCATTATTTTTTTATTGCCATTACACTGGCACTATTACTCCATGCAAATTGGTTATACCAACACATTTTTATGCTCCATGGACAGAATCTACCGATATTAAATGTGCTCTCATTAGTTACCTTTATTATTTCGTTATTTTCCACACTCGCCAGTAAGCGCCTTAATACCGGCATCTTACTGCCTGTCGTTTATGCTTTTACCGTCATCAATTTCATTGCAGTGACTTATCTACCAAGCCAATACATTACTCATTTAGAGTCGCACCCTCAAATTGGCGCGCATATCATTTTTGCCTTGTCAGCCTACTCAATACTAAGCATTGCCAGCCTGTTTGCCCTGCAATTGGCCTATCTAGATTACCGTTTAAAGAATCGCAAAAATCCCTTAACAAAAATTAATATGCCACCACTGATGACATTGGAAAAAAGTTTATTCCAATTTATTTTTATCGGTTTTATTTTACTAAGCTGCACTTTATTAACCGGCTTTATTTTTCTAGATGATATGTTTGCCAAAGGTAGTGCGCATAAAGCTATCCTATCGATAATTGCATGGGGTGTTTATGCAGTTATCTTATGGGGCCATTTCAGCAAAGGGTGGCGAGGCCGGTTTATCGTCTATATCACCATTGCGGGCTCTTCACTGCTAACACTGGCTTATTTTGGTAGCCGCTTTGTACGAGAAATAATATTAAGTTAAATTTTATACAATAGTGGCTGAATAACCGACTTGTAGACGTAGCTGTTTACAGTGGTGAGAAAGCACCACCACTAATGAAGATAGCTTTGATGCAATCACATTGGATGTGCAATACGCATTTAATGCGAATATGAAAATAGGGATTGAATAGCAAGTAGATATGATCAAAGCTAACCATCACTAATGGGTAGCTGGACTACAATACAACTTCTAATCTCTAAACGTTTTTACGTTTATAAATTATCAAAAGCTCGCTACGGCGAGCTTTTTTGTGCCTGCTCTACGCCCACAAAAGCGCATAAAAATAGCTATTAAACAGAGAAACCACTTTTTATATTGTTCAATTTATGAGCGCAATCTCATTTTTTGTAATATCCTATCAAATTCTATGACCCTCATTATATTAACAAAATCTAATATAGCATGTTGTTTATAAATCAGAGATGATCCGCGCGAAATCACCTGACGCTCTAATTTTAGACGGATTGATTTTTATCTATTGCCAAATGGATGGCAAAAAAGTTGTAAATACATTCAACAAACCAAGGCCTTATTTACAGGTCTATTATAAGGATAGAACAGATGAAAAAAAAATTACTCGTCTTGAGTATAATGGCGGCATCCTTCAGTGCACAAGCTGAGTGGGATTTTCGCGGCAGCGAAAATAACTGGGATGCAACAGCGCTAGATTATGTCTCTGGCGATCTATTTCAAACGTGTCAAACTTTTGCTGACAATGATCCCCGTTTTAAAATTGACCGTTTCGGTGACTGGAGTGAAGCTTATCCAAGTGCTGATTACCGTGTAACAGCTAATAAAACCTACAATATCAGTTTTTATGCTAACAGTCATAATATCGAGCTTGCAGAAGTTGCAAGCTGCAGCACTGATCCTACTGATTTTATACATAACTTTAATAGTTTAAATTTCCGTGGCACAGCAAACGGTTGGGCTGCAACAGCAATGACACTGGTTGCGGATAATAGATGGGAAATAACGGTATCTTTAAATGGACAAGTAGATCAACGCTTTAAATTTGACGTATCAAGCGATTGGACAGAAAGCTACGGTGATACAGGTGCAGACGGGACCTTAGATCTCGCGGGCAGCGATATTTTCACCTCTATGGTGGGTGACTACAAAATTCAAGTTAATGATGCAACAAAACACTATACGCTAACACGCGTTGGTGAATGTACGACAGACTGCGAGACACCAATAGGCGAAACATTAGGGGCAGTTTATTCAACAGACAGCACTACTTTCTCTATCTGGTCACCAGATAACGCTGATGTAAAAGTGCGTGTTAACGGCATTGAACATAGCATGTCAAAAGTTGCTGACTTTAATGGTTACAGCAATGTTTATCAGATTACGGTAAACGGTGACTTGCAGCTGCAAGAGTACACTTACTTAATCAATGGCATTCAGGTACGTGACCCTTACGGTAAAATGGCTAAACCGGGTACGGGTGATTATGAGGCAGTTAATATCGTAATGGATATGTCTAAAACAGTTCCAACAGGCGGATGGGCAACTCGTCCTGCACTTATTGAACGTGAAGATGCAATTATTTATGAGATGCATGTACGTGACTTTACGATTGATTCAAGCTCAGGTGTAAGCGCTGGTAATCATGGTAAGTATATGGGCCTAGTTGAAGCTGGCACCACTTATAACGGTGTTAAAACAGGTATAGATCACCTTAAAGAGTTAGGTGTTACTCACGTTCAACTGCTTCCTGTTTATGACTATGCAACATGTGACGGCCTACCAGATAGTAATGGTTGTTATAACTGGGGCTATGATCCGCGTAACTTCAATATCCCAGAAGATCGCTATTCTAAAGTACCCACTAACTATGAAGAGCGTGCACGTGAATTCAAGACCATGGTCAATGAATTACATAAAGCAGGGATCCGCGTCATTATGGATGTGGTTTATAACCATACCTACAATAAGCAGATGTTTGAAAATATCACCGGCCAATATTACACGCCAACAGATCTTTCAGGTACGGGTAACTCTATCGACGCTGATGTACCTATGGTGAGCCGCATGATCCAAGACTCTCTTGAGTACTGGGTTGATGAATATGGTATTGATGGTTTCCGTTTTGACTTAATTGGTATTTTTTCCTACCTGGAAGTTGAAAAATGGGGTCGCTATATGAATACAACTTTTCCGGATCGCAACTTATTAATCTATGGCGAACCTTGGAACGGTTATGCATCCGATCCTAAAAATGATCAACGTGTTCGTTACGGCACAACACATAATATGGTTGAAGAGCATGTTGGCGTCTTTAACGGCGCTTTCCGTGAAGCGATTAAAGGCTCTAATGATGATACGCGCAGCGGTTTTATGCTCAACAATCTAGCCGCGGCAGATGCTGGTTGGGGTATCTATGATGGTATGCACGGATCGGCTTATAACCCCAACGATAGCCGTAACGGTGAATGGTTCCGTAACTATGCTTCAGATCCTGAGCAGACAATCAACTATATCTCTGCCCATGATAACTTTGGTTTATGGGATAAGGTTTACCTGAGTCTTGCAACTAATGTATCGCAAAACAGCTCCCATCAAGTTGATTCACTTACTGCGCCAAGCGATCTTGGCTATGCTAAACGTGTTGTGAACTTCGGGATGGGCATAGTGCTGACCAGCCAAGGTATTCCATTTATCCATTCCGGTGATGAATTCCTGCGTACTAAAACAAACAATCAGGATATGGCAAATGCATCTGCATGGAACTATGGAGACCACGGCGGCACTCATAACACCTACAATGCACCAGATAGCTTTAATGCAATTCACTGGGGCAACAAAGCTGATAATGCGGCAACATTTAACTACTTTAAAACGCTCATCAACCTTCGTCGCAATCATGCTGGTATGCGTATGAATACAAACCAAGAGATTGCACAGCATATGGTTGTTGATCGCCCGGATATATACGGCGGTCAAGTTGTAAGTGGTTATATCACTTACCCTGACGATAACCAGAACCTGTTTATTGTTTACAACAGTGGTAATAACCAGAACATCACACTACCTTCTGGTAGCTGGACAAAAGTGGCTGATGCTAACGGCGCAGCAACTGTTTCAGGGTTATCTGGCACGGCTCTGGTAGAAGGTACTGCAGTGACTATTTTTGCACAATAAATAGGCCAGTGATTAATATCACTACTTATTAACAAGTAATAAAAAATCCGCAAGTAAATAAACGACTTGCGGATTTTTTTATTTTAGCGCTTATGTGTGCAGGTAATAATTATTTGATGATCACCGCAGCAGCTGAGCGTGCCGCGATGTTAACCGACACTTCATTATTGAACGGTGCACCGAGCAACTCATCCCCGAAAAACCCAACTGCTTGCTCTCCCTCTTCTACCGGTAAGTTAAAAATTGCAGTTTCATTCTGCCAGTTAAAGAGGAGGTGCAATGTCGCACTACCCTTACAGATAGTGCCATGTGTAAAACTTCTATTTTTAAATTGTACTGCCAGCCCCCTAAACTCACTGCCGAGTAGCTTAGCTAACTTATGTTTATTATCTTCACTTAAGCCCGCTAATCTGTCGCCAGAAATAAGCAAACCATTACAAACCAGAATAGTGAGTAAATGTAATCGGTACTGCTCAGTCGTCGCTACTTGCTGCTCCCTGTTTTCCAGCGTGATACAGTCGGGATCATTTATCCACAACACGCGATTTTGCCAGCTACGATGCAATATCTCTTGGGCAATCTGATAAAACCGCTCGCCATTTCGTTCAACATCATCACCAACGCGCATCCCATCAATCAGTCCTAAAGAGGGCCAAAGTGGTGCATTGCAACCCAATAAAAAACTATCCCCTGCGCCATCGCAAATGGCCTGCATACCACGACGATATGCCTCTATGCGCGTTGCTGTAGGATCAAAGAAATAGCCACCGTGGATAGCACCCCAAAAATTTGCATCCAGTTTAAACAAAGTGATCCCTAGTTCCAGATGGAGATAAGCAAACAGCGTTTTTAAATGCTGCTGTACCTGTGGATGCGTACCATCTAATACATACCAAGGCGTACAGCGCCAGCCGCCATAAGTCACCTTTTCAGCAGCAAGTGGCTCGCCATTTTGATCTTTTACAAACCAATTAGGGTGCTGCTTAAACACAGCTGAATTACCTTCGGCGATAAAGGGTGCTAACCACAAAGCAGGTTTCACACCAGCCTGATGAATCTGCCCAACTACCCCAGCTAAGCCAGAGCCAAAACGCGACGAAGGGGTTAACCAATCGCCCATATACGCCTGATAGCCATCATCAATCAACAGGTAATCAAGGGAGGGAAACTGTTGCGCCATTTGCTGTAGATTTTCACTGATATCTTTTTCACGAACATCAGCATAATAGTGATACCAGGAACACCAACCTGAAGGGGATTTGTCTGCAAACCGAGTTATGCCACGCGGTGTATGATTTTGCTTAAGCATAGCACCATATTGCTGCAAGAGTTGCTCGGAATCAGGACCTTCCAATATGGTTAACGGTTCGCCCTGCCAGTGACTAAAACCCGCTAAAGGCAAGTTTTCACAATCCAAGATCACTTTCAACCGCTTGTTAGCTGAAATGCGAAATGTCCCACTGAATCGGAAACAGGCGGTAAAGCCCAAGAGTATGTGATGGTTAGGCTGTGGTGACAGTAAAATATAGTTATAACTACTGTGAAACCCGCTTTCAGAGGGAAGTCGATAATGACTGATATCAGGACAACGTCCAATTGCTTTGGGTTGGCTTAACGTCCCTCCCGTTTGCGCCAGCATCTGGAAACCTTCTCCATAAAAACAGCAATCATCAGAGAGAGGAAGCTTTCCATCAAACAAAACAATTTCTTTGACCTTTATAGAATGGGTAGCGCTACTATTGAGTTGCCATGTACAACTATTTTGCTGCCATTCCCGTATTAAACATAGCGGCAGAGATTGCAATGACGATGCGGCAACAGCATAACCTTTGAAAGCTTGTATCTTAGAAATAATCGATTGATAAGGCACTATAAACTCCAGGATCAGTAGAACAAAATAATTGTGCTAAGCGGTATATACTAACGCATCTATCACTTAATAATTGTATCAATAACCTTATTTAATCAGATCGCTTTTCGATCTCCGCATTTATCTTTTTTGCTTTGAAAAATAGCCTCAAATTTAATTGTTTTCAGTTGAATGTGATGATCTGGGAAAACATCTTTGTTTTATGCTTTTTTATTCGCTAAAATCACTAATTAATAATTAGTGAGTCTATATAAAATGAGAACATTTTGAACGACATTCCAACCAGCGCACTACTGATAACTCTTATTATGTTAATTGCAATTTCGGCTTATTTTTCAAGTTCTGAAACAAGCATGATGACACTTAATCGTTATCGATTACGTCACCTTGCTAAAGACAAAAACAAAGTCGCCATTCGCGTAGAAAAACTGCTCAATAAACCAGATAAATTAATTGGTTTGATTCTAATCGGTAACAATCTGGTCAATATTCTCGCCTCTGCACTGGCAACCATTCTTGGGCAACGTTTGTTTGGCGATGCAGGCATTGCAATCGCAACGGGAGTGCTAACGCTGGTCATTTTGATTTTCGCTGAGGTTACCCCGAAAACATTAGCAGTGCTTTATCCGGAAAAAATCGCATTTCCAAGTTCATTTATATTGAGCCCATTACAAAAACTACTCAGCCCACTGGTATGGTTAATCAATGGTATCTCTAATGGTTTATTACGATTATTCGGTGTTAATGTGACACCTAAAAATGATAATGCCCTTTCAAGAGATGAATTGCGTTCTGTTGTCCATGAAGCTGGCAGTATGATCCCTGCGCATCACCAACAGATGTTATTAAGTATTCTTGAACTCGAAAAAGTGACTGTCGATGAGATAATGATCCCGCGCAACGAGATTGCAGCAATTGATATCAACCAAGAGTGGGATACTATCCTCAAACAATTAAAACATCGTACTCATACTATGACCTTGTTATACCGAGATACCATAGATGATGCGATAGGTTTTATGCACGCGCGCGATTCACTGCTGATTTTATTAAAAGAAGATTTTACAAAAACAACCCTGCTACGCAGTCTCAGAAAGTTGTATTTTATCCCTGAAGGCACACCACTTAATACCCAACTTATTAAATTCCAGCGTAATAAGGAACGAATTGGTTTGGTTGTTGATGAATATGGTGATATTCAAGGTCTAGTAACACTTGCAGATATTTTAGAAGAGATTGTCGGTGATTTCACCACCACACGTGAGCCACATAGCTCGCAAGAGATCTATAAACAGCAGGATGACTCTTATATTGTAGAGGGCAGCTTAGGCATTCGTGATATTAATAAAGAGATGGGTTGGGAATTGCCAACAGACGGCCCACGTACCTTAAACGGTTTAATTCTAGAGCACCTTGAAGAGATCCCGACAGGTAAAATAAGTGCCCGAATTTGCGGCTATCCCATGGAAATTTTGGAAGTTGAAAATAATATGGTGAAGCTGGTGAAAGTGATACCACGTCTATACAGCGATCAAGAATAATATTTTAAGCCATTATCCTGAAAAGCGCCTTTCTAGCGAATAGAAAGACGCTTTTTTCTTAAGCTGTAAAAATTACAGCTGTGTAAGTTGCGCTTCACTTAACGCAATATCTTCATTTTTGTTGATACCAATACCCGCATCAATAATACCTTGTGCAATCGCCTTCGCTTCGGTTAGTGAGTGCATTGAATAAGTACCACATTGATACTCATTGAGCTCAGGGATATCACTTTGAGCTTTTACTGCTAACACGTCTTTCATGGAAGCCAACCAAGCATCACCAACTTCTGCTTCTGTTGGCGATCCAATTAAACTCATGTAAAAACCGGTACGGCAACCCATAGGCGAAATATCGATAATTTCAACATCAGCACTGTTTAGGTGATTACGCATAAAGCCGGCGTAAAGGTGCTCAAGTGTATGAATCCCTTTTTCTGATAAAATATCTTTATTAGGTGCGCTAAAACGCAAATCAAATACGGTAATTGTATCTTTACTGGGTGTTTGCATTTTTTTTGCAATACGCACTGCAGGGGCTTTCATAATAGTATGGTCAACTGTAAAACTATCTAATAATGGCATCTTATTTCCTTTTTCTATCATATTGAATAATTGGTATTAAGTGAAAAATAATCGCCACAACCAACTTGAATCTAAATTTTCCTGGCAACCATGCAGTTGCGTTGCATATTGCTTAGCACGGCTGTCTACTTTTCGAGAAACCTTAATTAACCAAGGTTTTTGGTTGTAACTCTTACGTTTATATCCCCCCCAGCCTTCATGGTAATTCAGGTATTGTCCATAAGCATCCCACTTGGAAACGCCGTTAATTTTATGGGTTTTATCGGTAAACCAGCCCATAAAATCAAGCGCATCAGCAAAATCATCGCGATCGGCCCAACTGTTACCTGTTTCACGCTGGTAATCATCCCAGGTCATCGTTTTCGCCTGAGCATAGCCATATGCATCACTCGCTCTGCCAATCGGAATAAACCAGAAGTATTGCATCGGTGGTTCAGCATTATGCTTAAAACTGCTTTCCTGATACATCATAGCGAGCGGCACATGAATCGGCGTTCCCCAATTATCTTTCATCTCCTTTGATGCATCATACCAATCGCGATGTTCGAAAAATATCTCACAAATATTGTCAGGATTTTTAGGCGGTGGTGTTGCACAACCACTCAAGAAAAGAACGCAAAAAATAAAAATCAATCTGCTATGCATACTCATTTCACTTATTCTCCAGCGGTCAAGCAAGCTGTTGAAAATATTAACAACAAACTGACAGCTATTATTTTTTCTCTGATTGAATAAAATATTGCTGTAAATATTGGTCGAAATTCAGCGTGTCGGCATTCTCGATTTTCTGCTGTTTTTGCAGAGAATTTAATTTCTCTTGTTCGAAATGTTGATCGGACCAAATCTGATACTCTTGCGCTATTAACTCAGCTTTATAGGTTTTCGATAAACTTAATGCCAACGGACCATTATCCGTATTTTTTTCTTTAATTATCTGTAATATCCGTGCCGAACTGGTTAACTCAGGTGCCGCAAAGCGCGGGGCAATATGGGCAATTGCTTGTTGATAACGAAGGCTCTTTCCATTTTTATCGAAAACAGTTGCCAACTCTTTTAACTGCGCAGTAAGCCATTCCCCCCACTGTGCAACAGTTTGTTCGCAACCATCAATTTCAAGCTGCAAACCGGGCTTACGCCCTTCTGTGACTATCTTATTCAAATTATCAGCAAAATGGGATGATTGCAGTTCCGATATCTCTTCTGAAGGGATAATCGCACACCAGGTTAAAAACAGATCCAAAAAGTTAACTTGCTCTTCTGTGATCCCCACTTTTGAAAAAGGATTCACATCAAGTGAACGGATCTCAATATATTCAATCCCTCTGCTGCGCAGGGCTTGTGAAGGGGTTTCATTACCTTGATGCACACGTTTAGGACGAATTGAGGTATACAGTTCATTTTCAATTTGTAAAACATTATCATTTAGCTGTACATATTTATTATCTTTTTTTATGCCTAGCTTTTTAAATTTAGGTGATTTTTTACGTAATGCCTGGCGCACTGAGTCTAAGTATTCTTCAAGAGAATTATAACTAATTTTCAGAGATGAATGACCGCTATTGGTATAGCCGAGATCGCTTAAACGCAACGATGTGGCATAAGGCAAATAAATAGTGCCTTTGCCTATTTTTTTGAATTTAAAATCTGTTTTTTTGCCCTGAACAAATGATTCACATAAAGCGGGAGATGCACCAAACAGAAAAGGGATCACCCAGCCATATTTAAAGTAATTACGGATAATTCCTAAGTAACCTGCCGATTTTAGATCTTCAGCGGGTAAATCCAGCCCCTGTATTTCAGACCAGGTAGACCAAAAACTTTCTGGCAATGAAAAGTTGTAATGCACTCCAGAGATAATTTGCATCATGCCACCATAGCGATTTTTTAAGCCTTGGCGATACGCTGTTTTCATCAATCCCACATTCGAGGAGCCATACTGCCCGAGCTCAATTTCATCTTCATTTTCAACAAAACAGGGCATGCTAATCGGCCATAATGTTTCATTGTTTTCTAAGTTTTTCGCCGCGTAGTGGTGAATATCATTCAAATAGGCAAAGAGTTGATCGCTGTCCTTGGCGACAGGAGTAATGAACTCCAGCAGACTTTCCGAAAAATCGATGGTAATTGATTGGTGGCATAACGCGCTGCCAAAAGCATAAGGGTGACCATATTGCGATAACTTTCCGTCAGAGTTAACACGTAATGCTTCGCGTTCAATACCTCGACCAAAGCCGATAAGTGATTCTGATTGTTGACCAATAATGGTTAGACGTTGCTGAAAATCGAGAGACAAGAGTACACCCTTTGAAGTAGCTAAAAGTGTTAGAAGAATACCTTAAAGAAGTGATAATTTACAAGCTTTAACTATTTTATAACAAAGACAGTACCGAGTTGATAGCGAGCAAGTAACGCCGCGGGTTACTTTAAAATAAAAAAAAGCCACTTAAATAAGTGGCTTTTGAAAAAATCATTAACAGTTAGCCGCTTAGCCAGACAGCGCTAACAAAACACCAGCGGCAACAGCACTACCAAGTACCCCTGCAACATTGGGTCCCATCGCATGCATTAATAGGAAGTTATGTGGATTTGCTTCTAAGCCAACCTTATTGGCAACGCGCGCTGCCATAGGAACCGCCGAAACGCCAGCAGCACCAATTAATGGGTTGATTGGATTCTTTGAGAAACGGCTCATTATTTTAGCCATAATAAGACCCGATGCAGTACCAATAGAAAAGGCAATAGCCCCTAATGCTAAAATACCTAATGTTTCCAGATTTAAAAACTTATCCGCTGATAATTTTGAACCGACACCTAGACCTAAGAAAATCGTCACAATATTGATCAGCTCATTTTGTGCGGTTGAGCTTAAGCGATCAACGACACCCGATTCACGCATCAAATTACCTAAGCAGAACATACCAACAAGCGGTGTTGCGGCAGGTAAAAAGAGAATAGTTAAGAACAAAACAGCAAGCGGGAAAATGATCTTTTCCTTTTTGCTTACCGGACGTAACTGTTCCATTTTTATTTCACGCTCAGCTTGTGTCGTTAACGCGCGCATAATAGGCGGCTGGATAATGGGTACCAATGCCATATAAGAGTACGCAGCAACAGCAATTGCGCCCAATAGATCCGGGGCAAGCTTGGAAGCCAGGAAGATAGCCGTCGGGCCATCAGCTCCGCCGATAATCGCAATCGCAGACGCATCTGCCATTGAAAAATCAAAGCCGGGAATCAGGTTCAGCAATAGCGCACCAAACAGTGTCGCAAAAATACCAAATTGTGCAGCCGCACCCAAAAGCAATGTCTTGGGGTTAGCTATTAATGCACCAAAGTCGGTCAGCGCACCGACGCCCATAAAGATAATTAACGGGAACACCCCCGTTTCAATACCAATATGGTAAATATAATAAAGTATGCCGCCTTCATCAGTAAAACCTGCATTGGGGATGTTAGCTAAAACAGCCCCAAAACCAATAGGTAATAATAATAAAGGTTCAAATTGACGCACAATTGCCAAGTATAATAATAAACCGCCAACAGCAATCATCACTAGATCAGGCCACTCAAAATTAGCGATACCTGTATCCATCCAAAGTGTAGTTAATCCATCCACTTAATTATTTCCTTACGCGATTGTAAACAGGGCTTCACCCACTGCTACTGAATCGCCTTCTTTAATTAAAACAGCCTGTATAACACCAGATTTCGTCGCGCGGATTTCAGTTTCCATCTTCATCGCTTCCATCACTAGTAATACATCACCTTCATTTACCTGCTCGCCTTCACGCACTAACACTTTAAAAATATTACCTGCTAATGGCGATGGCACTTCTTCAACATCACTGCTAGCTGATGTTGCAGGTGCAACCGTCGCAGCGGGTGTTGCAGCAGCGGCGGCAATGCCGTCAATGCTACCCTCAGGCCCAACTTGTACCGTAAATAACTGACCATCAACAGCCACTGAATAAGTTTGCGCCTGACCTTTTTTCGCTGTCACTGCAGGTAAAAGATCATCTGCGCTCGGTACAGGTTCAAATGCATCTGGGTTATTACGGTTTTCTAAAAACTTAAGACCTATCTCCGGAAATAGCGCATAAATCAGCGTGTCATCAATCTCTTGCTCTGCTAATTTAATACCTTTTTCAGCGGCTACTTTTTTAAGCTCCGCAGCAAGGGTTTGCATTTCTGGTTTGATATTATCAGCAGGGCGACAGGTAATTGCCTGTGCACCATCTAATACTTTCGCTTGCAGTTGCGCATTAACAGGTGCTGGTGTCGCGCCGTATTCGCCTTTTAATACACCGGCAGTTTCTTTGGTAATGTTTTTGTAACGTTCGCCCATTAATACATTGATAACAGCTTGTGTACCAACAATTTGCGAAGTGGGTGTAACAAGCGGAATGTAACCAAGATCTTCACGAACTGCGGTGATCTCTTTTAGCACCTCATCCATTTTATCCGCAGCACCTTGCTGCTTAAGCTGGCTTTCCATATTTGTTAGCATGCCACCTGGTACTTGGGCTATCAGTATCCGTGGATCAACACCTTTAAGCTCGCCCTCAAATTTTACATATTTTTTGCGTACATCGCGAAAGTAAGAGGAGATCTCTTCTAGTTTATGAATATCCAGGCCAGTATCACGATCTGTACCTTCCACAATTGCGACCAATGTTTCAGTTGCAGAATGACCGTAAGTCATGCTCATTGAAGAGATTGCAGAATCGATAATATCAATACCGGAATCTATCGCTTTCTGCTGTGTTGCAACACTTAAACCCGTGGTCGCATGACAATGCAGAGCAAGCGGAATATCCGTGCTGGCTTTTATTTTACTGATTAGCTCTTCAGCTGCATAAGGTTTTAATAAACCGGCCATATCTTTAATACATAATGAATGACAGCCCATATCTTCCAAACGCTTGGCCATATCAACCCAACCGTCAATGGTATGCACTGGGCTGGTTGTATAAGATATTGCACCTTGGGCATGAGCGCCTATTTTAACTGCGGATTTGACTGCCGTTTCAAAGTTACGTACATCATTCATCGCATCAAAAATACGGAATACATCAACACCATTGGTATGTGCACGTTCAACAAATTTTTCTACGACATCATCAGCATAATGGCGGTAACCTAATAGGTTTTGACCGCGTAATAACATTTGCTGAGGTGTATTTGGCATCGCCGCTTTTAGCGCGCGGATGCGATCCCATGGATCTTCCCCGAGATAACGAATACATGAATCAAACGTTGCCCCACCCCAAGTTTCCAAAGACCAGTAACCGATTTTATCGAGTTTCTCTGCAATCGGCAGCATATCGTCGATACGCATGCGTGTTGCAAATAATGATTGGTGTGCGTCGCGTAGTACTACTTCTGTAATTGCTAGAGGCTTAGACATATTCACTTGCTCCTTCATTCGTTCGTTTCCCATTATAATACGCTTTCATTTTTACGATATTGCTGCACAGCGCTGGTAATAGCCGCAATTAATTTTGGATTAACACCTGACTGAACGGAAGCAGTCGATACGGCTTTCTTTTGAATCGATTTTTTCTTAACAATGGGTTCATCGGCAGGTACATATTTTGCCATCAAGTTGACAACAATCATCAATAAACCCAAAAATAGAAAGACAAAGGTCATTCCTAACCCTAAAAGTGTTAATGCTCTATATAACGACTCCATAATATCCATACTTTATTATCCTTTATTTACACATAGGCAGTGCATATCCATAAACAGAGCGATCTGAATAGTTATTCACAAACACTCTGCATTAACGTTTTATAAACGGTGAGCAAACAAACCTTTATCACCACTAAAAACTACGCTAAAAACCGAAGAAACAGACCTTAATTATCCAATAAAATGACTCTATATTGATCTATAGATAATTAAACAGTACTTCAAAAACGCCATATTATAGGGGATTTAACGGAAAATTGGAAGTCGACCAAGATCCCACTTTAAACGCTCAAAAGAGCTACAATCATATATTCATTTTAAACAATATAGCACGCTATCCGATAAAGCCAATTGGTCAGGCAATAAGGAAGTCACGGGCACTTAAAATGAAGCATTGGCAATAAAAAAATATGATGAAAACAGGATGGAAGTGAAAACTTATTCTAAATAAGTAGATATTTATGCAGTTGCATATGAGTTACACAATATCAATTCCCAATCTCTTGGTAAAACTGCAAGCGCAGCATGAATTATACAAATAGCAGAAAAAAAGAAAGAGCAGCTGCGTAAATCAATCAAGATATTACACTATGCGCATTAAAAAACAGAGACTGGTCAGAGGTAAAACCAAGTAAATTATAACAGGGAGTATATCTTCTTAAAATCGCAAAAAGTGGTGCGGGTGAAGGGATTCGAACCCCTGACCACCTGGTTCGTAGCCAGGTACTCTATCCAGCTGAGCTACACCCGCATGGTGCATAATATTAGTGGAATTTAATATTACTTGGCCCTTAAAAACAAAAAACTTACTAAGTAAGTTTTCAAGAATGGTGCGGGTGAAGGGATTCGAACCCCTGACCACCTGGTTCGTAGCCAGGTACTCTATCCAGCTGAGCTACACCCGCAGATATTCTTTTCGTTTTTAATTTCGATTCTTATATCACACCCTTTCATGCTAATAGAAAGATGGTGCGGGTGAAGGGATTCGAACCCCTGACCACCTGGTTCGTAGCCAGGTACTCTATCCAGCTGAGCTACACCCGCTTTAAGAATCTACAAGAATGGCGGTGGAGGAGGGATTCGAACCCTCGATGGGGCTACAAACCCCATACTCCCTTAGCAGGGGAGCGCCTTCGGCCACTCGGCCACCCCACCGTTGTCTTGTTGGCCGACATGTTACTTCCTTACAGACACAAGTCAAACTTTTTCTGGTGAGTTCTTTCTATTTGATTATTAAACACACAAATAAGCTAATTTAACTCTATCAACCCTTATATTAATGGCCGCTAGAGGCGCTATGATCTAAATCGAGAGCAAAAAAAAGGAGCCTCAGGCTCCTTATTTTTTACTCAAAGAATCAGTTACTCGTTATTACTGTCAGCATTTTTTTCAGCTTGAATACGCATATAGATCTCTTCACGGTGAACCGATACTTCTTTAGGGGCATTTACACCCACTCGTACCTGATTACCTTTTACACCCAAAACGGTAACAGTTACGTTATCGCCAATCATCAGAGTTTCACCCACTCTACGAGTTAATATCAGCATATCCTGCTCCTGTTGTATTATTTTATCTATTCGTTTGATTATGTACTAATGCAAAGTAAAATTCATATATTTTTTACAGTACAATGTCGCAAAATTTATTTTTCTTCTTTTGGCTCTGTAGCTAGATCAAATGCCTTATGCAGCGAACGAACTGCCAATTCAAGGTATTTATCATCAACCAACACAGATATTTTTATCTCTGACGTTGCTATCTGATGAATATTAATACCTTCATACCCTAATGTTTCAAACATCGTCTTTGCAACACCAGGGTGATTCCACATGCCGACACCAATAATTGAAACCTTTGCTATCTCTTTATTACCTTGAACCGTATCAGCCTTCAGTGAGACACAGACAGCCTCTAAAAGTTCCTTTACTCTTTCATAATCATCACGATGCACGGTAAAAGTGAAATCTGTTTTCCCATTACCGATGGTATTTTGTACAATCATGTCAATATCAATATTCGCGTCACCGATTGGTGAAAGAATTTGAGCTGCTATTGTCGGCTGATCTGGCACACCAGACAAAGTAAGACGCGCTTCATCACGATTAAACGCAATACCGGAGATTATAGGAGATTCCATTTTATTTTCCTCATAGCTAATTAATGTGCCGCCACCCTCTTTAAAACTTGATAAAACACGCAGTGGCACATTGTATTTACCTGCAAATTCTACTGAGCGAATTTGTAAAACTTTGGTTCCCAAACTTGCCATTTCTAGCATCTCTTCAAAAGTGATGCTTTTTAAACGACGCGCATTGGGCTCTACACGAGGATCTGTGGTGTAAACACCGTCGACATCAGTATAAATCTGACATTCATCTGCTTTTAATGCAGCCGCAATTGCGACCGCAGAGGTGTCTGAGCCACCCCGTCCAAGCGTCGTAATATTATTATTTTCACAGCGTCCCTGAAAGCCAGCAACGACGACAACGCGACCTTGTTTTAGCTGCTTGGTAATATTTTCAGTTTCAACATCTAAAATACGTGCTTTGCTATGACTGCTATCCGTTTTCATACGTATTTGATCGCCAGTCATGGATACCGCATCAACACCTAAGTTATGTAATGCCATTGATAACAGGGCAATCGTAGTTTGCTCGCCTGTTGTTAATAAAACATCCATCTCCCTTGGGCTTGGAGTGTGATGTAGCTCTTTAGCAAGCGCTATCATGCGGTTGGTTTCACCGGACATCGCCGACAGTACAACGACAACATCATTTCCAGCATCATGTGTTGCTTTTACTTTATCAGCAACAGCCTTGATCCTTTCCACATTACCGACCGAGGTACCACCATATTTTTGAACTATTAATGCCATTTCCGTATCTCACTTATGGCTCGTAAAATACGAGCCGTTGTATCATAACCGTTCAGCTAACCAAGGTTCAACAAGTGCCAGCGCGCCCGCAAGCGCAGCAGGGTTATTACCACCTGCCATCGCCATATCAGGGCGGCCACCGCCTTTACCACCTACAGGTACGGCCACCAAATTAACTAAATCACCTGCACGTACTTTTTTAGTTAAATCTTTAGTAACACCCGCAATCAAGCTAACTTTATCATCAGAAACCGCCGTTGCTAATACAACAATCCCTGATTGCAGTTTATTTTTCATTTGATCAACGCTATCACGCAATGTCTTAGGATCTACCCCTTCCATATTGGCGATCACAACTTTTACACCATTAATTTCAATCGCATTGCTGATTAAATTTGAACCTGCAGCAGTGGCTATTTTAGCTTTTAACTGGGCCACCTCTTTTTCTAACGACTTACTGCGATCCAGCATATTGGTGACTTTCTCAGCCAAAGAAAAGCTATCGCCCTTGACTAAGCTACAAACTTTTTCAACTTCTCTTAAAACAGAATCGATGGTTTCACCTGCCACTAAACCGACGGAGGCTTCGATACGACGAACACCTGCCGCTATACCTGATTCAGAGCGCGCTAAAAAGAGCCCCATATCACCCGTACGCTTAGCATGAGTTCCACCACAAAGTTCTGTTGAAAAGTCGCCCATCTGCACAACACGCACCATTTCATCGTATTTTTCACCAAATAACGCCATTGCACCTGAAGAGGTCGCTTCATCAATATCCATCAGTTTAGTCACGATTTCAAAGTTATTACGGATAGCCTCATTGACAAGGAAAGTGACGTTACGTAAATCATCTGCTGACAGCGGTTCAAAGTGAGAAAAGTCAAAACGTAATTTATCTGCATCAACTAACGAACCTTTCTGTGTGACATGGTCACCGAGAGTCTGGCGTAATGCCGCGTGTAAAAGATGCGTTGCCGAATGGTGCAGCGCAATAGATTTGCGGCGCGCAGCATCCACTTTGCCGTGTACTTTTTCATTAACTCTCAGCGAGCCCATACTTACATAACCTATATGTAAAAAGGCATCGCCTGATTTTTTTGTATCGGTGACAACAAATACGCCATTATTGAGAATTAACTCACCGGCATCACCAGATTGACCGCCAGCTTCAGCGTAAAATGGGGATTGCGACAGAATAACTTGTCCGTTATCGCCTTCGTTTAATGTATCGACAAACGCCCCGTCAACCACTAGATGGGTAACTGTTGCCGAACCTTCAAGCGTTTCGTAACCGATAAATTCAGTTTTTTGATCGATAATAAGGGTGTTATTGTAATCAGTGCCGAACTTATTGGCTTGTTGCGCACGGCTGCGTTGTTCAGCCATCGCTTTATCAAATCCCTCTTGGTCGATTATTAAGGAGCGCTCACGGGCTATATCAGCGGTCAAATCAGCGGGGAATCCGTATGTATCATAGAGTTTAAAAACAATATCCCCCGGGATAACCTCGCCTTTAAGGTTATCTAATTCACCGTCTAAAATCTGTAACCCGCGATCCAGCGTTTTCGCAAATTGCTCTTCTTCCAGGCGTAATATTTTTTCCACAAATGAACGCTGTTTTGCTAGCTCAGGGTAAAAGCTGCCCATCTGATTAATTAGCTCTTCATATATTTTGAAAAAGAAAACATCCTTAGCACCCAGTTTATTACCATGGCGTACCGCACGACGAATAATACGGCGCAATACATAGCCGCGACCTTCATTAGAAGGCATCACGCCATCGGTAATCAAGAAACCGCATGAACGGATATGGTCGGCAACAACACGTAACGATTTATCTTGCAGATCCGTACAGCCAGTTACCTCAGCAACTTTTTTGATTAAGCCTTGGAAAAGATCAATATCGTAATTTGAGTGACCATTTTGTATAATTGCAGAAATTCGTTCAAGCCCCATCCCTGTGTCAACAGAAGGTTTTGGTAAATCTTCCATGGTGCCATCAGCATGACGGTTGTATTGCATGAAGACCACATTCCAGATTTCAATATAGCGGTCACCATCCTCTTCAGGTGTCCCCGGAGGACCGCCCCAGATATGTTCACCATGATCATAAAATATTTCAGTACATGGACCACATGGACCGGTATCTCCCATTGACCAAAAGTTATCTTTTACGCCAATACGGGATAAACGGGCAGGATCTACGCCAATTTCATCAATCCAAATTCTTTCAGCTTCACTATCCTGGTCAAAAACCGTCACCCATAATTTATCCACGGGTAACTTTAATTCAACCGTTAAATATTCCCATGCGAATCCGATTGCCTCGCGCTTGAAATAATCCCCAAAACTAAAGTTACCTAGCATTTCAAAGAAAGTATGATGGCGGGCGGTATAACCTACATTATCAAGGTCATTATGTTTACCACCTGCGCGTACACAACGTTGGCTCGACGTTGCTCGTGTATAAGCTCTTTTGTCGCTGCCAAGAAATGTATCTTTAAATTGATTCATACCTGCATTGGTAAAAAGCAGGGTCGGATCGTTATCCGGGACGAGTGAGCTACTGCCTACAATTTGATGGCCTTTGTCGGCAAAAAAATCAAGAAATCTTTGACGAATTTCAGAAGTCGATTGGATCATAAATTATTCCAGATAAAAGGATCTATTTTGCTCTTTTAAAACTGCCGAATAAAAGAGCAAAGAGGTTTAAAATTAGTTCGCGATAATATAGCACGGTGCAAGATGGGGGGAAAGTGGGTATCTGAGGAGCTTTAGCTTAATTTTATTAAGATTTTGACAATAGCAAAGGTATTCACCATGCCGTTTAAATGGCGGTTAATCGAGATTTCAGTGTCGCGGGGATTGAAAATTTGATGTATTGATGAAGTAGTAGATAAAAAATAACAACTGCTGCAGTTTTTAGAAAAGTTAAAGGCGTGCTATTCACGCCTTTATAATTAATGAACTTGTGACACTTACTCAGGAATATTTATTTCTGTTGCCGTCTTTTTTACAGCGTCAGTTACGTCCTCAACTTTAGGTGATAAAGATTCACGAATTTTCGCTTCTAACTCTTCCGCTACATTAGGATTTTCACGTAAGTAAGTACCTGCATTGCTCTTGCCTTGACCAATTTTCACGCCATTATATGAATACCATGAGCCCGCTTTTTCAACAAAATCTTGTTTTACACCAAGATCAATTAACTCACCAAAGTGGTTAATCCCTTCGCCATAAAGAATTTGGAATTCGGCTTGTTTGAAAGGAGGAGCAACTTTGTTTTTAACCACTTTAACACGCGTCTCATTACCAACAATCTCATCACCGTTTTTAATTGCACCAATACGGCGGATATCTAAACGAACAGAGGCATAAAATTTAAGTGCATTACCGCCAGTCGTTGTTTCCGGATTGCCAAACATAACGCCTATCTTCATACGAATTTGGTTAATGAAAATAACCATGGTATTGGTCTGTTTGATGCTAGAGGTTAACTTACGTAATGCTTGCGACATTAAGCGTGCTTGTAGGCCCATATGTGAGTCGCCCATATCACCTTCAATTTCTGCTTTTGGTGTTAATGCGGCAACCGAATCGATGATCACAACACCAACCGCACCAGAGCGTACTAACATGTCACAAATCTCTAACGCTTGCTCACCTGTATCCGGCTGAGAGATAAGTAGGTTGTCTACATCCACGCCTAGTTTTTTAGCATACGCCGGGTCAAGTGCATGCTCGGCATCGATAAATGCACAGGTTTTACCTTGTTTTTGCGCTTCAGCAATAACCTGTAAGGTTAACGTTGTTTTACCCGAACTCTCCGGACCATAAACTTCAACAACACGTCCGTAAGGCAAACCACCTATACCCAACGCAACATCCAAACTTAATGAGCCAGTTGAAACAGAATCAATTTGCATCGATGCTGCATCATCACCTAAACGCATGATCGAACCTTTACCAAATTGTTTTTCAATTTGTCCAAGCGCTGCTGCCAATGCTTTATCTTTGTTTTTATCCTGACTCATGTTCTCTCCAAATATGTGACTTCCTGTATAGATCAACAGTATACTGTTGATCTATACAGTATCAAGTTTTTTTTGTGTTAATTTCAAATAATTTCAATCAATCCAAATAGCGCAAGCCGTATCGCTTGGGTACGCACATCAGAGCGATCACCAACAAATAGATAACTCGCCGTTTTACTACCTGAATGCGCGTTATACCAAGAGATACACACAGTACCAACTGGTTTTTCCAGTGTACCGCCCTCTGGCCCCGCAATACCACTGATCGCCACAGAAATATCTGCATCTGAATTTTTAACGGCAGCCAGCGCCATCAATTCAACGACCTCCTCTGAAACCGCGCCAAATTGCTGAATCAAGGCATCATCAATCCCGAGCATCTGAGTTTTGGCACCATTACTATAGGTGATAAAACTTCGATCAAACCACTGCGAACTTCCAGAAATTTCAGTAATAGCGTATGCTACTCCTCCACCCGTACAGGACTCAGCGGTCGCAACAACCAGCCCTGCTTGCGTTAGTTTTTCACCTAGAACTTGCGCTAATTCTTGAACGGTTTTTTCAGTGAACATAAATTT
The DNA here is from genome assembly GCF_047632995.1 of Psychromonas sp. GTDB lineage: Bacteria > Pseudomonadota > Gammaproteobacteria > Enterobacterales > Psychromonadaceae > Psychromonas. The sequence goes on from NZ_JBLIEK010000032.1 coordinate 23,196, forward strand.
TCTCCACCTTTTTATTTTGATTAAGTGTATTCGTTATGAAACCAACTGCGCAAGAGTTAACACCACATACGCCGATGATGCAACAATTTCTGACCATCAAAAGCGAAGTCCCGGACACCCTACTGTTCTACCGTATGGGTGATTTTTATGAACTGTTTTTCGATGATGCTCGCAAGGCTTCACAGCTGCTTGGAATATCCCTAACGCAACGCGGTAAAACGGGAGGAAATGCCATTCCAATGGCAGGAGTGCCTTACCATAGTGTAGAGGGTTATTTGGCAAAGTTAATTGCGCTGGGGGAATCAATTGCAATTTGTGAACAAATTGGTGATCCCGCCACCTCAAAGGGGCCGGTTGACCGAAAAATAGTGCGTATTATTACCCCGGGCACTATTACTGATGAAGCCTTGCTAGATGATCGTCAGGATAATTTATTATGTGCCCTTTACCAGCAGCAAAACAGCTATGGTATTGCCTCATTAGATATCGGTAGTGGCCGTTTTGTGATCAACCAATTTCAGCATAGTGAGACACTGCAGGCAGAACTGCAACGCCTTAACCCGGCAGAGCTTCTTTATCCCGACAACTTTGAACAGCTCGATTTAATTGACCATCTGCCCACTATCCGTCGTCGTCCCGAGTGGGAATTTGATCTGTCGACCAGCAGAAAAACATTAAACCTGCAATTTGGTACCAAAGATCTGATAGGTTTTGGCGTTGAACAAGCGGAAGTTGCGCTGTGCGCTGCCGGCGCTTTACTGCAATATATTAAAGATACGCAGCGTACCAGTCTGCCCCACCTGCAATCTATTCAGCTGGAACGAAATATAGACACGGTTATTTTAGATGCCGCCACCCGCAAAAATTTAGAGTTAACTCAAAATCTCTCTGGTGGATTTGATAATACCTTAGCGCAAGTGTTAGATTTTACGGTCACCCCGATGGGCAGCCGTTTGTTAAAACGCTGGATCCACCAGCCGATCCGTAATTTCAATGTCTTAAATTACCGTCAAACTATGATCCAAACCTTAATCGATTCGGATCTACACGCCCCCCTCGCTGAGCCATTAAAACAGATTGGCGATGTTGAGCGTGTGATTGCGCGTTTAGCACTACGCTCAGCAAGACCAAGAGATTTGACCCGCTTACGCACCGCATTTTCGCTGCTGCCTGAACTACACAACCTGATTGCTGAGATGCCATCGACATTGGTCAGTAAGTTAAGTGCAGAGATGGGCACCTATCCCGAACTTCTTGCGTTATTAGAAAAAGCGGTGATTGATAATCCCCCGGTCATTATTCGCGACGGAGGGGTCATTGCCGAAGGCTATAATGAAGAACTGGATAAATGGCGAAATCTTGCCAAAGGGGCAACCGATTATCTGGCTCAACTGGAACTGCGAGAGCGCAAAGCAACAGGCATAGCAACGTTAAAAGTGGGCTATAACCGTGTCCATGGTTATTATATTGAAACCAGTCGCAACCAATCTGAGCAAGTACCAGCCCATTATCTACGCCGTCAGACACTTAAAAATACTGAACGTTATATTATTCCTGAGCTTAAAGAGCATGAGGACAAAGTGCTGGCAAGCCAAGGCAAGGCACTTGCATTAGAGAAAAAACTTTACGAGCAGTTAATCGATCTATTACTGCCCCATTTGAAAAAACTGCAATTCACCGCACAAGCGTTAGCAGAGCTGGATGTCTTAAATAACTTAGCGGAACGCGCATTAACATTAAATTATGTGCGTCCAACACTGCAAGCTGAAAATGGCATCGAGATTGAAGAGGGTCGCCATCCGGTTGTTGAACAGGTCAATAAAACCCCTTTTATTGCCAACCCGATCAAGCTGAATGAGCAGCGCCGAATGCTGATTATTACTGGCCCGAATATGGGCGGTAAATCCACTTATATGCGCCAGGTGGCGTTAATGGTGTTAATGGCACATATCGGCAGTTTTATTCCCGCTCAAAGTGCCAAAATTGGTCCGGTGGATCGGATCTTTACCCGTATCGGCGCATCGGATGATCTTGCCAGCGGCCGTTCAACCTTTATGGTGGAGATGACTGAAACAGCTAATATTCTTCATAATGCCACTAACAACAGCTTAGTGTTAATGGATGAAATAGGTCGCGGTACGAGCACCTTTGATGGCTTATCACTGGCTTGGGCGTGCGCCGAGCAACTGGCGAAAAAAATTCAAGCATACACCCTCTTTGCAACCCATTACTTTGAGCTCACAGCCTTGCCAGAGAGTATCCCTGAGTTAGTAAATGTTCACTTAGATGCAGTTGAGCACGGTGACACTATTGCATTTTTACATGCGGTTCAGGAGGGAGCGGCAAATAAAAGTTACGGCTTGCAGGTCGCCTCATTGGCGGGCGTACCCAAAGAGGTTGTAAACAATGCCAAACGTAAATTACAACAGTTAGAGTTAAGTTCAATGCACAACTCTAACCCTCAGGGCTCCGTACAAACAGCAGTAAGCTTTGCTGAGCCAGAACCCCATCCCGCCATCACCTTATTGCAAAGCATCGATCCCGATCAGTTAACTGCAAAGAAAGCATTGGATTTAATCTACAAACTGAGCGAAATGAGTTAACTGAGGTAGATAGCCTAAGGAGTTTCCTATCTATTGGAGATAAAGATTATCAAAGCGATAAATGACGGGGTCACTACCCGTTATTTATTCGCACTGCCACGTCCCGACAAACAGGCACTTGCGCACAATCAATATCAGTTTGCTAAGCTAATCCTTGCGCCAGATAAAAACCTAGCTCTAACGCATAAGCAGAGCCAACATAAAGCATTGCAGCTACAGCAATAGCGAACACTATTTTTCTTTTCATAACCGCCCCTTTTCACCATCTATCTATTATTATAGCCCTATCGCGCAGTTTAAAATTGCCAGAGAAGGAGAACAGATAGTCATAGTGAGTGCGCTCTTATTTGTTTGCGCTTTATTAAACTGACAAGTCGCCCTAAACACTGATACCCGCGATCATTACAAGGCAGATCAAAGGTTTCACGGAATAGGGATATATCGCACTATAAGTGGTCATAAATCGTCTCGATTAATAATGAAAGCTGCATCCTGTCATCTTGTAAAAAATAGACATTAACAATAAAAAGATAAATGTATGCCTAATTTGAATAAAATTTAAATCATAGGTCAACGCGTATATTCCCCCTAAAATGCTAACTTCGCACCTCTTTAAGTGTGCATTTACAGCAACTTTGGGTATATAATGATGAGCTTATCCGGAGGAAAATAATTGCACAAATTCAGACTTAAACGGCATGAAAAACTGGCCATAAAATTTGTCCATCAAATTAATAAAGGCGAGCAGCGTAGAGTTGATATGTACTTCTCGCTACCTAAAGAGATGGGCATTAATAAAGATACCCTGCCCGAAAATGAATATTTTAACGAGGGTATTAAAGGACGGCGCGCCTACTTTACCGAAGGGTTACACCTGCCGCTCTTGCATACCCGATTTGCCAGTCGCATGAGACGCTCACCCGAAGAATACAAAAGTAACCTCAACCAGTTGGCTTACCAGTATATTGTCGCTCTCGACACCGATACCCACGCAGCCTTAAATATTGATGATAAAGATGGTTTAGGCGATTTTTATCATGCTGCGGTTGATATCACCGACCAATGTCTGACCATTTTAAAAAAACATCGCAGTCATATCCCCAAAGATGCCAAATTACAGTCTATTTTTGAAAACGTCGACAACTACCTGTCCTGGTATACCGAACAATCAATACTGCATATGCTGGCAAAAAAACCACGTAATTCAGAATTTTCCGAAACCCGCTTGGCATTGCTTAAAATCTGTGAAGATGAAAACAGATATCGTACAGAAAAAGCCTACAACACCGCCGCAACGCTTAATGATCCGAACCGTATTGCCAATAAAATGCGTTTGTTACGGCGTTTAATTGAATTTGGCGTTATTTTTAAAAGTGAGACTCAAGCGCTCGGCAATATCACACGTAAAATTGTTACGGCGGTGGCAACCGCGTTAATTATGAGTGTCGTGCTCGTGTTGATTGTTAAAACCCAAGGTGCATTAAGTGGCATAACCTGGCTGATGATTTTTGTGCTGTCCATTATTTATGGTGTGCGCGAAGTATTTAAAGATGATTTTAAAAATATTCTCTGGCGCTGGATAAGAAAAGGCAAACCTAAATGGGCACGCACCTTAAAAGATGCAATGAGTCAGCATGAAATTGGCAAACAAAAAGTTTGGTTAGATTATATAAAATCAAAAAAACTGCCTATACCAAGCCAAGAACTGCTGGCACAACGCCATACCCAAAATAAACAAAGCGCCGTGTTTTTGCACTACCGTCTTGAAACAAAAGTAAATAAGCAGGGATTTCAAGCGGGTTACGAGACCATAGAAGAAACGATAGTATTTAGCCTGCGCCCATTTGCCCGTTTTTTAGAGCGTGGTAGCGGTAAGGTTTATGCGCAAAATGATCCCGCCGCAAACAAAGAGAAAATTCAGTACGTATCAATTGAGCGGCGTTACCAAATAAATCTAGTGGTTGCGATTAATCAGGGTAACTACGATCAGCAATTTCAGCGCTACAAAATCACACTCAACCGATCCGGCATTATCGAACTGGAAAAAGCAGGCGCGTCATTAAGCCAAGATAAACCCAAACAAGATCGTTATTCAAAACTTAAATTTTTACTGCATTTTAAAAAAATGAACGCAGAGAAATAGGAAGCCTAAGCTTCCTTATCGCTGATAATACTACTCTTTCACTAATGTTTTGATACGATAAAAGCCTTGTCCATCTTGGCCTAATGTTTTTGCTAAAAAAGGCAGAGACTCTTGCATCTCCTGCTGCAATGTCCAAGGCGGATTAATAACAATCATACCGCTCGATGTCATGCCTAGTTCTGCTGAATCAGCACGGATTCCAAGCTCAAACAGTTGGATGTTTTTAATGCCTGAATTAACTAATTCACTTTCCATCTGATCGATAGCAGCGCGTTTAACAACCGGATACCAAAGCGCATAAGTACCGGTTGCAAAACGTTTGTGGGCTTGAATTAGGGTATCAACGACCTCTTGGTATTCTGTTTTAATTTCATAAGAGGGATCGATTAAGATAAAACCACGACGCTCTTTAGGCGGCATATTAGCAATCAGCCCTTGCAAACCATCACTCTTGGCCATTTTTATTTGCCGATTCCCAGAAAAATTCTCACGCATATTGGTGAATTCATTGGGGTGTAATTCAAACAAAAACAGACGATCTATATCGCGTAACATCTGCAGCGCAATACTTGGCGATCCCGGATAGTGCGCTAATTTAGTTTGCGCATTAAATTCAACGACCTGTTCCATATAACGGGCAACGGGCACGGGTAGATCCTCACGTCCCCATAACGGAAAGATGCCGTTATTAAATTCCTTGGTTTTTTGTGCTTCATTAGATTGAAATGAATACGCTCCGCATCCCGAATGGGTATCGAGATAACAGAGTGGTTTATCTTTTTTGAGCATGTAATTGAAAATTGACGTGGCAACCGTGTGTTTTAACACATCCGCAAAATTACCTGCATGAAAAGAGTGGCGATAGCTCAGCACAAAATACTCCAAAAACAAAAACGATAAGAGTTGCGCAGTATAATAAAAATCAACAACGATTGCGCTAAAAAATAAGCCCCAAACAAATCAGCACATGTTATTATTTGCGCCCAAATTATTTCCTTAAAATGGATAGGTAATGCAATCTGATGCCCTAAACCCCATTGAAAAACGCACTGCCATCTCTCTCTCTTTGGTTTTTGCTCTGCGCATGTTAGGTCTGTTTATGATCATGCCGGTGTTTGCCATTTACGGGCAGCATCTAATCGGCTATTCACCAATCTGGGTCGGTTTTGCCATTGGCGCATACGGCTTAACGCAAGCGCTACTGCAAATCCCTGCCGGTATGTTATCTGACAAATATGGACGTCGCCCAATCATCTTTGCCGGGCTCGTTATTTTTGCTATCGGCAGTCTAGTGGCAGCTTACTCGGACAGTGTTTATGGCGTCACAGCAGGCCGGGCACTGCAAGGTGCGGGCGCTATTGCCAGTGCTGTTTTAGCCTTGGCGGCAGATGTAACCAGGGAAGAGCAACGTCCGAAAACGATGGGGATGATAGGGATCAGCATAGGCCTCGCATTTGCCGTTGCGATGGTCGCCGGCCCCGTTTTAGCACCGATTATTGGCTTGCATGGACTGTTTTTGATTACCGCTGCAGGCGCATTAACGGGGATCGCAATTATTCATTTTATGGTGCCGCATGTAATCAGTCGCGCACCACGCGGCGAAACCGTGGCGATTCCCGCTCTGCTTGGCAAACTGGCAAAAGATCCGCAGTTACTGCGTTTAAATGCAGGTATCTTTATTTTACATATGGCACTCACCGCCATGTTTGTAGTCTTACCTTTGCAGCTACAAAAGATGCAGTTAGCGGCAGCAATTCACTGGCACCTGTATCTACCGGCATTATTAATTTCATTTCTTTTAATTATCCCGATGTTAATTATCGCTGCCCGTAAAGATATGAACCGGCAGTTTTACCTCTTTGCTATTTTACTGATGGCAATCAGTTTAGCGGCGATGGCGATGACTTCCCAATCGCTGATCTTAATGTTTATTTGTGTGCTGCTTTATTTTACCGCCTTCAATTTTTTAGAAGCATCACTGCCCGCCTTTATTTCAATGCTTGCACCTGCCGGTGCAAAAGGCAGCGCAATGGGGATCTATAGCACATATCAATTTCTTGGTGCATTTTGTGGTGGCATTTTAGGTGGGTTATCCTATAAACTACTCGGTAGCAGTGGGTTGTTTTTATGTTTAGCTGGAGTAATGTTGCTATGGTTGTTTATTTCATGGGGCATGCATAATCCAAGTAAAATCTGTACTCATACCTACACAACTGATATCCAAGATGAAAATCACGCAGCCCTGTTAACAGAAAAGCTGCTGACGCTTGAGGGCGTCTTAGAAGTCGTCATAATTATCGAAGAGCAAACAGTTTATATCAAAATAAATAAGCAAATATTTGCCCTGGAAAAAGCGAAAGAAATTTTAGCAAATACTTAACAGTTACTTTTATACCATTCCGCTTAATTAAGTTGTTTATGTGGATTGGTATTAGTTAATCATTAACATCAAGAATCAAGCGGAGCAAAAACATGTTTAACCGTAGTGTAAACAAAGTCCTATTAGTTGGTAACCTAGGAAAAGATCCTGAAATGCGTTACATGCCAAACGGCAATGCAGTAGCAAATTTAACACTGGCAACCACGGAAAGCTGGAAAGATAAGCAAACGGGTGAGCGCAAAGAGAAAACAGAATGGCACCGTTTAAGCGTCTTTAACCGCCTTGGCGAAATGTGCGGTGAGTACTTGAAAAAAGGGGCTAAAATTTACGTTGAAGGTAAATTACAAACACGTAAATGGCAAGGCCAAGACGGTCAAGATCGTTACACAACTGAAGTTGTTGTTGATGAGATCCAAATGATGGATTCACGCAACCCAGCGCAGGGGCAAGGCCAGTACCAAGCCAATGCTTCACAGCAAAATCAAAATGCACCTGCACAGCAGAATCAAAACGCACCTGCACAGCAGAGCTGGGGAAATGCACCACAAGCACCTGCTCAGCAAGCCGCGCCACAAATGGCACCCGCTTATCAGCAGCCACCACGCCAAGCGCCTGCTCCACAGCAGCCGCAGAAACCAGCTCCACAGCAGCAACAACAACAGAAACCGCAGCAAGCCCCCGCTCAATACAATGAGCCATCAATGGATTTTGATGACGATATTCCTTTTTAGTCCGGAAAGACAAAAAAATAAAGTGTAAGAATAAACACTTTTAAAAGACCACATTCCCTTAAACCCAGCGTAAATGCTGGGTTTTTTATTAGCAATCCTTCTGATAGCCCAGCTGTTTATTCTAAATAACCGCCACAAATTGATAAAAAATAAGCGCTACACTGCGATCTTGGAAAATCACTCAGCTAAGGAACAAAATGCGTTAGACATTTGCATCGTTTTCTTGCAAGCTAGCTAGACGATTACAGTGAAGGAATTGCTTTATAAGCTGGCAGCTGCAACATCAAACAGGTGAAATGGCTGCTCAACTGAGAGCATAAACCAAGGATGGTTATGAAAAATTTTCTTTATAAATTCATCGGATTGCAAATGTTGATCCTATCTACTCTGCTTACAGCTACTACGGCACAAGCCGATGATCTGGACAATCAGGACCGGATAATCAGTATGCTCTATCACAGAGAAACCGCCGAACCGCTACTTAAAGAAGGGTTAAAGCAATTTGAACAGGAGTCGGGTTATAAAGTTAATTTAGTATTTGTAAATGTTAATGATTTAAAACAGATTCTGATTAAAGGCGCGGTTAATAATTCGCTGCCTGATGTGGTATTAGCCCCTTCTGATTTTGTCTCTCTCGCTACTATGATTAAACTGTCTAAATTGCCTCCAGCTCTCTTGAATCCGGATCTGACGCCTGAAGCACTCAGATCAATGCGCTATCAGGGGGATTATTACGGCGCACCAGTGATCAGCGGCAATCACCTTATGCTTTTCTATAACAAAAAATATGTTAAAAATCCGGCTAAAAACTGGCGGGAGCTCAAAGCACAAGCACCTCAATTACGCGCCCAAGGGATTGAGCCTATCGGCTGGAACTATCCGGAAATGTACTGGTTTAGCAGTTTTGCGACGACCTTAGGTGGCGCCCCCCTTACCGATGGTGCCCCTTCTCTTAATTCGCAAGCTTATATTGATGCGCTGAGTTTTTATAAGGAGTTAGCTGATTCCGGATTAATTAAGCCGACTTGCGGTTACGATTGTGCGCAAAAAGATTTTCAGGAGCAACTTTTTGCTTACGCGATTAATGGCGATTGGGCATTGGCTGATTTTGAGCATTACCTTGGCAAGGATCTCGGTATTACGGTGATCCCAGCCATTGGCGACAAGCCATTTCGGCCTCTTTTTTCCACCGTAGGCTTGCTGTTTCCAGGTAACTCACTACAAGGCAAAAAAGCAAAATCGTTAGCAGCCTTGGCGCTATTTTTTCAAAGTCGCCGTTTTCAAGATACCCTTTTTGAAAAACAGCGTTTTTTACCTGCAAACCAGCATTCGTTTGAACAAGTGGAAGCTACAGCCAATAGCAATATTAAGATGCTACTGAAACAGTTGGCACAGGCGGTACCTATGCAGCCGGATCCTATTATGGCTAATGCCTGGATAGGAATGAGAAAAGGATTTGAGCGATATATGGCGGGTATTTCCAGCGCAAAAGAAGCAGCAGAGTATATGCAAAAATTTACGGAGCGGGATTATCAAAAATCACAACTCAGTCAATAAGCATAAAGGAGATAATAGTTTTACGTGGTTTTTATCTCACTTAAGCTCAAGCAGCCTCTATAGATTGTTCTGGCTGGTGATTTTTTTGGTCGCTTTACTGCCAACGGGACTGGTTAGTTATCTGCTCTTAGATAAGGTAGTCCAACAATCTCGTACACAGGTACTAAGCAGTCTTACCCAACTCGGCGAGTTACAATCAGAGCTATTAGAGCGGGAATTGAGTATACAGTTAAACGCCTTTGAGCAACTATCACAACTCCCTGATGTAAAACTTACCCCTTCCTCTGCTATCTTTGGTTATCAGGCGAATGTGCAGCTGAAAAAATTTACAGTACAATCCCCTTTAGCTAGCGCTAGCTTTATTTTAGATAAAGACAATTGGCCGGTTGAGACATACCCTCTAAGCGCAGAGCAGTTGCAACTGAAATCTATAACCCGTCGGGTGCAGCCCTTTTTGCAGCAGGTTGAATATGAGCAAATTCTTAAGCCATTAATTTTCAATGTAAATGATCCGGTTATGGTTGCAGCTTTAAGTGGTAATGATCTCACCGCGCCCATTAATAATGGCTGGGTAATGGTGATGGTCTTGCCTTTAGTTCAGAAAACACAACACGGCAGCACCAAATTTAAGGTAGTGGGAAGCTTAGTAACACTTGAGCCTTACCAATCTTTTAGTCATCTATTGGAAAAGTGGCGTTCAAGAAGTGGTGGGCTTGTGCTACTCGATCAGGATATAAAACTTTATAGCACTGGTTTAATCAAAGAGAATGCAGATGATGCCAACATTCTCAGTTGGAACACGCAGATTAAACTGGCTGATAAAACCTTTATTTTACGTATTAGCGAACCTAGCGAAAGCATTAAAGCCATTGTATTTGAAGATCTATGGCGCTTGGGTTTAGTTATCGGCGCTATATTACTGCTTGTCTCCTTTATTTCATTACTGATGGCTAGGCTAGTGGGGCAACAGATAGATAAGCTGATTAGTCAGGTACAAGCATTCTCTCAAGGGGACTATCAATATCGCGTCTCCGGTTTGCATTTTGCTGAGTTTTTACAAGTATCTGCAGTCCTTGAGCAGTTATCACAAAAGGTGATCACCGATCAGGCGCAGCTAGAGTCAAAAGTCAAAAAACGCACCATTGCATTAAGTCAGTCTAATGCTGAATTAAACGCGACCCTTGCCGTGTTAACAGAAACCCAAAGCCGATTAGTTCAAAGTGAAAAAATGGCCTCCTTGGGAGGCTTGGTTGCCGGTATTGCCCATGAACTCAACACTCCATTGGGGGTTTGTATCAGTGCAATCGCCCTGGTTGAAGAGGTAGATAAAGACTTACACGAGATGGTTGCCAGCAGATCGCTAAAAAAAAGCGAGATTATGAATCAGCTTCAGTCCCTATCCGATTCAACTGTTCTGATCGTCAGAAATATCAACCGCTGTAGCGATCTGGTCACTGTTTTTAAAGAGTTGTCCATTAACGAAGAGAACGAAGGTGAAAAACCAGCTCAGTTTGAACTCAAAGGTTTCCTACAGCAGCTGGTTAATGGCTGGCTAGACTCGCAGGAATGCGCCGGACTGGAGATTCAAGTGAGCGGAGATAGTGTTTTTGTGCGAACTTATATGCAATCGTTAAGTAAGGTGCTATCGCTATTATTTAGAAATGCATTAGAACATGCATTTAAAAAACAGATAAGCGGCGGACCAAAGTTAGAATTAGGCTGCACGCAAAAAAACGGCTCGGTTGAACTCTTCTTTATGGATAACGGTAACGGCGTGGATATCGAGCCTATCGCGCAGATCTTTGAACCTTTTTATACCTCAAATCGATACCAAGGCAGTGTGGGGTTAGGCCTGCATCTCGCTTACAACCTTGTATCACAAAGACTGCAAGGGGAGATTGAAGCTGAAAATAGTCAACAGGGCGGATTAAAATTATCTCTGCGCTTCCCCTGTCACCTGAAAAGTTAACCATCACGGAGCTTTTTAAATGTTATGCTGCGCTTCTGTTTTTACAGATAAAAGGATAGTTGGATGAAAAAACCGATAAAAGCCGCGCTGCTATCAGCCTTTGTATTTCCCGGCATCGGGCATCTATTCTTAAAAAAATACATATCAGCTGTTTTATTCGTCACAAGCGCGCTGGCTGCAACCTATCAGCTGCTTTCTAAAACACTCGAAAATGCGCAGCAGATAGTGGAGAAAATCCAAAATGGTGAGATAGCACCCGATATTTCTGCGATCACAGAATCAGTCACGCAGCAAACAGACAACAGTGGATTACTCAACGCGGATTTAATGTCACAACTGCTGATGATCATCTGGTTAGTGTCGATTGTCGACGCCTACCGGGTGGGGCGTTCACAACAAAGTAAGTAACAGCAAGTAAAACGGGCCTTTCATTTTCAAAAGTGCCCACATTGTTAACCTAACTCGCCTCTTAAATCCGTTTCCAATAGCTCTCTCACCACCTTATTGGATAAATCTTGGCTGAGCAGATAATAGAGCTTGGCGATAACCGTTTCCGTGGTCATATCCAGGCCGCTAATAACGCCAGCTTCACGCAGTGCATTGCCCGTTGCATAGCCTTCCATATTAACTCGCCCTTTTAAACACTGGGTACAGTTAACAATAAAAACGCCCCGCTCACTGGCACTTTTCAATGTCACTAACAGTTGCTCATCCTGCTGTGCATTGCCGACGCCATAAGTTAGCAAAACCAAGGCTTTAAGTGGACTTTTTAAGAGATTATCTAAAACTTGCCAATCTAAACCGGGAAAAAGATGCAAAATAGCGATCGATTGTCTGGTTATTTCACTTACGCGCAAGCGTGTATTAACCGATTTTTGTTTTCGTCCGGCGATCTCTTTGATCTCAATCCCAGCTTCTAACAAGACCGGATAATTGGGTGAAACAAACGCATCAAAACCGTCTGCATATTGTTTGGTGGTACGGTTACCGCGAAATAGTTGGTTGTTAAAAAACAGGCACACTTCATTAATGGGATGGTAGGCGGCATATATTG